>CAZMZL010000006.1:0-32848 GCA_964570595.1 uncultured Anaerolineaceae bacterium | reverse complement strand
AGAATGTATCCGTTGTATAACTCTGCCAAGAAACTTGTTTTTATGTAAAGTTTCTCCCCTTTGAAAATACCCTATTGTGTTATACCCCACTCCAAATGACATCATCGCGAATGATTTAGCCTCTGTGTCAACTCGAGGAACGGAGGGAATGAAGCGACCGAGGTGACGAGAAATCCCTGAGACGACACCATACCTCGTGCGAGATTCAAAGGAAGGGAAATCCTTTCGTTTTCAGAGACGGGGCTAAGAAAAGTGATATGTTAGGGACTTCACGGGTATAAGAAACGACGCATAAAAATCAGATAATTCAGGCCTCGAACTTCATGGTGATCGATGGCCCGTCACGAGATGGATGATTAAGCGGGAAAGATTTCAGGGCAATTCGTAGATCAACATATTCTCTTCAGAGGCACTGGAGCTTGCGGGAACCACGCGTGACCCTCTCGTCAGCGTGCCTTCATACACCTCATCACCATAGGCAGAGACCCAACCACCTAAATTAAACGGGATAATACCTCCGGCCGGGATCCACTCGCCGTTATATTTCCGGGCGAGATGTACATGCGTGCCTGTGGCTCGACCCCCTTCACATGACGGATGACCTAATGGGTCACCTTGTTGCACGTCGACTCCCTCATCGACCCGCCCATCCGTCCCGACGTGATAAAAAAACATTACCCACCCTGTCCGCTCATCTCCGTCACCGTCTAAATCAAGAACGACCGTTGCTTCAGCGCTCCGAACGATGCGACCACTGGCGGGCGCCGTGAACCAGGCGAATGAGACCACACAGCCGCTTTCATTAGATGGAGGGGCAAAATCTAGCGCGCCGAACGGGAGGCTCGTGCCCCAGGCGGGATGGGGTCCACCGGTGAAATCCCAGATCTGTCCTCCCACGAAAGGCAATGCCAGTTCGGGCTGTTCCAGGCTTCCAGGGATGTGGGCCATCTCGAGCAAGGTAGGATCTCCCCATAAATCGACAAAGGAACGATAAAAACCATCGGGGCTTACAGCGTGATCAAATTCTTCCTTTCCATATAATCCTGCAAAAAAATATTGCACGGCGGCAGTTCCAGCATTTTGCCATGGATCCACACGCATCGTGAGCCCATCGGTCAACTCCAGCGAGGTTCGTGAACCAGTCCGCCAACCATAGTATCCATCATTCAATCGTTCTGCCGCCCAGATCAACTGCCAGAACAATCCTCGATAACCAGGATCCTCGACGCCCATGGGATACGTCATCTCATCCCCTGCCGGGAAAGGGACGCTCAGCGCATTTGTCTGGTATTCCATCAATGCGAGCAGCAGTCGTGGATTGATCGAATAATTGCTCGCGATGATATCCACAACATCCCAGGCATCACGCTGTTTTCGATAGGCGAACGATTCGATTTCCGACAAGAATCCCGGGCGCTTGAGGATCTCGGATCGGATATCGAAGCCCACTGCAGTCGGTCCGTTCACAACTTCGCTATCCGGCAAGATTTTAAAAGGCGACCCTGTCAGAGGCACATAATAGCTCGGGACCTTGAGGGGAAACCCTGGCGGCAACGTTGTCATGTCACCCGGCAGCTGTGGATTCGCTTCTCGAATCTCATCCTCACTGGTATTAAAATGCGCCGCGACGGATCCAAGAGTATCGCCTGTTTGACTGATGTATTCAAAAATCGTTCCCGGCGGAAAAGGCTCCCTCGACGGTATCGGAGTCCCGGAGGTCGCCGGAGAAATCGCCGCAGGGGTCAATGTGGGAGAAGCCTCTGAGGGCGGAGGCAAACATGAAGCGATCAATATCGAGCCAAGCGCGAATGCCGGCAGAGTGCCCTTCATCACCTTCATTGTCGTGAAATCAACGTCTGATATGAGGCACATGGGCAGGCAATCACCTGCTCGCCTTCCTTCACCAGCATCCCCTGGTAACGTTTGGTACCGGCGTGGGTGACCCATCCACTTAATTCAAACGGGATGGGTCCATCCGCGAGGATCCACTCCCCGTTATATTTCCGGGCGAAATGGACATGCGTACCGGTTGCGATTCCCCCCTCACAAGAGGGATGGCCGAGAAGGTCACCCTGTTCGACGAAAGTGCCCACATCCACTCGCCCTTCCTCTGCAACATGAAGGTAGAGAAGCGACCATCCGCTTTGTTCGCGCCCGTCCCCGTCCAGGTCCAGCACAACCGTCCCATCCTCACTGCGAACTACGATTCCCGGCGCCGATGCAGTAACCCAATCCTCTGAAATCACACATCCTGAAACGCTTGTTGCCGGCGCGAAATCAAGCGCGGCCCAGGCGCTTTCCCGTTCCCAGGCGCCGTGGGGCCCCCCTGTGAATGCCCAGATATGGTTGGGTAGAAATGGGAGGATCAAATCCGGCTGACTCACACCCGGCTCAAAGATCTGGTACTCATACTCCCAGGGTTCACCAAATAGATTCGTATACGTTCCTAAAAATAAATTTTCATTAATAGCTTGATCCCACACCGCTCGATCGTGGAATAATGAGAGCACGTGCTGGATAGCCACCGTTCCTGCGTTGATCTCCGGCGCAAGACGGAGCGTTGATCGGTCACGGAATTTAAGATCAGTCAGGGTCGCTGAACGCCATCCATAGTAGCCATTGCCGAGTTCATTCGCCAGCCATGTCAACTGCCGTTGTAATCCCTGGTTTCTTTCATCCTTCACACCCAAAGGATATTTGAATGAGTCCCCCGATGGAATGCTGGGATCGGTGACCCATCCCGAACGATACTCCAGGAGCGCCAACAAGATCCGAGGATTGATCGAATTATCCAGGGCGACGATTTCAACAACTTCCGGCCCCGGTCTCCAGAAACCGTCCACGATCTCCTGGTATTTATTGAGGTACCCGCCCTGTGCCTTAGAAAATGCGGCGACATCGAAAGCCGTGGCATGCGGAGAAAATATAACTTCACTATCTGGTAGAAGTTTCTCGGATGGCCCCACATCGACCAGGCGATTGGGTATGATCAGCAGTTGGCCGGGGTCGATCAAATCTGTCTCAGAGGGAAGCGGCTCTGGAGATTCAATATCTTCTGGTATCACGCCGAATCTGACGGCCACTGTACGCACGCTGTCCCCAGGTTGTGATTCGTATAGCAAGCTTTCACCTGTGTCGATGGACTCACTTGTAGGTGTGGGTGGCAGTGTAGGGGAAGCAACCGGCTCGAGAAACTCCGGGGTTGATGTCGCCATGAAAGGAACCTCAACCGTCGCCGTTTTCTCGGGGGGATCTACTGGTGTGGCAATCGAAATCGTTGGCGCTGTGATCCCGCCGGACCCCACACCTCCGGGTGATTCCACATCCGCGCGTGAACAAGCCAGGCTCACACCCAATAAAGTGAGCCCAATGAAAATCAATGCACGTATCCCTGAGGATTGCTGAAAAACAAATCGCATTATCTTGAAATCTGGTTCGTGTCGTTTCGACAAGCACATGCCTCGAGCTGTACCGCATCGCGCACGAGCAGCCCATCGTACTGTTCACCCAAACCCACAGAGATCCAACCATCGAGGTTGAATGGGATGGAACCATCAGCGGAAACCCACTCACCATTATACTTTCTGGCGACATGAACGTGTGTCCCCGTCGTCACACCCCCTTCGCAGGAAGGGTGCCCAACCCGGTCGCCTGCATTCAAGTAAGAACCCGATGCGACTCGATCGCGAGCTTCTACGTGCATGTAGAAAAGAACCCAACCTGATTGCTCAAAGCCGTCCCCATCAAGGTCTACCACCACTTCGCCCTCCCCAGCCCGGACCACAAACCCCGGCGCGGATGCGACGATCCATTCATCGGACAGGACACACCCGAGGGCAAATCCAGGAGGGGCAAAATCTAACGCTGCCCAGGCAGCGCCCCCGCCCCAGGCGCTATGGGGGCCACCCGTAAATGACCAGACACTTTCAGGCTCAAACGGGAGTTGAAGCTCGGGTTGGGCCAATCCATCCGGCAGCAGCGGTTCAACTTGACGCATGAAAGGATGATCAAACAATATCGAGAAGATTTGTTCGAACCCTCCTTCATCCACCACCCTGCGCCACTCATCCTCCTGATAAAGCTGTGAAAATAAATACTGCAGACCAACGGTCCCCGCGTTTACTCCTGCGCCGGGATTAAGCATCTTCCCATCCACGAGTGTGTAAGGACCAGCCCACCCAGCCCTCCATCGATAATACCCCGTGTTGAGCTGGTCAGCCGTCCACGCTATCTGCGCATACAATCCCTCCCACCCGCTCGCAACGTATCCAATCGGGTAGTACGCACTTTGTGTGGATATGTTTCGGCGATACAGCCAGCCGCTCTGATGTTCAAGAATCGCAATCAGAAGCATCGGATTTACAGAATAGCGCTCTGCGACTTTTGCAATGATCTGCGCGCCGGATAACTCCTCCTCATCCACGACCTCAAGATAGTCACGAAGATAACCACCTGAGTTCTCCACAAACCCTTCGATGTCGAAATATATGCTTGCCGGACCATACACCAATTCGGAATTCGGGATCATCTTGTAGGAAGGTCCGGGTTCTCTCAACTTCGGAGGGGGAACGATTAACATCTGCCCAACGGCAAGAAGATCGCCGTCGAGGATCTCATTCGCTTCCATGATTTGGAGAGGGGATACTCGGTAGCGATACGCGATCATATTCAAGGAATCCCCTGGCTGCACTCGGTAAAATTCAGCCTCTTCTCTCAAAGGCGGCGGTTCTCGTACAGGATCTGGTGTAGAGGTACCCATCATCTCAACTGCCGGGTATGTGGGAGGAGCTGCTTGCGTGAACTCAAACATGGGCTCCTCCGACGTCGGTTCGGCAGAAGCTTCAGCGGAGGGCTGGGGTTTGATCACGCCTTCAAACGCCCCACTTCTCTCATCAAGGACCGGCGTTGAGCATGCATAACTTGCCGCAGCAGCCCCTGCCAGGAGCAAGCCTTGGATCAATCTATCCCATCTCAGGTATCCGCACACATTCCCCATCAGCTTATCCCACTACCTTTGGCAGATGATTTTTGACCCGAAAACCACAATCCCCCCAGGGCATATCCTCTCGGTCCGATGAGAGGAATCCATTCATCCGTGCCAGGATTCGCATTCCCGGACATCGGAAGATTTTAAGGTTCAAGATTCATGCCACATCGATTTTATACCATCGCTGCGTCTATATTCTTTTACCAAGCACAAAGGAAGGCTCGATGACTTGCTTCAGGACGCCGAGGTCATCGAAATAGGACCATTCTCCGGGGTCTTCAGTGAAGATGGTATAACCCAACTTTTCATACAATAACCTGGCAGGGACATTGTCCTTGACCACTGAAATGACGGCTCTGCTGAAGCCATAGTCAAGGAGCATTTCTTCCGCCTCCCGTAACAAGCTGGTTCCGATGCCCATGAATCGGTATTCCGGTTTCACCCGAAATGAATACAAATAACCGGTTCTATCAGGTGCGAAATGATGGTTCCACTTTGATTTGAGGTGGATAAAAATCTGGCCCACGATTTCCCCTTCATTCTCCACAATGAGCAGGATCCGTCTTCCCATCTTTGCTTCATCCAGAGCTTGCCGGTAGAGGCGGCGAAAATGTGTGTATTCACCTTCCCACTCCAGCGCAGGGAGATCGCTTTCCCGCGCCTCGCGGATCCGGCAAGAGAGGGCTTCATCCATCACGAACCGCCTCCATCACCAACTTTTCTAAAAGAACCCGTTCCTCATCAGCGTTCGCAATTTCGCCATCCAGCCAGGCGGCTCTAATCGCCCAAAGAATCCGGCCGTATTGAGGACCTTGAGGAAGGTTCATTTCTCGCAGAACTTCACCGCTGGATAGCGGCTTGATGTGACGCCACTTCGTCAGGTATTCATCGATCGCTTTTCTGGCCGCATCCAGGCCCAGCCATGTAATCACCAGTGCTTCTTCTGTGCATGGGTCAAATAACGCCACAAAATCACTGGGCGCTTCATACTTCATCTCACCCGCCAAACGTCGTCCAAGTTCATTGGCCTGGAGCACATCATCCCGCGAAGAAAGCGGCAATCTCAATCGCTGGCAGATTTCTTCTGCATAGACCTGATCGAGCCGAAACAACCATAGACCGAAGAGAAGATCGTGTCCCTCCATTTTTGCCTGGAGATTCCATGAATCTGGAGGATCAAAACGCCTGGTGAAATCAAAGCGCTCTTCCAACCAGGGATCCCAAGTTAAATGAGGGTGAATAGCGCTGAGCAGGCCCCGATCGTGCAGTCCAAGGAGAATGCCCGAGAACTTCTGCTCATCAAGAATGGCCTCCAGCTCGTGTTGGATTCTCTCCCCGCTTACTCGATCGAGAAGCGGTACAGCCCGAGTTAGAAGCGCAAGTGTGCGGGCTTCAATTTCGAAATCAAGTCGTTTCTCGAGACGAATCGCTCGTAAGATACGCGTCGGGTCGTCGATGAAACTGATCGAATGGAGCACTCGAATCTTGCCCTCTTCAAGGTCTCTCCGCCCCCCCCAGTGATCAAGAACTTGCCCAAAATAAGGTCCATCCAACCGAATCGCCAGGGTATTAATGGTGAAATCCCTGCGATGAAGATCGAGTTTGATGCTCCCCCTCTGAACGGAGGGCAATGCAGTGGGATGCGTGTAAAATTCCGTCCTCGCAGTGACAAAGTCCAGCGTCTGGGGGAGATCGTTTTGTGAGGACAAAACCCGGCCGATCGCTTTCGTCAAACCTTCAGCCTGAAGATCCAGGTGCCACTTGGCAGTTCCAAACCTCCGGTGACTGCTGATTCTGCCGCCGTAGCGCGAGACCAATGCCTGAGCTAATCCGATGGCATCGCCCTCTACGACAAGATCGAAGTCCACGCTTGGCGCTCCCAGCAAGAGATCACGGACAAAGCCTCCGACGATGTAGAGCGCATCATGGCGATTTTCAGCTTCGGATGATATCAACTTTAACAGGGAAAGCCTCGAGGGAGGAAGCGCATTTTCGAGTCGATCCATGAGTGCATGTTCTGGAGTTCTGTCCATCTTGGTCCCAATGGCGTTGAGCAGGTCCGTGCGAGTAACGATACCGGTGATCTTCCCTTTCTCAGGATCCCGCACCGGAACCTGCCCCCATCCCGTCTCGATCATGACATTCTGAAGATGTTGGACGGAATCGTCGGCGTTCACCGCGTGATCGCCGGATTCCATGATTTGAGATATCGGCTGATTCTCCATACCGTGGGACATCGCCCGATCGACGGTCCGCCTTGTGAGCAGCCCGAGAACGGCATCATCCTGGACGACCGGATACCCCTCATGTCCAAACCGCTGCATACGCTCCGCTGCGCTTTTGATCTTTTCTTCTGGGCCGAGCAATTGAGGATCGCGCGACATGATTTCATGGATTTTCTTCGTGGGTTTGATCTGATCGGAAAGCAGAGTCACGAGCTCTTCACATACGTCTTCCAGGTTTCGTCCCCTGATCAACGCGGCAGATGCCCGCGGATGTCCGCCTCCCCCGAACTCCGATGCAATTCTTCCTACATCGATGGAATCTGAGGTCGAGCGTGCGATAAACTGGACGTTGCCATCAAGCGCAACAAGCACAAAGAGGCCGTCCGGATCAAAAATATCTCGTAATTTATGCGCCAGAGTCGATATTTCATCACTCAGCCCAGAGGCATCGGCACAGGAGATGACAACGGACGTGCCATGGAAATCATGTGATTCGGCCGACTCAACCAACTGCTCATACAGCTTTCTCTGTCCATTGGATAAAGGATGATCGAGGAAATCGGAGGCAACCTTGAGGCTGGCGCCGCATTCGAACAACCATGTGCAAGCGCGTAAGTCACGTACAGTCGTGCCCACATAGGATAATGATCCGGTATCTTCGTAAATCCCCATGAGGAGCAGCGTCGCGGTTGAAGAATCAATATCCAACCCTCGCTCTTGAATCTCCTCGGTGACCAACGTGGCAGTGGCACCGACTTCCTCGATATGTGTTGACCAATGCGAATCGAACGAGTCGGAGGGAGGATGATGATCGATCACATGAACACCTGTGTCCGAACGCATCCCCTTGATGGAGGGCGACGTCTGAGTGTCGACGATCGTCAGTCTCTCGATGGAACCTTTGGGGATGTCGCTGAATTCGACCAGGTCGTACGCTGAACCATAGAGTGTGAGGAACGCACGTACATTCCTGTTCAGGCGTCGCGGCAGTATGGCGATCCCTTGAGGGTCGAGAAATTTAACCCCGATAAGACTTGCGATCGCATCAAAGTCCGCCTGCTCATGTGTGCTAATCAGGTGCATTTTCGGCTATCATCCAGTCAGGACGTCTCCGAATCGACATCCCATCTCGACCGGATTATACAACGGTGCGAAAGGACGCATACCCATCGGAGGTTGGTTCGTTTCTGGCCATGCACGCTTTCCACGCCGAAATCATACTTATGTATAGTAATGTGAGCGTCCCGCATCCATGCCAAAGTTTCGGATCGATCCTGCAATATTCTCGGATATCAAAGCGATGATCGGAATTGGATCTACGAATCAGGTTCAGACCGTTTCATATACGTCCGGGTCCTGGCGATCGTCTGTCGCAGAATGTCACCGCGAAAATTCCCTCGCTGACAATCCCAAACCGATGGATCGGAGCCTCAGGAATCCACATTCTGGGGGTCGTCGCCCAAATCGCCTTTTCGAAACAGTCAAGGAAGTTTTAATAGAAAGCGGCTTCTTGAAGTCAATCTGGGACGTCCCACCATAAACCTCAATTCAACCCTGGTTCAATACAGCGCAGAACGCTGGGAGCGCATATGCACATTCAGCCAAAGTGTTCAATGACTGCCTGTGTCGCCAGATTACGAATCCTCAATTTTCATCAAGGCAACGTCGATGGAAATTTGCAGATCAGCGCCCATGACCACGAAATCCTCGATCGCGTCTTCTATCGGTTGGATAAATCTGTCCAGGTCACTCCTGAGCGGAAGGGGAACGCCTGATTGGACAGCGCTCAGAGCTTCTGACTTCAAACGATCCGATATCTGAACATTGTAGATCACCGGAAGATGCGCTGCGCCGTCTGGGTCACTGAGTATCTCCTGCGCCTCCGGCGTGAGCAGGAATCGCATAAAACCCCACGACGCTTCGATATCTACATTGGATGAACCTGAGACCAGGTATGCGTTTTCTGTCCATACAAATCCAGCAAGGGATCGATTGCTCTCTGTGTACACCGGCCAGCGATCCACAGAGATATTTTCCGGCCCCAGTTTCATGGAGAGCTGAGAGAGCATGTCGGACTCGGCGATATACCAGCCGCTCTCACCACCTTCGAACATAGATCGATCGATGTCTTCATTAAAAACAACTCGTCCTGCCCGGCTCATAGCCCTGAGAAGTCCCATCCAGCAATATCCGGCTTCGGTCGAGATGGACAGGTTTCCGGAAGGATCGAAGAGGACCCCATCACATGCCGCAAGTTGAGCGGCTGAGTTATAGAACCCGAGATCCAGGGGCATGATCATGCCGGTCAAATCCCTCAGCTCATTCGCCTTGCTTGTAAATTCATCGATGTCCCGGACCCTCTCTCGAATGAGGCTGGTATTTCTATACAGCACCATGCCATGCAATTCTACAGGCACACCAAAGACCACCGTTCTCTCCCCCGCCTGGGACCAGGCCAGAGGCAAGATCGACCGTTCAAATTCGGAATCCACGTATTCAGAAAGGTCCATGATAAGACCGTCGTCCATAAGCACAGGTCCCCAAGTAGAAGGTCCCAGCAATATTGTCGGTTTCTCGCCAGGGTCTCCCGTCTGGATAAAATCATCGTACAGGGATCGTCCCGGTCGATAGACAATGGAGAAATTGATATCGGGATGGCGAGCACGGAATGCCTGGATCACTTCAGCAAGCCCACCCAACTCATCGGGAGTCCAATCCAGCCATATCACCACTTCACCCCCGATCGCAGAAGGGGATGTGGGCTGTTCTTCGAGCGTAGGAGATTGTCCTGTCCCCGAAGTTCGAGTCGCTGTTGGAGGCGGAGCAGGGTCGGGTGCATCCACACCGCACCCCGCAGCAATGATGAGGAAAACAATCGCGATCGTTATCCGTTTCACAACATTACTTCCCCGTTAGCGTCTCATGGATTTTAATCGGCATACAGGATCCGATTGGATCATATTCTGTGATCAGGAAAGCGTCGTTTGGTCAGCACTGTTCCCGTTTTCGACAAGGGAAAGCGCTGCCTGCCTTTTCGGAAAAACACATCTTCGGAGCATGAGTCTACCATAGCGTAGTTCCTCGACGGCGGTTTCACTCCAATTGAAAAACTCTCGCTAAGAAGGAGTTGGGATTCTAACGACGGTCGTTCGTCCGCGATGCAGAAAACACGAAGGATCAAGTTGAAGGCTTTGGGAAGTTCAAACTTAAAATGCTTCCCCTTGCCCTTCAATTTTATTGTGTCCCTTCGACCCCATCATAAACCCCGCGTGACAAAATGAGCGATATAATCCAAACCATGTCATCAAGAGCCCCTGAGCGATGGCGGCTGATCCTTTCCAGGCCTCTATCTGGCGCTGATAATATGGCGCTTGATGAAGCTATTCTCGAAGCTGTCGGTGCTGGAGATTCAACCCCGACCTTTCGACTCTATGCCTGGAACCCGCCCTGCATCTCGCTTGGATATGCCCAGGCCATTAAAGATGTCGATCGGACGCTGCTATCCGATCGGGGTTGGGACCTCGTCCGGCGTCCCACCGGAGGTCGCGCCATCCTCCATACAGACGAACTTACGTACTCGATTCATGCTCCCGCAGACCATCCTCATCTCCAGGGAGATGTGCTCACCAGCTATCGGTACCTCAGCATAGGATTGATCAAGGGATTGGAGCTTCTGGGTGTCGAGACGGAAGTGCAACCTTCCCACCCTCCTACCCAAGGCGACAAACTCGTTGACCCGGTCTGTTTCGTGGCGCCTAGCGCATATGAGATCACTCATGAGGGCAAGAAACTCCTGGGAAGCGCCCAAACGCGCAGGAAGCAATCAATTCTCCAGCACGGGACCCTGCCGCTTGTGGGAGATATCACCCGAATTTGTGAAGCGCTCGCTTATGAGGACAAACCGGCACGCCATCAAGCCGCCAGCCAGGTCCTGGAGCGAGCGACAACCGTGGAACGGGCAAGTGCACATGTCGTAAGCTGGGATGAGGCTGCTCAGGCGATGGTGAATGGGTTTGTCCATGCCCTTGGCTTTGAGTTTACCGAGGAAACTACAACCGCAGCCGAGCTGCAAAGAGCAGAAGTCTTAGCCCTTGAACGATATCGGAATCCTGCCTGGACTGAACGCGCGTAGCGCCGATCCAGCAAGAAGTATATCCGGCACAACCCGAGATTGATGCAGGATATTCAGCTCAATGGGGTCGCTGTTGGAGCAAATTCCGGGATCGGGGCAGTCTCGAAGCGAACATCCTGCACGCCGATGGAACGCAGGAAACGGTAAAGGAAATTTTCAGCGTTTATCTGCGCTTGCTCCAAAATTCCATCTTCCATTGCCGCTTTTTCAAACTCGCTTTGGGCCACTCTGCGAGCCTCAGATTCTAGATCGATTTCTGCTTTCCGGAGCAATCCGATGTCACGGTCATAGACGTAGGTTTTTTCATTATCCAATGCAGCAATAAAAATTTCCGCCCTTGGCAGGACGATAACGACGCGACCATCTTCTTCAACCGTGATGTCATCTACCCCGATCTTCTCAAGATCGACACCGGCGATGACCTCGCCATGCGCGATCAACAAGAGCTGATCCCCGAAGAGAAAATCGAGCGCGCCCTGCCCCACTTCTGCTGTGATGACTTTTTCAAGCGTGTACTGCATGGTTTCCAGACGCGCGAGGGCTCTGACCTCGTGGATCAATGTGATTGGGTCTGGAAGGACCGTAGGTGTAGGATTTAACAGGGATGCCACTTGTGTGGCCAGATTGCTGTTGACCGCCGAGATCGGCTGCGTAACGGCGCGCACACTCAGAACTAACGCCACTCCGATAAGAGCGACCATCAGGGCAATCACAACAAGGAAAATCGTCGTATTTCTCTGCATCGTACACACATTATAACCCAGAGACTTTTTCTTGTGGTTCTGGTAAGTTGCGACTACACTCGACCTATGCACGTTGGCGCTCTTTCCATCGAACTTTACATCTCCGGGTGCAGCTCGCTCAAACAGAAGCGCAGCCGATTGAAGCCGCTTCTCATCCGGTTGGGAAAAGAATTCAATGTGTCGGCGGCGGAGATTGATTTGAATGATCTCCATCGAGCAGCCGAAATCGCTTGTGTCACCGTAAGCAATGACCCGCGCCATGTCCAAAAGATGCTCGAGACGATCCCACCGTGGATCGAGAGACAGCGTCCCGACCTGCAAATCGTGGATTACCAAATTCGTATGATTTGAGCTCCTGGAAAAACCACGCCGCAAGCTGCGGGGCATCTTCCAGAGAATAAGCCTGAATGGGGGGGGCACTCCCATGCCCCGCCTACTCATCCGCCCAGCGGAAAGCTGCAGGGAACTCGGGCTCATACCCAAATACTCTATTTTACGGAGGCTGAGATGGATCTTGGATTGAACGGACAGAAAGCCATTGTCGCCGCAGCGTCCCGAGGGCTTGGGAAAGCTGCCGCCTTCGCACTTGCGAATGAGGGGGTCGATCTTGCCATCTGCTCCCGATCGGACGACATCCACACGACGGCAGAGGAGATTCGACAGAAAACCGGCGTCGATGTGCTTGCCCTGCAGGCAGACGTAGCGGATGTGGACGATGTGGACAGATTTGTCGAAAAAGCCATTGCCCATTTCAAGCATGTGGATGTGCTCATCCTCAATGCGGGCGGACCCCCGCCCGGTAATTTCCTCGACCTGACCATTTCGGATTGGCGTGCAGCCATCGATCTCACCATTATGAGCGCAATCCAACTGTGCTATGCCGTCATCCCCAACATGATTCAGCATGGTTCAGGGTCTATTGTTGCGACACAATCGTACTCGGTCAAACAACCCATTGATAACCTGATACTCTCGAATGCTTTGCGGATGAGCGTCATTGGATTGACCAAATCTCTGGCAAACGAATTGGGGCCGCTCGGCATCCGCGTCAATTCGATCAACCCAGCATGGACATGGACGCAGCGAGTTAAAAACTTGATGGCGGATCGCGCCGAACGCGCGAACACCTCACTGGATGAACAAGCCGCCAAAGTTATCGTGGATGTGCCGCTTGGGCGCATGGGAACTGTCGAAGAATATGGTCGAGCCATCGCCTGGCTCGCATCACCCGCTGCTTCCTTTATTCATGGTCATGCCCTTATGTTTGATGGCGGAGCGACCAGAGCCGCTCTCTAGGCTCTCCACCCTGAGCTGACCTTAAATGTCAAAACCACGCAGCGAATTCTGCGTGGTTTTGATGAGAGAAACGCGGTTGCCAGCCAGCGGTTCTAAACAAATGGGGATTTACGCCGCTCTCACATCTTCTAATTTCAAGCGGCGGCGTACAAGAGCACGCAATCGAGAAGCCAAAAGGCTTGCATGAACTGGTTTGATCAAGTAGTCATCCGCGCCTGCATCCAGGGCCCGTGCCACACTCCCGGGTGATCCGAGTGCAGAAAGGATCAGGATCGGAACATCTGAAAATTCTCGAATACGCTCACAAACTTCCCACCCATCCATGCCCGGCATGAGCAGGTCGAGAATAACCACATCAGGGGGTGACGCTTCGCAGGCTTCGACCCCCTCCTCTCCCGAAAACACCGCTCGCAATTGAAAATCCTGACCCTTCAATAAGGTCCGGAGCATGATGGAGAGATCTGGATCATCGTCGATTAATAGGACTTCAACAGCCATAATATTTCCCTTTCCAGTGCCCCTATTATGAGCTATTTTATGGTTTCCGAACCTTACAAGCGCCTTTCATCAATGTGCTTGCCCTCGATGTCCAGTGAGGCTATGATTCAAGATGTCTATGAGTTCAACTCAGGGAAGATCAAAAAGCATTGAAGATACGCTGCGTGCGATCATGTGCCCCCAGTGTCAGTATCCTCTACCCGGGGATGCCCGGACGTGCCCGAAGTGTGGAGTCGATCTGGCACTCCTTTCCCTGTTGGGGGAAAAGACCTATCTGGAAGGCTTCCCTGATGAAGCGCCGATCTCCAGTACGCCGCAGTGGCTTGTACCGAGAATCGGTGAATACTTGCTCGGTCAAAATCTGCTTTCCCAAGAAAAATTGGAACGTGCACTTCGTAAACAGGAGGAGTCCGCCGCTCAAGGTCACCGGATGCTCCTTGGACAGACGCTCATCCAGATGGGCTACCTGGATAGGGATACCCTCGACCGTGCGATCACGCAGCAAATCATTGAACTTCATGCTGCACTTCAGGAATCAAATAAAACCCTGGAAGTTCGTGTTTCAGAAAGAACTGCTGAGCTTCGCCGAGCGCTTGAACGGCTGGCGGAAATCAATCAGATCAAAGCCAACTTCATCTCAAATATTTCTCACGAACTCCGAACCCCACTTGCACAAATCAAGGGATACGTCGAATTGTTTTCAGATCACACACTTGGCGATCTGACCTCCGAGCAAGATTCCGCGGTCGTTGTGATGCGTCGGGCCACCGATCGACTCACCGGTCTTATCGAAGATCTTATCGAATTCTCGACCGCATCCAGAGAGGGGCTGACTCTGCGGGTAGAGGAAATCCTTCTTGGGGACATGATAGCCGACGTGATAAAACGGTCCCTGGAACGAGCCGAGAAAGCTGGCGTGGATCTCCATTCTCAGATCGATGCCCAGCCGATGGTCATCAACGTCGATCGGGAGCGACTCTCCTGGGTGCTGTTTCAGCTTGTAGATAATGGGATCAAGTTCACTCCTGCGGGTGGAAGCGTCACCATTCTCACCAAATCCGCCAACGGCACTGTTGAACTTCAAGTTGCTGACACAGGCATCGGGATCCCATCTGACCGGATCGGAGAGATCTTCGAACCCTTCCATCAACTCGATGGTGCCGCGACACGGCGGTTTGGAGGCACGGGTTTAGGATTGGCCCTGGTAAAAATTATCCTGGAAGCTCACGGATCAGAATTGACTGTGGACAGCATCGAGGGTCGCGGGAGCACGTTTAGCTTTATCATCCCCCTCTCCGGGTTACCGTCATGACCAGTCCGCTGATACCGACCGAATCCCTCACACACGGCACTGAACTCAATGCAGTGTATGCCATCGCCCGCATCGTGGCGGAGACATTCGACACAGAAGCCGGCCTTGATGCAGTCTTTCGTCTTGCGCGCACGATTTTTATTTTCGACACAGTCGCCTTATACCTTCAGAATGAAGAGAGCGGTGTGATCGAGCCGACATACGCACGTGCCCTGGGGCGAGGAAGATCGAAAGAGGCCGAGCTGCCATGGGGAGAGCCCGCTGCTGCGGAGGCATTCCGCCTTGGTGAAACCATCCTTCGACAGGAGGATGCCGGTCCGATGGTCACCGACCGAGATCGACGTCGAGACTATCTCGGGCTCCCGCTCCTTACAGGTGGGAGAACAGTGGGCAGCCTTGTATTTGGTAGATTCGGGGGTCCTTCCTATCCTCCCGAACACATTCGCCTCGCCGAGTTCGTCGCCTGGCATATCGGCCAGCTCCTTGAAAACCGGAGGCTTTCGAAACGCGTGGCCAACCTCGAAGCGCAAAGAGAACTGGCTCGGATGCAGGATGAGTTCATCTCAACCATCTCTCATGAATTGCGTACACCCCTGGGATTCATTAAGGGTTATGTGACGACACTTATGCGTGATGACGCAGAATGGGATCAGGAGAAACGAACTGAATTTTTACAAATCATCGACGATGAAGCAGATCGTCTCACCGAACTCATCGATAACCTGCTTGACTCTTCCCGTCTGGAAACCGGCATCCTGAGCATGACCATTGAGCCTACCAAGATTGCTCCTGTGGTCCGAGACAGCATTAATCGCATCCAGGGTGTGCATCAGGAGATGAAAATCACCCCGGAACTGGACCCGGATCTTCCCATCGTGTCGATCGACTCAACGAGGATCGCCCAGGTGCTCTACAACATGCTCTCGAATGCAAACAAGTACGCGCCGGGTTCAGATGTCATCATTCGATGCCAGCCACAGGAAAAAATGATTCTGCTCGAAGTCCAGGATCATGGTGATGGAATACCTCCCGAGCACCTGTCGCATCTATTTGAACGATTCTATCGTGTGCCGAGCAGCAGCACCGCACGCGGTACTGGGTTGGGGCTGTACATATGCCGGAAGATTATCGAGGCTCATGGCGGTGAAATCGGCGTCACGAGCGAGCCGGGGGTCGGGACAAGATTCTACTTCACCATCCCCGCAGCCGATCGAAACTCATGGGAAATGGAGCATGAAAATGACGGATAGCAAGACGATCCTCGTCGTCGACGACGAGCCGAGGTACATAAGCCTGGTAGAAATAAATCTCACGACGGATGGATATCTGGTCCGCACCGCAAGCGATGGTCAGCAAGCGGTCGATTCGGTGGCCGATGACCAACCCGATCTGCTATTGTTAGATATCATGATGCCCGTAATGGACGGTTTCACGGCATGTGAGCGAATTCGGGAGTTTTCCTCTGTACCCATCATCATCTTGACCGCCAAGGGTGAGGAGCGAGATCGAGTGCGAGGATTGGATGCCGGAGCGGATGATTACATCGTCAAACCATTTTCTGCCCAGGAGCTTCTTGCCCGTGTGCGCGCCGTTCTCCGGCGAGCGGAACGGGAGGCGCTTGAGGGCTTCCATCAACCCATCTTCCAGCACCACGAGCTTGAGATCGATCTGGCGAAAGCCCTGGTGACGGTCAAAGGGAAAGATATTCAACTGACGGCAACGGAGTATCGTTTGCTGCAAACCCTGGCCACAAATATGGGGCAAGTTCTGAGCGCGGAGGAGCTGCTTACGATGGTATGGGGACCAGAATATAAGGATGACAAAGAGATCCTCTGGGTATGCCTGAGCCGTTTGCGTCAAAAAATCGAACCCGATCCAAAAAATCCCATCCACATTGTCACGAGGCAGGGTATCGGGTACCTCATGCCTCCCGCAGAAGACTAGGACCAAACAGGTATTTCGGTGAAGGACAAATCCATCCTCCTGATCGAGCCAGATAGAAAAACTGCGACCTTCATCTACCACATGCTTAGCAGTGCAGGATACGAGGTCGAAATCGCTCCAACAGGCAAGGAGGGCCTCATCATCGCCTGGCGGGATCAGCCCGATGTCATTGTGACCGAGCTTGAGCTTCCCGACATCGACGGGATTGAATTAGTCCAAAAACTTCGCCAGGACCACCGCACCCAAAAAACCCCCCTCTACGGTTTCACGTCACAGAGCAATCCTGAAATTACTGTGGGGGCCATAGACGCGGGTCTCGATCACTTTATCGTGAAGCAAAGCGATGCGGTTGACGAGCTTCTCAGACAGCTTTCAGGTGAAGAGATCAGCCCCGTCGCACGCCCGATCTCTGAATGGGCTCAAAAGGGGTCGCTGACCATCTTTCTCGGTGTTAAGGGAGGCGTGGGCACATCGTCGATCTGCGTGAACGTGGCCCACCAATTGAGTACGCTGAATCCCGCAACCAATATCGCAGTGATCGATCTTGTCCTCCCGATCGGATCCCTTGCATCCATTACGGGGTCCCAGAGTGAGATCGACTTAAACCACCTCTCGAGTATGTCAATCAATGAACTCAATCCTGATTTTCTTCACCAACATCTCCCCACGCCGCATGGCTGGGCTTTCAAACTTGTTCAGGGACCCCTCGATCCCTCTCGGGCGGCAGAATTGAACTCCGATCGCCTCGCATCCATCCTTCAAGTCTTGCGAAACGCTTACGACCACGTCATCCTGGACATCGGCCGAAATTTATCCAAGCTTGCGCTGGTCGCCCTCACGCAAGCCGATGCCGTGGTCACCGTATTGATTCCCGAGCGTGAATGTGTAGCAAATGCGCTCGCAATCCACACGTTTCTTGAAGAGAAGGGGATCGAAGACCCCATGATCTTATTTGTCACAAATCGCCCCCTCCCTTCAGAAGGTTTCACGACCGAGTTGACATCGGGTGCACTGGGAAGGGATGTTGATGTGGCCGTTCCGAATATGGGAGCCGATCTCCAGCTCGCAAATTCACTCCATGCGCCTCTCGTTTTACGCTTCCCCGAGGAGAGGGTGACCCGGGCAATCGACATCCTGGCCACAAAGATTAATACGCTTCTGGATACGGATTAAGGTTCGGCGGACCATTCGATGGGAAAACCCAAACTGCAGACCGTGTTGTATTGAAATGATCCTGGTGAGAGACGCCCGGAGCGAAACTTGCACGGTGAGCGATAGATATTCCTCTCATATGGACGCTTTTATGCGTCAAAAAACGGAGTTCTGCTATAATCGCCCCAGCCATCAGATGGGAGCAAGCATATGACCGATCGACAAATACGTACACTTCGAGCAAAGATGCTTGGCGCGATGATGCGTGAAATGCGCATCGATGCGGGTAAGAGTATGAAGGAAACCGCCGAGCTCATTGGAACCACCAGCAGCACGCTTTCATCTTATGAGCATGGTCGAAAAGCGATATCTTTACCCGAACTGGAATTGCTCGCGTACCAACTGGACGTGCCGCTGCGCTTCTTCACAGCAAGAATCCCCCTGGAACGTGAAGAAGGACCCGATTTCGATCCTGCCATCATGGTTTCATTGCGCCAGAGAATGATTGGCGCCATGCTTCGGAAACGTCGAACCGAAAAAGATATCACCATTCGACATCTCGCCGAATCGGTCGACATGCCCCCCAGCCGCGTGAGCGCCTATGAACGTGGTGTTCGTCCGGTCCCCCTCCCCGATCTGGAGAGCATTTTGACGACCCTTGATCAAACGGTCGATGATTACATCGACTCGGAAGGCCCCGTGGGGGATTGGAATAAGAACCAGATTGCCTTTGAGTGGTTCTTAGAGCTGCCCGGGGAACTGCGTGAATTCTTTATGATCCCGGGAAACCAGCCCTATCTGCGCATGGCCGTCAGATTGAGCAAATTTGATCTACGTGAATTGCGCGCAGCAGTAGACGCCCTCGAGGAAATCGCCCGATGACTGGGGATCCCAACCTTCCTGCCCGTCTTTCAAAAGACGCCATGAAAGCATTCGGAAAGGAAAAATACGGAACCGCCGCGGGGGCGTTTGAATCCGCCAGGACGGCTTACATCGACGCAGGGGAAGATATCCTGGCAGCCGAGATGGCGAACAACCTTTCTGTGACGTACATTAAAATGGATCGACCGGAAGATGCTCTTTCCATCGTCGAAGGAACCCCTCAAATCTTTCTCGCCCGCGGTGACCAAGGTCTCGCAGGTCGTGCATATGGCAATCTTGCTGCCGCGCTGGAAGCCAACGGTCGGGGACAAGAAGCGCTCGAAAATTATCAGATCGCGGCCCAAATCTTTTCTGAAGAGGAAGACAAGGAAGGCTACGCGCTTACGATGCAGGCCATGTCCCAACTCCAATTACGCCTGGGTCAACCCCTTGAAGCCGTCTCAACCATGCAAGTTGGGTTAGAAGCAATGCCAAGGAGCGGCCTCCGAGACCGTCTATTGAAAAAACTTATCGACATACCCACAAAATTGATGGGGAGTTAACAAATCTCCCATCATCGCTCCATTATGGATCAAAGGTACACGCTCCGACCAACTGAGGAAGCTGATCGAACTCAACTATCGGCGTTGCTGAATACTGCCGAGTGGAGACATCAGCATTCCGACTGGTTCCACCCTCTGGATCTTTTAGGGCGTCAGCCTTCCATACTTGCCTTCGATGCCCGATTGCCCGTCGGCTGGTTGGCATGTCCACCCGATCCGGCCGAGATCGCGTGGATCAGAGGCTTCGCTGTGGCGCGTGGTCTCGATCTGTATTGCCTCTGGAATCAGATTTGGAAATCGGCTGCGGAAAAAGCCCACGCCATGGGCGCGATCTCAAGCGCTGTTCTTCTCGTCAGCGATTGGCTGGAACCCCTCATCAAAGATAGTGGTTTCCGGCAAACGAATACCGTGATTTTTCTCGAATGGAAGCATGAAGAACTCCCGGCGCTGCACGATTCATCGGATCGCATCCGCCCCTTCATGATGACCGACCTCGATGCCGTGGCTCAAGTAGATAAAAATTCATTTCTTCCTGTGTGGAGTCATTCCAGGGAGATGCTTGGAGAAGCGCTCCAACACGCCTCCCTCGCAACCGTTTTCGAACAGGAGGACCGCGTCGTGGGCTATCAACTCAGTACACTCTCTGCGCTCGGCGCACATATCGCGCGCCTCGCAGTGGATCCCGCATGGCAGGGAAAAGGAATTGGCAAGCGCCTCGTCACCGACATCCTGCAAACACTTTCACAAAAAGGGGTCGATCACATTACCGTAAATACGCAAGCTGACAATGCTCACAGTCGAAGTCTCTATGATGGATTGGGTTTTGACGAAACTGGGCGAAGCTACCCGCTCTATGAGTGCGACCTTTAAAGATTGTGTAAAATCTGTATCGATCCATAGACAGTCCGGCCTTTTTATGGCAGGATTAGGCTCCATACTTTCACTGAGGAGAGCGCATGAGCAAACGCGAGGAGATCCGAGCGAAAAAGAGAAAGCAACGACAGCGCAACCTTCTAACGGCTGTGTTTGTCATTGGTGGAATCGCTGTGATCATTACGGCGGTCATCATCTATCGAAACCAATCCTTGGTCAATAGCATCGTGATGCCTGAATTTTTGAATTACCCGGAGACGGATGGAACCGCCATGGGCGACCCTAATGCTCCTATCCGGATCGTGGAGTTTTCAGATTTTCAGTGCCCGGCCTGTCAGTACTTCCATGAAAATACGTTGCCGCAGCTCATCGAGGAATACATCGCGACCGGTGATGTATATTTTGAATACCGCCATTTCCCCATCATTGATTCCAGGAGCGCCACGAAGGAGTCACAGGCCGCCGCGCTCGCCAGCCTGTGTGCAGCGGAACAGGGACAATTCTGGCAGTACCACGATGTCCTCTTTGCCAATCAAATTGGCGAAAATGTAGGGGCATTCACTTCGATCCGGTTGGAAGCGTTTGCGGACCAGTTGGGACTGGACACGGCGGTATTCAATGCATGTCTGCAGGATGAGACATATCGAGAGCAGCTCAGCCAGGATATCCAGGCGGGGCTTGAGGCGGGGATCAACTCTACTCCAAGCTTCCTCATCAACGGAGAACTCGCACGTGGCGCGCTGCCATTCGAGAACTTCGAGACGATCATCGAATCACTGAAAGCAGGGGAATAAGCACCTCAGAAAATTGATTATCAGAGATCGACCTGAGTAAGGGGTGACCATAGCTCTTCCTGCATTATCTTCTACGCCGGTCATCTCCCAGAACGAGATGATATTTTCTTTAACTCCTGATCGTCCACCCTCTCGCTCAATGCCCAATCGTGAGCAGGAGGGGACGGTCGGGGTCCATCAGCCCTGTTCTCATGTGTAAACGAGAGCCACCGAATTACGCCCACCCTCCAGGGCCAGGCTTTCATCCATCCATCCGTCCGTCCGTACTGTTCTTAGAGGCAGCAAGTTATGGATTCGAAGGAGGCTTTGATGGCCTCCTCTTCCTCTCTGCATATGAACTCAAGCTCGTAAACGGAAAGAACCCCGCCTTGCAGGATGAGAAAGATTCGTTCTTAATTCGGTGGATTGTGGCCCCTCTCCCAGGATGAAGAGGGGTTTAAGGCGAGGGTGGATATTGTGTTCTCGATATCACGAACCCAGTGAAGGGTCCATTCATCTTCCCCCATCATCTGTTCCGGGAATCAAGCAGCTTGCTCCTTCCTATTCCGAGATGATGGAACCCATTTTCCTCCCCCAGGGAGGACGCCCCCTCATTACCCCAGAATTTCTAGATCAGCCCCAGGAAAGCCAGGAAAATGACCAGGACGGGGGCGACGAGTAGCGCCGGGAGAAGGTTCCCCGTCCTGATCGGGCGCAGCTCGAGAAGGGACCCTATTGCGATCGCCAGTAAAAGAATCCCTCCAACAACGGATAGTTCCGCAATCATGATCTCGGTGAAGAAAATCTGCAATTGAGATGCCAGGAGCGAAAGTCCACCCTGCACCACGAGGACGATAAGCACGGAGAAAAGAACACCCACGCCAAAGGTGGAAGCGAGGGCCATCGCGGCAAAACCATCGAGGACCGACTTGATAGCCAGGAGCTCATAATCGCCGGTAAGACCGTCCTGGATTGATCCAAGAATCGTCATTGGACCCACACAGAAGAGAAGGCTGGCTGTGAGAAATCCACGAATAAATTGGCTATCCTGCGTAGCCTCGCCGTCCCCTCCAGCGAATCTTTTCTCCAACATGGCGCCCAGGTCCTGCAGACGCGCCTCGATTCGCCACCACTCGCCCAGCATGCCGCCGATTAGCAGGCTAACAAGGGGGATGAGGATACGCTCGCCCTCTACATTAACCCCGTCAAGAAATGTCAGGATTCCGACGGCGAGCGTGAAGAGTCCGAGTACGGAGATGACCGTATCTCGCACGCGATCGGAAAAGCGTACCCCGACCAAGAGACCAATAAGTCCTCCAACGAGGACCGCACCCATGTTGATCAATGTTCCGGTCATCGATCCTCGGGCTTGGTTAAGCTAGGGGATTTAATTCCTGCAGACTTTACCTCGTAGAGAGACAGCACAAAACAGAGGCTGGAGAGCCGATTCAAATACGACAGGATGGAGGGATTGGGCAACCCATCGTTTTCCGCCAGATCCGCAACCTCGCGCTCTGCGCGTCGAACTGCGGTTCTAGCCAGGTGAAACGCCGCACTCGATTGCGTATCTCCAGGGACGACGAACGTATGGGGCATATCAATCTGTGATCCATAAACTTCAATCTGCGCTTCCAGGCCCTCCACATGTTCCAGGCTGATCTTTCGGAATTTGTCCGCCTGTAGATCTGTTGCAGCGAGTTCGGCCATGAGATGGTACATCTCAATCTGGACATCCTTGACCACCTGACGGACCTGTGCAGACGTAGAAAGTGCTCTCGCCAGGCCTAAGGCCGCCGAGGCTTCGTCTACGGCGCCATACGCCCTGGTTTTGGGATGGTTCTTCGGTACCCGTTCGTCTCCAAGAAGGCCCGTCCATCCCTCATCACCACTGCGTGTGTAGTATTTGGGCATGCGACGATTATATACCGGATTGAAAACACTTTCCCTTTCCCGTATAATCGATGGTAAGAAAAAGGGGGATGAAGTGCGTCAGCAGGCGACCACATTATTGACCGGAATCCTTCTTGGATTGCTCGCAACCGGTCTTCTTCTTTTACTGCTCTCTCAACCCCGAAAATATGGGATAGAACTACAGCCGCCCCCCACACCAGACCCGTTAATGATCCATGTAGCAGGAGCCGTCCAAAATCCCGGAGTATATGAACTCCCCACCCATACGATCATCGCCGATGCCATCGAAGCCGCCGGCGGAGCCCTCCCGGTGGCAAATCTTGACCGAGTCAATCTTGCAGCATCATTGAAGGCTAATCAACAGGTGTTCATACCGAGTATTTCGGAGGAAACAAACTCGGTGGAGACCCCGCAGCGTTCTTCTGTCATGTCCTCAAGCGAGAAAATAAATGTGAATACAGCATCCATCGCTGAGCTTGATCTGCTTCCCGGGATCGGTCCTGCGCTCGCGGAGGAGATCATCAAACATCGCGAGACCTTCGGCATTTTTCATGAAGCAGCGGATCTACTCGACGTGCCCGGAATTGGTCCCGCAAAACTAGAGAAGATCTCTGATTTAATCTCGTTATATTAAGCAAGCGATGACGAGTGGTAGATCCCTCCTATGAACACCTCGGCGAGAGCCATCACTACGATGCTTCCGTCAAGCCCGAGTTATCGAAAGCCCCTCCCTCAAACTGCATTTCGTCTTCGCCGGATTTGGAGAAGATGAACAAACGAAGGGCCTTGCACACCATCATCTGCCTCTGAATCTCCATTTCATAATCTGGAAAAAGTGCTTTCGTTGAGGCCGAGTGAATTGTATAATCTTCGAAATGCCGGAATTACCTGAAGTCGAGACCATATCCCGCAGCTTGAGGGATGGCAATCACGCAGCGCCTATCGGCGGCATGCGGGTGCTTGATGTGGAATCCTCATGGCCTCGACATTTTTCCCAACCATCCTACCGAACATTTCGGAAACACATTCGAGGGAGAACAATCCAGGATGTGCGTCGACGCGGCAAGTACCTTCTTTTTCCTCTCGATGAACGGACCATGCTCATTCATCTACGGATGAGCGGGGACCTATCGATGAAATCGACCGGTTCACCCGCCGGAAGATATGATCACACCGTCTTCCATCTAGAGAACGGTTGGGATTTGCGCTTCAGTGACGCAAGAAAATTCGGGCGCGTCCATCTACTCAAGGATCCCGAAAAAATCCTCAGCAAGCTCGGTCCGGAACCATTGGATGACGGGTATACGCATGATTTGTTCTCCAGGATGCTAAATCGCAGGAACAGACAGATAAAGCCTCTGCTCCTCGACCAATCCTTCCTTGCGGGTATCGGAAACATCTATGCAGATGAAGCCTTGCATCGGGCGGGGATCCATCCACTACGCAAATCCGACACACTCTGCGAAAATGAGACCAGGGCACTATGGGCAAGCATACGCGAAACCCTTCATGATGGTATCCAACGAAATGGCGCAAGCATCGATTGGGTTTATCGAGGAGGCGAGTTTCAAAATGATTTCAAAGTTTACGGCAGAAAAGATGAACCTTGTCTCACTTGTTCGACTCCGGTACGTCGAATTCGTGTGGGACAACGAGGGACACACTTCTGCCCATCCTGCCAACCGGAGGTCCTAAAATGAACATTGATCAGGGTCTGGTCTTCGGCTTATTTCTTATTCTTGCTGGCGCAGTTCTCGCCATCTTCGCCTATCTGGCATTCTCGAGCAAGGATCCCGTGCCTCCAATTTCACTTGAAGATGAAGAACTGGATCAAGACGATCCGCCGCCTCTTGAGCCTGCCTCTGATGAGGGGTTGGAAGAACACGACCAGGATCTTACGGAAAAAACAGAACCTGAGCACGAGAGCTCGCCGGTACTCACTGCCGCCAGCGCTGAAATATCCGGTCGCTCATCGACCGAAGATCAGATCCAGAGCGAGCCCCCTTCCACCCCTGAACAGGGTATTCCTGAGCAGGAAACCGGGGGCGACGAGGCTCCGCCTTCTCCTCCGGCCGCAATCCAGCCGGCACGCATCCAAGTCGCCACCCTTCTTCGAGATGAAGTCAGTGGAAAACTCATCGTTCAGGTAGGAGGCACCGAATTCTCCGATCCGGACGAGCTGCGGGATTCGCCTTACTGGACACGCGTTGAATTTGCGTCAATCGATCTATCGAAATGGGTGATGCAAGAAGAAGAAAGAACCGTCACCCCGACGCCTCGCATACGGGAAGCTGATACAACTCCCATACGCCCACAAAGCATGATCGAACAAATCAACGACATCCTTCAACAGACCATCTCGGAATCCGGGGGTGAATACGGGGGGGTTCAATTGATAGAAGGACCGGGAGGTTCAGCACGTGTGCTGGTCGGCGTACATAGCTATGAATTAGGCGAAGTCCCCGATGAGAACATTCAAGCCCTTATTCGGGACGCCGTTGCGACATGGGAGAAGACTCAATAACCCGGGATTACGGTTCCAGGACCCTCAACTCTAATCGCCCGGCTTCTTCCTCAAGCTGGGCGATTTTCATGGCTGGATCGTGTTCGAAGAACAATTTTGCGTTATTCTCCAGCGCCCACTTTTGCCACTTACGTTTGGTCCTGACATTCTCGAGAGGCAGAACATCATACGCAGTCAGCCAGGCTGTCTTCGCCATCTGAATTCCATAGGAAGCCATATCCGCGACAAATAATCCTGTCCAACTTCCACCTTTGAGCTTAACGGACTGATGCCCGCGCGTGTGTCCTGGAGTAACCACGCATTCGACCTGTTTCGTCACCGAGGTGTCGCCATTGAGCAGATGCAGTCTCCCGCTCTTCTGAAGCGGAATAAAATTTTCTCTGAAGTAAGTTCCTCTGGTCCTGTCATCAGGGTGGGAAGCCCGCGCCCATTCAATCCTCTGCACCAGGTACATCGCCTCTGGGAAAGTTGCGACAAGCAAATCGTCCTTGATCACCGTATTGCCGCCACAGTGATCCGCGTGCAAATGCGTATTGATCACGATGTCCACATCTTTCACACTTACACCCTGTTTTGCCAGATTCTCAACCAACCCGCCATCGGTGCGATTCAGGTTCCATCTCTCCTCTTCGACCGGCGTCAACTTATCTCCCAGACCAGAGTCGATTAAGATCGTCTTACCTTCTGATCGGAGCAGAAGACAATTCAGGGTCATTGGGACATGGTTGAGTTCATCGGGCTTCAGATGTCTCTCATACAATTCCCTCGGTACGAGGCCGAAGGGTCCTCCCGCGTCAACCCAAACCTGCCCATCGCTCACGATGCTGTACTCAAGCCCGGGACGGATCATCGTGTGTCCTCATCGGGAATCCATAATTCGCTTACCATTTTCTTTTCGAGCTCGATTTTCTCTCTGGTCGGGAGAAATGAGGATTGAACTGAAGTCATCACGATGGCTTTCAAGGTTTCTTCAGAAAGCTGGAGATGTTCTACCGCGAGCGCATACTCTCTCGAAAGAGTCGTGCCAAAGATGCTGGGGTCGTCCGTCGTCAGCGTGAGCCGTAACCCAGCCTGAATCATGGACATGAGAGGATGTTCATCGATGCTCTTAACCGCGCCGGTAAGAAAATTGCTCGTTAAGCTCACCTCAAAACAGACACCCCGGTCGCGGGCAAGCTCGATAACATCCGGGTCATCCATCACGCGTACGCCATGCCCGATGCGATCCGCACCCATCTCAAGGATGGCTTCACGAACATTCCGGGCGCCATCCCACTCTCCTGCGTGCACGGTGATGCCTAATCCCTGCGACTTCGCCATGGCGAATACGGGTTTGAAGGGTTCCATCGATGCCTGCAGTTCATCTCCGGCGAGATCGATGCCGAGAATTCCATCTCCGGATCGATCTTGAACGACCTGGAAAACGCGCTCAGCGATGTCTGGATCTTCATGCCGGTTGACGCTGGCAATTAAGCCAACCTTGATTGAGAAATCCCTCTGCGTTTCTCTCGCAGCTTCAATGACCCAATCCGTCGCTTCATCAAGCGGGAAACCAGCCGCCTGTGTCAAAGCTGCAGGCGTGAAACGAATCTCGATATACTTTACGCTATCCGCAGCCGCATCCTCGATCGCCTCACGCACAATACGCCGGATGATTTCGGGTGTTTGGAATAACTTTCGGATCGCCCGAAACCGTTCAAGGAAGAACGCGTGATTCCTGGCATCCTGAGGAAGAACCCGTACTTGACGGCGAAGAATGTCCTCATCGCGGGGAAGATCTAGGTCGAATTGACCTGCGATCTCAGCAACCGTGCCGAGGCGGACCGAACCTTCCAAATGTCGATGGAGATCGATTTTAGGGATTGTCGAGAAGATCCCATCGTCTCGAGCATCGGTTGGAATAGTCCCTTGATCCATAGATTGTGTCCGCCCAAATAAAGATCGGAGCAAAACTTAAGGCTGTTGAAGCGGAAACGAATAACTAGCGTCGTTTTCTTCGCCTTTTTCGACGCTTTTTTGGTTTTTTACCTTCAATTTCTTGAGCTTCTTTGTTTGGTGGTATCTGAGCTGCCTGTGCTCGCGGCTGCACGGCTGCGCCTTCCGACTGACTCGCCACCCGTAAGCGAAACATCTTCGAGACCACCCCCGCTCGGATGGTAGCAAGGAGTTGTTCGAACATGTCGAAAGCACGACTCTTATATTGGACGAGAGGGTCTCGCTGCGCATACGCTTCCAGGCCTATCGAAGTCCTGAGAGCTTCCATCTCTGTAAGGTATTCCACCCACTGCTGATCCCCCACGCTCATGAGGAGTTCGCGGTGGGCTCGTGCCAACATCTGGCCGCCGATGACCCTGGCGATCTCATCCCTTTGATCAGGTGGAAGGGATTGGATGTCGCCCTGGTCGACGAGCGCCTGACTCGTCTCCTCCGACAGGTTGTTTCTCAGCAACTTCTGAGTGCGATCATCAAAATTCTCAATGCTCACCTTACCCGGTCGTTCTAGCTCTCCCTTTCCCAGTTTCATCTGGAGGGTCATCTGTGCATGTTCAAGATGTTCGATGACATCAGCACTGAGGTTTTCTGGTACATGAGAAGGAATTAGGTTAGCCGCATAGAATGGATAAGAGAGTCGAGCAACAAGGACCGATCTGCGTTGATGAGTCTTCTTGTCGAAGTAGCTTCGTTGTCCATAACTCAACTGGATCAGCAGCCTCAATTTCATGGCTTCATTGATCTGAACACCAGCCTGGAAAAGCTGATCTAATTCCGATCGGATCTCTCCCAGGATTCCCTCGATTCGAGCACTCCATACGGTCTTTAAGGCGTTCATGAGATCTTGCTCTGCCTGATCCCAATCAATCGGCGCAGTCAATCGTGGTTCCAAGCCAAGTGGCTCGCCCACCCTGCGCTCGACACTATGGATTAAGCCTGCCCATAAACGAAGCCCCATGCTTGCCTCGACAAGCTGAGGTATTTGCGCAAGGAACTCACCCGGATCATCCTGGACACGGGTTAGACTGGCCGTGTCCATCTTAATTTTCAACCCGGCAGCCTGTTCCACCATTCCCACAAGCTGCTGAGGATTCACAGGCTGTCCGCTCTCTTCCGATTCAATCATCGCCGATTCGACGGCGATCTCAGCCGAATCAACACGCTGCTCAATCTGGTTGTCGACTCGCTCGACGACGCGCGCAATCTGCTCTGATACGGCTATCTCCTGATGCTGTCCATGCAAATTCATGGAATCCTCTGCGATCGCGAGGAGCTCGTCCTTCAAGGTTTCCGGATCGTTCTTATCCGCAAGCGAATCCAACAATAGTTTCAACATATAGCTGGGGTAGGGGGCATCCGATTCGAGCCCAATCGTCGGTTGTGTCTCTTCTAACCAGGCCAAAAGCCGCCAGGGTCCCTCCGGATCGATGAGCGCGCTTTCAACATGCGTCATGACCTCAACCTGCAGCATGCTTGCGATATCTTCACTCAAGTCGTCTTTGGTAAAGATCCTGTTTCGCTGATTGTAGAAAACTTCTCGCTGCTGGTTCAGCACATCGTCATAATCAAGTAGATGCTTTCGGGTATCGAAATTGGCTCCTTCGACACGAGTCTGTGCTTGTTCGATCGTCCGATTCACAATGTTATGTCCAATCGGAACAGAATCATCGATATTCAACCGCTGCATGAGATTCGAAACCTGGATACCGCCGAACAGCCGCATTAATTCATCTTCGAGAGACAAGAAAAACTGTGATGATCCCGCATCGCCCTGACGTGCGGCTCGCCCGCGAAGCTGGTTGTCGATGCGCCTCGAATCATGTCGCTCTGAACCCAAAACGTGCAATCCCCCCACTTCTCGTACTTTACTCGCGTCTGCCATGAAGGACTTCAGCTGCTCAATTTCAGGACCGTAAATACCAATTTCATCCGGTCCTACCGTGTCGAGGGTGTCAATACGCTCCTCCAAACTCATATTTTCAGGATCCATGTGTCCGGCTCGCCGGAGCACTCGGTTCACAGCGGCAAGGATCTCCTCTGCGATCTCACCCCCGAGTTTAATATCTACCCCGCGACCGGCCATGTTCGTAGCGATCGTAACCGCACCGAGCGAGCCAGCCCATGCAATGATGGCGGATTCTTCATCATGCTTCTTCGCATTGAGCACGCTATGTGCGATACCGCTCTTTAACGCAGTTTCTAAGGATTCGCGATCACCATCGTCGAGCTCCATGATGCGAAGAATATGCCCCAAATTCTCGGGGTTCGCCGGATTCAAAGATACACTCAGTTCTCTTGCAAGCGATCGAAGATCCTGTGGTTTCAGATCAGCTAACGGTTGATTCAAGAAATCCAGTTCCTCAATACGAGTGCCGTCATCGTTCAGGTCATTCGCCCTTAAGTAAGCATCCCGAAGCACCACGATGGACATGAGTTTTTGAAGCGAGTCCGCTCGAAGCCTGTTGGACAATCTTTCTGAGAGCTCGACAGACGTTGTGCCCACCAGCATGGGTTGACCGATGGCATGACGTCGCAAGATCTCCAGCGAGATGGCACGCAGTTTCGCTTCCTCGGTACGATATACGACATCCTTGTAGTCTTTCCTCTGCCAGAAAACGGGGTTGCTCTCAGGATCATCTCTACGGGAAAAATAGGTGAATTTATGACCGTCTTCCGAATACTCTACAGTGACAAGGTCGGATTCCGGCTGCATGACAATATACTCAAGATTTGTGGGGAGCGGAACAACGTCCACCTCATAAATTTTATTGAACTCCTCCGCTTCGGTTACCGCCGTTCCTGTCATACCCGCCAGCTTGGTATACATCCGGAAGTAATTCTGGAGCGTGATCGTTGCATAGGTGACATTCTCCTGCCTGACTTTCACGCCTTCCTTTGCCTCGACCGCTTGATGAAGGCCGTCGGACCATCTCCGTCCTGCCATCAATCTCCCGGTAAATTCGTCGACGATAATCACCTTACCGCCCTGGATTACATAATCCTTGTTGCGAGCGAAGAGGTGCTCCGCACGCAAGGCTTGTTCCAGATGACCAAGAAGCCTCGCTTGTTCAGGTGTAATATCTTCCGGTCGATCGGGATCACGCAGGGGCGTATTCAAAAGCTCTTCAACATGATCCTCGCCAATCTCATTTAACGCCACCGTCCGATCTTTCTCGCTGACTTCAAAATCCTCCGGCCTCAGTTGTTTAACTACCTGAGCCATCTGTAGATAGAGATCGGGATCATCATGGGATGGTCCAGAAATAATTAAGGGCGTCCTGGCTTCATCGATCAAGATGTTATCGACCTCGTCGAGGATGGCAAAATTATGCCCTCGCTGAGAACGGGCCTCGATCGTGCGCGCCATGTTATCCCGTAGATAATCAAAGCCAAACTCATTGTTCGTTCCGTAGGTCACATCTGCTGCATAGGCTTGTTTCCTATCTACGAGGGTGAGCTGATGAACATCCTCTTGAGACGATTCCTTGCCGGGGTCATAGACGAAGGCCTTTCGCCCATGCTCCGTCCGAGCTGCTTCCTGAAGTACACCCACCCTCAATCCCAGAAAATCGAAAACTGGACCCATCCAGCGAGCATCACGGCGTGCCAAATAATCGTTCACTGTCACAAGATGAACACCCTTGCCCTCCAGAGCGTTCAGGTAGATGGGCATCGTGGCGACAAGGGTCTTCCCCTCACCGGTCTTCATTTCGATGATATTTCCTTGATGAAGAGCGATCCCTCCAACAAGTTGGACATCGAAGTGGCGCAGTCCAATTGTGCGAATGGCAACCTCGCGAACGACGGCAAATGCTTCGACGAGTAAATCGTCGAGTGTTTCTCCCGCCGAGGTCCGGGATCGGAACTCGACGGTCTTGTCGCGAAGATCATCGTCAGACAATGCATGGATGGACGGTTCCAGGCTGTTGATTTGATCCACGATCGCGCGGAAATGATCCAGTTGCTTCTTTAGCGGATCACCGCTTAACACTTTTGTGATGTTCTTAAACATGCGTAAAAAACCTCTCTTCGCCGGATTATAGCATAGCGGGATTGTCGATTGAGCGCTGCTCATTATCCGACATTTGAACGGACACGGGAGTAGGCGAGCACGAAGGCTCGCCCCTACGGGTTGACCACAGATTTGATAGGGGCAGGAAGGACCGGTTGAGTTCCCGGCCCCTCCCCCCTCCGGACCGGATGTGCGGATCTCACGCATCCGGCTCTCCAGTCGGTGGTTCACCTCTTAGAGGATTGACGGACGTCAGCAAAGGCTGTGACTAAGGAGAACAACCCTTGCTCCGCAAAGTAGACGTTGGTTCAACTGCCTCCCTTCGCCCCTTCGGTCAACATGCGCTCCGTCCAGACACTCACTTCCACCCAGGACCACCAGTCCTGAGTTTCTCCGGCTTGCTTAGCCTTTTCTGGCACTCCCACCGGTCTTTCTTCCGCCTGTCTATCCTCCACACTTCCACCTTCCTGCCCCCCTTCGCTCCACGCCCATACGGCGCTTCTCCGCTACGATGAGGGTTCTGACTCCTGTGCAGCTCTCCTTTCACCACACAGGTCTCCCTGCTTCACGTACACGGCCTTCCTGACCATTCCCGTCTCCACCCCCCCACCCCATGTGCTCCCATCGCCGCTTTAGCACGCTGCCCCCCAGCTCGATGGCTCTCCCGCTTCCGCAGGTCCAGGCTTCACCATTCCCTTGCAGGCTCGCCCATACACATCATAAATCCCCAAGCTACCGAAGGCCCAACATTTGTTCTAATTGTCATTTCGGTACGAGGCGTTTGCGACGAAATGACACGAGGGGGTAATGTCTTTGCGAATGTTTCCATAGCGCGTGAGGCGCCGCTCAAGCGGGAAGAAACTTCAACCCACATCATCCCGAAGCAGCTTTACCGCTGGAGCAATCCCCCGCTTCGCAGAGGGAGATCGCTTCGCAAAAAGACGCTCGCGATGACACGATAATAAGTTTCTGAGTAATGATTCCAAAGCGCGTATGGCGCCGCTCAAGCGGGAAGAAACTTCAACCCACATCATCCCGAAGCAGCTTTAC
>CAZMZL010000005.1:24198-42000 GCA_964570595.1 uncultured Anaerolineaceae bacterium | reverse complement strand
AGATCGATCGAGGGTTCCGGTCCGGGTTCAAACTCGGGAACCCCAAACAAGGCGGCGCCGCCTTTCACACGCCATAAGGGCATATCGAGGAAGCACATCGCGATCGGTACGGGATGGTCGACATGGTCGACAATGGCGCCCGCTCCACCGAAATGATCGAAATGCGCGTGCGTGAGCCAGATCGACGTGATGCTCCAATTTCGAGCCCGGGCCTCCTCGACGATCAACTCCCCATCCCAGGCTGGATCGATCACGATCGCTTCACTGCGGTCGGGATCACCGAGGAGATAGGTGTTCGTCATGGCCAAGCCAAGTTCGAATGCCACCAATTCAAGATTGCTCAGCACGGTGGTTTCAGGTCGCATCGTAGAACTCCTCCCCATAAATCTCGTTCAATGGACTGGCTGCCTCTGCCTTCCTAACCGAGAAGCTGAAACATTATACAAGGGAACTCTATCAAGTTTGATGAGCGCTTCTGCACTTGACCCTGGTCGAACTCATTGTTATGGTTTGAAATCATTGACCCACACATCATCGAATATCCTCAAGGAGGCCTGCATGCAACCTTATCCCCCCGAGCCCTTCAGAATTAAAACCGTGGAGACGATCAGAAGAATCAGTCGTAAAGATCGGGAAGCGGCCATCAAGGCTGCAAACTTCAATCTGTTTGGGCTTCACTCCGACGATATCTTCATCGATCTGCTTACCGATTCAGGGACCGGGGCGATGAGCGACCGCCAGTGGGCGGCGATCATGCAAGGGGACGAATCCTACGCCGGCGCTCGATCCTACTTCATGCTCAAAGAAGCCATGGACGATATCTTCTGTTTCGATCATTTCATCCCGACTCACCAGGGTCGAGCTGCCGAACATATCCTGAGCACTTTACTCATCCAGCCCGGTCACTCCATCCCTTCGAACACACATTTTGACACGACCGAAGCCAATATCCGCGCCCGGGGTGGAAAACCGGTCAATCTCGTGATAGATGAAGCCTCCGAACCATCCAACCGCCATCCGTTCAAGGGTAATATGGACATCGATAAACTTGAGCACTTCATCGAGGAGACGGGGGTGGAGAACATCCCGTTTGGCATGACGACGATCACGAACAACGCGACCGGAGGCCAGCCCGTCTCACTTGAGAATATCCGTCGCACAAGCGAGGTGTATCGTCAACACGGCATTCCTTTCTTCATCGATGCCTGCCGATATGCGGAAAACGCCTACTTCATTAAACTGCGTGAACCAGGATATCAGGACAAGTCGCCCCTGGAGATCGCTCAGGAGATTTTCAAGACTGCCGATGGCGCCACGATGAGCGCAAAGAAGGACGCGCTCGTGAACATTGGGGGCTTCCTGGCGATGAACGACGACGACCTCTTCACATTGGCGAAGAATGAGCTCATCCTTCGGGAAGGGTTCCCAACCTACGGCGGATTAGCGGGGAGAGACCTTGCCGCGATGGCCGTAGGGCTGTGGGAAGGACTCGACGAGGCTTATCTCGAATATCGACTTGGTCAAACCGCCTATCTTACGGAAGGGCTGCTCGCGGTCGGCATTCCGGTCGTCGAACCTCCGGGAGGGCATGCGGTCTACATCGATGCCGGTCAGGCTCTTCCACATATCCCTCGAGAACACTTCCCGGGCTGGGCACTGGCCATCGAGCTTTACCTCGAGGGCGGTATCCGGGGTGTGGAGTTGGGATCTGTCGCCTTCGCTTATGTCGACAAGAATGGTGAGGAGCATCATCCAGCCATGGAGCTCGTTCGCCTGGCGATCCCCAGGCGCATGTACACACAGGCTCACATGGATCTCGTCATTCAGACCTTTGCACAAATAAAAAAGCGGGTTCAGGACATTCGCGGTTATCGCATTACGTATGCCCCCAAGCTGCTGCGGCACTTTACGGCAAAGTTTGAACCTCTATAGACGCAAGCATCTCGAAAAAGGTCTCAACAGAACCACGAGGTCGACAGTCGGAGATTTTGAGATCTGCAGTTATGTTGAATAAACCGGGGTATCCTGGATACGGGTGGTATCCTGGATACTGAAGGTGATGCCCTACCGAAGCACGGCGTGGACCGTGGTGGAGACCTGTGAACTCGAGGTATCGTTCCCGGCCGGATCCCAGGCCCTCGCGTAGTAGGTCAGATCTCCGGGGGGATAAGGACCTCCAGCATAATTACATTTCGCTGTGTTCGTGCAAGTCTTGCTCAGTTGGAACTGCTTCGCCAGAGGGGGACGCACCCAGATCTCGATCTTCTCCACTCCCCCGGGATCACTCGCCGAAGCGCTGATCGTCACGGCCTCATCCTCATTGGGGCGCCAGGCACCCGTGGGCGTGTGAGATACAGATATCGTGGGTGGTTGTGAATCGGGCGGCGTAGGCGTGGATGGTGCCGGGATGATGGACGCGTCACCCCCATAGCAAACCGTCGATACGGCGCCATCCCAAACCCAACAGTGCCCTTGTGCATCGGGATTCAACACCCACCACCAGTTCCCAGCCGCATCTCGGCCCTCAATCGGCGTATCCTCACCCTGCAGCAGGTAACCGAGAGGATCCCAGATCTGGCCGGGGCCTGCACGACAAGTCGCATTTACATCAGCGACCACAACGGCCGTGCAGGCGGTCGTGGTAACGGTAGATGTAGGGGTGAGCGTAGCAGCCAGCATTTCCTCTTGCGCCTCTGATTCAGACTCCGAGGTAGAAGTCTTTGTTGCTTCACCACCAGGGGGCGGCTGAAGGGCGCCTTCCGATATCGACGAAGGGCTGGGCTCGTCAGAGATTGGATCTCCCCCGCCCATGAACCTGATTGCTGCGCCGCTCACCAGAAAAACGAGGCCTCCTGCCAACAGCAGTGCGCCGAGAACGATGGCGCCCTTCAGCAACCCTCCCCCCGGTATGAGACCCCCACCCAAACCTCCTCCAGCGCCGCCTCCAGTTCCCCCTGAACCACCACCTTCGCCTGAAACATCGCCATAGGTTTCAAGCCTGCCCGGGGGAACCTCCGCCCGGAGTTGTTCCAGCACGCCGGCAGCCCAACCTGAGGATGGCGAGATGGGAATCAGCGCACCCATGAGGCCCATCACTTTCTTGAGGTCCCCCTCGGTTTCCTGGCAATATTCACACGTGGCGATGTGCTTCCTGGCAGCAGTACGCTGATCAGCATCCAGCTCGCCATCCTGATATGCAGAGAGCAAATCATCCAATTCGCGGCAAGCGATGGCCCCGCTGGTCGCCATCATTCTTAATCCATGGATCTCACGAAAATTCAACCGGGCTCTATGAACCAATTGACGCGCATTATCGTAAGAACACTCCATCGCATTCGCCATCTGCGGATAGGATAGGCCGTTGATCTCACGCAGAAGGAGCGCCTGACGATACGCCGTCGGCATCATCAGGATCGACTGGTGGACCGATCGTTTCACTTCCTCACTTTGCACTTTTCGCTCCGCGGGACGGCGGGTTGTGGGGGGCCCTCGCAGATCTTCAGGTTCCTCCACATCCACGAACCTTTGCCCTTTGCGTAAATAATCCACGGCAAGATTACTTGCGATACGGTACAGCCAGGATTTAAAATCCCATGGTGGACCCAACTGACCGATACGTTCATGTGCCCGGATAAAGGCATCCTGTGTGATATCCTCCGCCGCTGGCCGATCCCCAACTGTGCGATACACATAGTTCAGGATGGGCTGATGGAGTTGATGGAAGAGATCGGCGAAAGCATCCTTATCGCCAGCTTGTGCGCGCCGAACTACGGTTATAAAATCTTCTTCAGGCACGTTCGCCTTTCCCGTTCTCAATTTCACACCTATAACGCAGCATGATCCTTTTTTGTGACATAAAACCACCCGATGGCCTTCATACAGCATGACTATAGCACGAAATCTGATGTTCCATTTTCATCTTCAAAAGTGGTTCTGCTCGTGTGGTATCCTTCACCTGTCCTATCCTTGCTAACGTAAATATTCTTGAAGAAATCAACTATGACCACGGCCGAATTCGTACTTCCCGAATCGCATAAAGTCGACCGAAGAAGCACATCACGATGGATCATCTCGCATGTCTCGTGGTATTGGTGGCTCGTCATCGTGACCTTCTTCGGGGCATTCGGGAACGCTGCACTCGCGGCGCTCGTTCCAATTCTCGTAGGCCAGGCTTTCAACGTCATTCTTGAAGATCCTCCCGATCTTCCATTACTGGGATTAATCGCGCTCGCAATCGTGATTTCTCAGATCATCCGTGGCGGCTTACAGTTTGGGAGAAACTTCGGAGCGGAACTCATCGGGCAGCGCCTCGAGCGCGATATCCGCGATGAACTTTACATCAGTTTGCTCGGCAAGAGCATGACCTTCCATAACCTTCAACCCGTTGGCGACACAATGGCCCGGGCGACAAATGACGTCCGCGAGATCAATCTCATGTTCAACCCCGGGTTCAACCTTGTAATCGGTTCCGCGAATTTCCTTATTATGCCCTTGATCCTCGCTCCCAGGTATCACCCCACGCTCATCATCGTCCCGGCGCTCTTCATCATCGCCTATGTCCTTTCCCTCTGGCAGTATCTCAATGAGCTGCGCCCGATCTCAGACGATGTTCGACATGATTTTGGAAATATGAACGCACACCTGACAGAAGCCATCGACGGCATCGAGGTTGTCAAGGGAACTGCCCAGGAGAAAGCCGAAGTCTCCCGATTTGAGGTCAATGCGCGTTCCTTCCGGAATGCCTTCGTCCGCCAGGGGAACGTCGAAGCGCGCTTCCTTCCCCTACTCTTGATGGGCCTGGCCAATGGTCTGGCCCTCTTCCAATCGCTCCTTCTCTACAATGCTGGTCTCCTCGATGTGGGTGATGTGGTTGCCTATATGGGCTTGATCCAGTTGTTCGGTTTCCCGGTGTTCGTCTCCCTCTTCGCGTATTCGCAGGTATCGCTGGGGATGGCGGGGTCAAGAAGGATACTTGAACTCATCGAACGCGAAACGGAATTGGACCACAATCCCGGTGGAAGTTCGAATTCAATGCGTGGAGAGATCGAATTCAAGGGCGTCACCTTCGCCTACCAGAACGGCGAGAACAGCCTGGAGGACATATCGCTTCACATCACCCCCGGGCAAACTGTGGCCATTGTCGGACAGACCGGAACTGGAAAAACAACCCTCGCTAAGCTCATCAATCGCACCTATGACGTGAATGAGGGTGAGGTTTTGGTGGACGGGATCGACGTGCGTGACTGGCGCCTGGAGGATTTGCGCCGACAAATCTCCATCATCGAGCAGGACGTTTTCCTCTTCTCGAGAACAATCGCCGACAACATTGGCTTTGGATGCCCATCCCCAACGCCGGCGGAAATTGAAGAAGCCGCCCGGGCTGCGCAGGCACATGAGTTCATCATGACCTTCAAGGATGGCTATCAAACCGTGATCGGTGAACGGGGGGTGACCCTGTCAGGAGGACAACGCCAACGCCTTGCCCTTGCACGGGCGTTCCTGACCGATCCCAGAATCCTTGTGCTGGACGATTCCACATCTTCCATCGACAGCGCCACCGAGGATCAAATCCAGCGCGCTATCTTCCGAGCGGCCGAAGGTCGGACCACGCTCATCATCACACACCGTCTTTCTCAGATCCGCTGGGCCGATCAAATCGTCGTGCTCCGTCGCGGCAGGGTCGTTGCGGTTGGCGGGCACGACGATCTCATGCAGAGTTCGGAAGCTTACGGGCGTATTTTTACACGCTACGAGGAAGCATAATCGATGGGATTCTTCTCGGGACTGGGCGCGGAGGCTTACGACAGAAAATATCGAGATCGTGATCTCCTGCAGCGGATGATGAGCTATTTTCGCCCGTATGGAAAACGCCTCCTGGTTGCGGGCATCGCCATCCTCGTCATCGCGCTCTCATCCGCTGCCGTACCCATCATCGTCGCACGGAGCGTGGAAATGCTGGCCGAAGGCAATACGCCGGAACGCATCTTGATGCTTTCCCTGATCATAATCGTGCTCGGGGTCGTGATCTGGGGGGCCAATTGGATCCGCCGGCGGCTCATCACTCGCTCCGTGGGTGATGTTATGCTGCAACTAAGGTTGGATGCCTTCAAGGCCTCAGCGGAACATGACCTGTCGTTCTACGATGATTTTGCTTCTGGACGAGTCGTAAGCCGCATCACCTCCGATACCCAAGAATTTGCTCAGGTCATCGTCCTCATCACCGATTTGGTCACCCAACTTGTCCAGGCCATCGTCCTGCTCATCGTATTGTTGAATATTGACCGAAGTCTCACGCTCCTGCTCCTCGCGATGCTTCCGGTGATCTTTCTTCTTGCACTGGGCTTTCGCCGCCTCGCCCGACGGGTTACAAGAGAAGGGTTCCGCGCCATGGCAAATGTGAACGCTTCGATCAAGGAAGCTGTCACCGGGATCGCGGTCGCAAAGAATTTTCGCCAAGAAGAAAGGATTTACAAAGAGTTTAATGATGTAAACGTTGCTTCCTATAAAATCAACGTGCGTCGCGGGCTCGTCCTCTCGACCGTATTCCCCACACTCAACGCGCTGGGAGGGATGGGCACGGCCATACTCGTCTACGTCGGCGGGTTGAACGTCATCCAGGGATTGGTCACCGTAGGCGCATGGTATCTCTTCATCACCAGCCTGGATCGGTTCTGGTTTCCTATGCTGAACCTTTCAGCATTCTGGACCCAGGTCCAGAATGGTCTCTCAGCCGCAGAAAGAGTATTTGCCCTCATCGATGCTGAATCGCTCGTCGTGCAGGAAGATCACAAACCCGTCCGTCACTTATCCGGTGAGATCGAGTTTTCACATGTCGGGTTCTATTACAAACCCGATGAACCGGTGCTTGAGGATTTCAACCTCCACATCTATCCCGGTGAAAATCTGGCGCTTGTGGGCCACACGGGCGCAGGCAAATCTTCCATTGTTAATTTGATTGCACGGTTTTATGAATTCCAGGAGGGAAAAATCTACATCGACGGTGAAGACCTGCGCAGCTTCGATTTGGAGAGCTACAGAACACAACTCGGAATCGTCCCTCAAACGCCCTTCCTGTTCTCTGGAACGGTCGCCGATAATGTCCGCTATGCCGATCCGGATATCGACGATGAGGAGATCGATCTGCTGGCAAATCGCATCGGGGATGGCGACTGGCTCGATACTTTACCCGACGGCTTGCAAACTGAAGTCGGCGAGCGGGGAACTCGTCTCTCCATGGGCGTTCGTCAGCTCGTCTCGCTCATGCGTGTGCTCGTCCGCAAACCCGCAATCTTCATCCTTGATGAAGCCACCGCTTCAATCGATCCGTTCACCGAATCGCAAATACAGGAGGCGCTGAACATGATATTGAAGGACAGCACCTCCATTCTGATCGCTCATCGATTATCGACGGTGAGATCGGCGGACCGTATCATCGTCCTCGAGGAAGGCCAAACCATCGAGGAAGGCGATCATGATGGCCTGCTCAAGAATAATGGGCACTATGCAGTTCTGTACAACACTTATTTCCGGCACCAATCGTTGAGCTACGTCGATGAAGTGAAGAAACTTGTTGCCGCAAGAGAGCTTTCGACCGGAGATGATTAGTTCCCGTTTCGAGAACCTGCTCCCATCTCTTGTTGAGCAACACCATTGGATCACAATGCGGTTGTAAATCTCACGCAAGACAGATGGCCCCTGCAATCTAAGCTTCGTATGGGGACCACTGGGGTTTTAAGAGGTGCCCAACGGGAACAGCCATGGAACTCAGACGCACATGAGGTGGCATAAGATTCAAGAAGGAGATGCCATGGAGGAACTCGAGCTCATCGAGGATGCGAATAGATTTCTTCACAGGCTCTGTGTTGACATCCCGACGCGCCGCGTCGGAAGCGATGGCAACCACCAGGCGACTGATTTCTTCATAGAGACGATCTCTGGTCTCGGGTTCACGAGGCGCGTGTCTTGAGTTTGAATGCATCGACTGGGAACATGGCGAAGTATCTCTAACAGTTGAGGGGAGCACCTTTGAGGCTTCCGCCAGCCCTTATTCGCTTGGCTGCCACTCCCGAGGAAAGCTCGAAGCAGCTTCTTCATTGACAGAACTTAATGAACTGGACCTGGAAGGGAAGATCTTGCTCCTGTACGGGGAGATTGCAAAAGAGCAGCTCATGCCCAAGGATTACCCCTTCTTCTACCCGGAAGAGCACAAACAAATCATCGACACCCTCGAGACGAAGACACCCGCTGCGATTATCACTGCCACCGGGCGAGATCCAGGAATGGCGGGGGCGATGCATCCGTTCAATCTCTTCGAAGATGGCAATTTCAACATTCCCTCAGTCTACATGACCGATGTCGAAGGTGAGCGTCTCTACCAATATCTTCATCACGAGGTCGCCCTTCTTTCCGAAGCTTCTCGCATTCCGTCCAGGGGATGCAACCCGGTCGCCTGGCGAGGGAAAGAGACGAGCAAGCGCGTCGTCATCACTGCGCACATCGATGCGAAAATGGGAACCCCCGGTGCAATCGACAACGCCGGGGGTGTAGTTACACTGCTCATGCTCGCCACCCTTCTCGAAGATTATAACGGCCCTCTTACCGTCGAACTGGTCGCCTTCAATGGCGAAGATTACTACAGCGCGCCAGGGCAGATCGCGTATATTCGTAAATATGCGTCCACATTCCATGATATTCTGCTCGCAATCAACCTCGATGGTCTCGGTTACATCGAGGGGAAGACGGCCACCTCCCTCTACGGCTGTCCGGCCGGAGTCAGCGAGATGGTCGAGAAGATTTTCGCATCACAGGACGAGTTCGTTCAGGGGGATTCCTGGTATCAGAGCGACCACAGTATTTTTATTCAGAACGATGTCCCGGCCATGGCGATTACGACCGACCAGTTCTCCGAAGTGTGGGCTGGAATCGCGCATACGGGGAAAGACACCCCGGACATCGTGGACACCTCCAAGCTGGTGCGCACGGCGCTGGGTCTGCGCGATCTCATTTTGGAAATTGATCCACAAATCTAAATTACCTCCTCCGAATACCAAGGCGGAGATTGCCACGTCGCCCTTCCGGGCTCCTCGCAATGACACGTCTATCTGGGCCGACCTATGCGTTCTGGTCACTGATGAAGCGAAGCGATCCCCAGCTTCGCCGCCTCTGGCACTGCAGTGGGGATATTCATCCTGTCGCTTTGCACAGGACAGAGTCCCCCTTACGGGCCGCACTTCGTGGCGGACCTGCTGAGGATTCCGTGTTGGACATAGACAGGGCGAGCACGAAAACTCGCCCCAAAATATCACAAATTCTCGATCTATTGAGGAACCGACATGGGTTTTAATGTCATTCCCAGGAGCTTTTGCGACGAGAAATCCCCTCTCCTCCAGATCAACCGTCCCTCAATTGAGAGGGAGGGATGTTCTATTACTAATCCCTCTATCTGGTCATCCGGCCTTGAGGGGGATTTCTCACCTTCCTCCGGGAGGTTCGAAATGACACGAGAGGGTTACCCCATTCGTACATTGAGTAAGATTAAACGGACAGGGCACGGCAGATCGTTCGTCATCTGGTCCGGGAAAACCGTCTCGCGGCCAAGATCGCCGTGCCCATTTCCGTTTGAACCCGAACTGTTGTTGGGACCATAGAGTCCGTATTTGCTCGTGCAGGTCCACCCCCATGCAAGACCATGAGGGAATTTCATCATGTGGGGGTCAACCCCGAGGAAGATGATATATTAAGAGTATTCTTGTCCAATATGTTCATGTGGGGAGCCTTCCCGAAACAGACGATTGAAACGATGAATCAATTCAAGACTTTCGCTGAATGAGTTTGAGCAAGGGACGCGATTGATGATGTATGAAATTAAAGAGTACATAGATGACGTATCCGATTGAGATATTGGCAGGTACGAGCCATATGAGTGACGTGCTCTTCACCGCCGACAGCAGCACGCTCATCTCCGCCGGGATGGATAACTTAATCAAGTTGTGGGATGTGTCCACGTGGAAACAGGTCGGCGAGATTTCCGGTCATGAGAAGGGCGTCAACATGCTCTCACTCTCCCCCGCCGAGGATTTGCTCGTCTCCGGGTCTTCTGACAAGACCGTCCGCATCTGGGATTTCCCCGGAGGGAACCAGCGTGCAATGATCGATGTCAAAGCGAATGGCGCCCACCTCTCACCAAGCGGAAGATGGTTGGCGACGACGTCCGATGCGCGCTTCAGGATGTTTGATTTCGAAACTCTCGAAGTCGCCTGGGAGATGAAGATACAGAAGCGTGAAATCCACGCTCTAAAATTCTCTCCAAAAAAGGATACGCTCACCGTCGCCGGCATGAACAGCCCCGAAGTGCGCTTCTTCGATCCTGCTGCTGGCGAACCCCTGCGAGCCATCGAAGCCCACGATCCGTTCGTCATGTCCTTCGACTACACGCCCGACGAAGTTCATTTCGCTTCCACGGGTTACGATGGTACATTGAAGATCTGGGACGTCAGTCAAGGCAAGCTGCTTCACACCCACAGCCTGGACGCGAAGGGGATCATGGCCGTCTCGACCGCGCCGGACAACGACACGGTGGCGATCTCTCTGGATCACCAACTTCAGCTCTTCTCGATCAAGGATCCGGCGTTGAAGATGAAAATCGAGCTCAAACCCAAGGGCGTCTACCAGACCGATTTCTCTCCCGACGGTCGCTGGTTTGCGCTGGCATCCGCGGACAAACGCGTGCGGATATGGGATATGAAGATTTTGAGTGCCACATAGCGCGATTACGACCGACCGGTTTCATCAGTTATTAAATTTGCCAATTCGAGCCAGGAAATAGTATCATCGTCGACGGGGTAGCTCCGGACAATTCCGATCAGATACGCAAGGATAGAGACGATGAGAAAAATATTGAGTCCAGCCTTTTTATTTCTCCTGGGAATTCTGATCCTTCTCGTAGGCTGTTCCAATGGCGATGAAGGACCCTCTGCCAGACCTTCCTTTACAGCCCCTCCAGGGGACGAAGGCTCGGCAGTTCTCGTATATGAACTCAGTTCAGATAAAAAGAATTCGGACTTTAAGGCATCGTCGAGCATCGGTATTCCGGTCGATATTGAAATCGACGTAGATAATCCGAAAGCTCAAGCACGCATAGAAGGGTCGACTCTGGCTGATTATTATGTCCGAGTCGGAGGCACGGATCAGGGAAAGGAGTGCTTCATAGAGTTCACCTTTCTCGTAGAGTATGAGGTGAAAGGGAACTACAACCCCGACCCTAAGTGTGATTTCGATTTACAAGTAACCGGGAAATATAAGCCTGGCGAGATCGAGAGGTCAGGAACCTGCTCGGTCCCCTTCCAAAAAATGTATCCAGCTGCGGCGCTCTTCATCCCCCCGCCGCCAGGACTACATAAGATACCGGGGTCGCTGCCCGTGGTACCCATCCGAGACGATGGCGAAACCAAGATCACGCTTGAGTTGAAAAATGTCGTCGTGCCTGCATCTTCTGGATGCTTCTTCGGTGGTTAGGCGAAAGCTGCTCTGGTTTGCCCTATTGAAGTTGAAGTTTGGAATTACATAGAAGGATCGGTTCCGCCTCAGGCGCCCGATACAACCCTGCCGTCCGCAAGCGCGATCGTTCGTGAGGCCCGGCTTGCGAGCTCATCATCGTGCGTCACCATCAGGATTGTTTTACCTCCATCGACAAGCTCCTCGAACAAACGAATGACATTCTCGGCCGAGACCGAATCGAGGTTTCCCGTAGGTTCATCCGTGGCTATGATGGGTGGATCGTTCGCCAGCGCACGTGCGATAGCGGCAGCCTGCTGCTGGCCTCCGGATAGTTGCGCGGGGAGATCATGAGCGTGTGCTTCCAGCCCCACCAGGCTCAAAAGATACATGGCGCGCTCATCCCGTTCCCCATTTTGATAAAGACCGCTGAAATCCATCGGGATGCGTACATTCTCGAGCACGGTCAAAGTCGGCAGTAATTGAAAGAACTGAAACACGATGCCCATCGTCTTTCCCCGCCACACTGCCCGCTGTCCCACCTTAAGTTCATGTACAGCCGTGCCGTCCACATAAATCTCGCCACCGCTGGGTTGGTCGATCCCCGTGAGTACATTGATGAGCGTCGTCTTGCCGCTCCCTGATTTTCCGACGATGGAGACAAACTCGCCCTCGTTGATCTTCAGATCAACGTCCTGCAGCGCAGTGAAGTCGCCCGCCGAAGTGAGATACATCTTCGATACTCCCTCGAATTCGATGAGCGATCCATTCTGCCGCACTTTGCCGTTCCCGTTCCCGCTGGAACGGGCGAAATTCCAGAGACCCTTCACGTGACCACCTTATTCATAATCCAGCACTTCCCGCACCGTCAGGGAGGCCGCTCGCTGCGCCGGAGCCAGGCTGGCAAATACACCGATGAGCGCGACCACAAGGAGCCAGAGAAACAGACCGGGAAACGAATACTGGTAGCTCAAATCGGCGTTCATTATCGCATCGACGACGGCTGCAGCAAGCGCACGTCCGGTTGGTCCGGACAACACGGCTCCCAGCACCCAGCTCACAAACCCCACCAGGACGCCTTCAATTAAAATCACCCTTCGTACCGATTGGTTCGATGCCCCGACGGCACGCATTACGCCGATCTCTCTCGTCCGTTCCATGACGTTGATCGAAAGCGTCCCTGTCAACCCCAATCCACCCACAATCGCAAGCAGCACCGCCATGATGATGAGGATGACGAGGATTACGTCGAACACGTCGGTGAAATCCCCGAAGATGGCATGGTGCGTGATGCTCGATCCGCTCGTAATTCCAGCATTCTCGAAACGCGCCTCCAGCTCTGCGCCGAGGGCGTCTTGTTCAGCCGGGCTGCTGAGTTTCTCAGCATCAAGACGGGTACGCACAAAATCCGCCTGGTTATAACGGTTGGTCAACCCGCCGAACATCGCCGGGGTCATATACACCCGGGGTCCCGAGAGATGCTTTGATGTGATGCCGACCACCTCGTAGGTTTGCTCTTTAGATCCCACCTTTAATGTAATTTCGCCCCCGACCTCGATGTCCGATTCCACCCCGGTGAGGTCCTCGTTTACGACAACACCGTGAGACTCGTCTACGGTGATCCAGCGGCCTGCGATCAACAGCGGATCGAGGGTTTGAGCATCCGCAGGTAGACCTACAATCTCCAGCTCTTCGCTCTCCCGATCCCCACCGTATTGGATCGTAGCCGTATCCTGCGACCAGCTCTCGACGACCCGAACGCCGGGTATTCGGCTTGCTTCGCGCTCCACGGTGGCGCGCATCGAGCCGCGAGGTACATTTATGGCTGCATCGAAATTGAGGTATCGGGCGACTTCGTCGATTTGAGAGGAAAGCGATGCGCGCGTGCTGAACACGCCGATAAACATCGCCCCAGCGAGTGTGAGCGTCACGAGCGTGAAAGCCAGGCGGGCTTTATTGCGGAAGGTATTTCTCAGCGCAAGCAGCACCGGTGGGGTCAGATGACGGACGCGCATCAACAATCGATCCACGAGGCCCCGGCTGCCTTCCCCGCTGATCCCGTATTGATAGATGGCATCATACACCGAGATTTTCGTCCCGGAAAGCACCGGAAACATGGCCACGCCAAGGGGGAGTAAAAGACCGAGGACCACCTGCAATGCCAGGACTTGAAGCGGAATATCGACCGCGCGGATGTCGAAGTTAGCGAAAGCGGCTGCAAAATTGGCCAGCCAGGCAGCGCCGATCAATCCGAGCGGGATTGCAAGCAGCAAACCCAACACGGTGAAGATGAAGACGTTGAACAAGTACATGCCCACGATCTGACGACGAACCGCCCCGATCGAACGCATGATTCCGATTTGTTTGACTTGCTGCACAATGATGGCCGAGATCGTATTCACGACCAGCCCGCTGCTCAGTAATATCGCCATGATGCCCATAATCTGGAAGATGAGCAGCAGTCCGTTGATTTGATCTTCTGCCCAATGCCGGCCGGGGTCAGACCCGATCCCGGGGATTTCCGTCCGGTAGGTAAAATACCCTGCGGGTTGAAGGACCTGCTCCTTGATACGTTCTCCGATCCCCAGCACGTGATCCCGATCGGTCTTCATATCCGATACGATGATGTCCAGCCTGTTGTAAGTCGACGGTTCACCCATCCAGCCCAGTGTCCCCATCGTTACATATGCCGTCGCTTCGCCGAGCAATTCATAGGGCATCACGTAGAGATCGTGCACAATGCCGACGACCTCCAGCTCGAATTCGCGGTCCACATCGTTCTTGAACATCATCGTATCGCCCACAGCAAGCTCAAGCGCCTTTGCGGATTGTCGTTCGATGACGACCTCTCGTACCGAGAGCGTCATGCGTCCTTCCTCCAAGGTGGGTACGTTAACTGCGACAGATCCGAGGTCCGGGAATGCATTCAGCGTGATGTCCTCCCAGGAACCATCCGCCTTCAGGAAAGAGACGCTCTTCACCCGCCTCGGTTGGGCAGTTTCCACCTCGCGCATATTTTCAACCGCCTGCGCTACATTTTTTCCGAACGGGGAAATGTACATTTGCAGGCTTGCCGGACTGCCATTATTGAAGGCGCCGAATAGATCACGCTGGATGTAGATGGCGGCTGTGTTGATCATCCCCACCGTCGCCACGCCGATGGCGAGCGACAGCACAACGAGGACAGAACGAGATTTGTTCTCCCACATCTCCTTGAGCACTTTCATCCACCGCGCCGGAATATGCACCTAGATCCCCTTCCCCTCAAGCACGGCGCCATTCGTTTGGATCGAGACAATGCAGCCGTCCAAAATTTCGACGATCTTCGTGGCGCGGTGGGCGACCTCCTCATCATGCGTCGCCACGATGACGGTTTTTCCATCCTCGACGAGCTTCGTAAAGATGTCGAGCACACCGGTCGCCGTCCTTGAATCGAGATTGCCTGTCGGTTCATCGGCGACAATGACCTCCGGGTCATTTGCCATGGCACGGGCGATGGCCACACGCTGCTGCTGCCCTCCCGAAATCTTCGAGGGCGTCTTCTGCGCGTGTTCAGAAATGCCGACCGCATCGAGAAGTTCAACCGCACGCGAGGCCTGCTCCCCAATCGGGAATGTGCTGCAGAAATCCATCGGCAGCGTGATGTTTTCGATCAATGTCAGGGATGGGATAAGTTGAAAGAACTGGAAGATGATGCCCATATTCTCCCCCCGCCAGCGGGAGAGCTCGTCGGCACCCATCGTATGCAACGGAGCATCGTTCACCATCACTTCGCCTGAAGTGGGCTCATCGATCCCCGTGATCATGTTGATGAGCGTCGATTTGCCTGCGCCAGACTTGCCGTACAGCGCGACAAACTCGCCCTTCTCGATCACGAGCTGGATGCCCCGCAGTGCTTCGAAATCACCGGCGGCGGTGTGGTAGACCTTCACCAGGTCTCGTACCTCGATCAGGTTCCCATTTGAGGAATTGGCTGTGATGGTCTTCATCGATGCCTCTATATATGTACACGCCGCCAGGCGCACTCGCCGGCCGCGGAAGTTCCCTGCATAAATGAGGGCAGCATGCGCGTCGCACATCCTGCCTCCATTGCGTGATGCTATCATAGAATACCGCAGGCTAGTGTTAATGTTTCATTACAGATACCTTACGCTTTGAAATAGAGCGAGAGATGGATTTTCACCGTGGGTGACTCTCGCACAACTTTCAGTCAGGACCGAGTTGGATCAATCTTATCGATCAACCTGGTCGCCGAAATTCTCGACGGTATACGAAGCGGGTGATTTCCCGTGAAATGTCGGAATATTCGAGGAGGTGGAGGCATGCGTGGGTGAAAATGAACCTGAGCTACGGAGCGGACGACCCAATCAGGATAAAGATCACGATGCCCAGGTTGATCGAAAGAAAAAACAAATCAATCGCTTGAGAAGGTCCCGCGGATTCTTCTTGATGACCCTCCAGTCGCCCAAACCAAACGATCGAGAGTCCCATAAAGATAAAAAGACCCATCGCCCCCCATATCCGGATGAATGTGAAAGGTAATTCCGTGACCAGGACAATGCCCCACCCGATGACGTGTATCCATGAAGCCACCCAAAGACTGATCCCAAAATAGACAGAGCGTTGACCGAGTAATCTCCCCGCCAACGCCGCGACAATCAAAAGAATCAGCGTGCGCAGCGCCACGACGGGACCCTCCGACCTGTATTCGGGAGGAAGGAGCCCAGCGATGACGAAGCCCAACACAAGGGCAAAACTCAACAACAGAACGACATTCCAGACATGCGACTTTTTAAACGTCATCAGAGCCGCGAACAGCAGCAGGCCGATCAACGTAGCAATGAGAAGATTTGAACCTGAACCCTGGGACGGGAATTGAAATCCCACGAACATACTGACCATCGCCAGAATGAAAAATGGGACAGTTTGCAGCGTGAAAGACGTCCAGGCCCTCGTCATTTATCTCTGTGGGATCTCCGACAGCCCATCAACCTCCAAATGTACAAACGATTGATTGAGCAAACCAGCAAGAAGGACCACCTCACGACGCTCGATGGAGACCCTAAACCTTAAGGTCTTAATACCTTCATCCGCGGGATCAAATCCATCCTGCGGAAACTGAAATTCAACTGCGAGAGTTTGTGGATCTGCAATGTTGAACCCGTTCGCGCTTGCAAAGAGACGGGCCTCGGCGCCCGCCGCGGTTTGGATCGGCGGTGAAACGAGCGTTGCTCGATCCTCATCCGTCAACCAGGCCTGGAGATCTCCGAGTGCAGGCGTGGCCGTCATGAGAGAAGGAGGCGTGGGCGAGGGAGTGCTCGCCTGAATCGTCTGTCGAGCGACGACCTGAGTGACCATCTGCTCGGCGATCACGCTGATCCCCGCATCCGCTGCCCCCTGCGCAGCACGCTTCATTCTGCCCCGCTCGATAAACAGCCTCCCGGCGTCAACCGCCACCGCCAGGAACAGGAGCAGCACCGGAATGAGGAAAGCGATGATGATGAGTATTTGGCCTCTTTTGCTCATGGCAAATTGGAATACTCAATTCGGCTGGTCGCTTCGGCAGTAAGTGAGAGGGACAGGGGAATCGGGAGGGCAAGTTTTATGGGGTAACTCAAACTCACCTTCAAAGGACGCCCGCGAGGAAGCGGTCCTGTCATGGCTTCCCGAGCTGCTTCATCCGGTTCGATCACGATCAACACGCGCGAGGGGTCCACCAGTCCCATCATCGAATCTTGAACGACGCCCTTGATATTCGCATCTCCTTCGTCCCTGGATGGATCCAGCGTTGCTCCTGTCCGGGCACCTTCCCACGCCGCTTGCGTTAAAATGATCTGCGCGTTGATCAGAACTCCGAGGTTAACCAGCCCCAGCATGAGGAGAAGCAGCACCGGAAGCACGATGGCGAACTCAACGATCGCCTGACCCTGCCGAACTTTGTTGCTGACCGCTTCAATCATGCAGGCTCTCCCATTTGATCTCTATTAAACGGCATCAGACACTTTGACCACTTCCGGTTTTGCACCTCTCAGTTGGACGGAGAGAAGTTTGAGCATCATCCTTCGATATACGTGTCACGCTGTAAACCTCTTTTCTCCAAATCCCTTGAGCCAAGGGACGACCATTCGTCCCCCCTCACCCCAACCCCTCTCCCCCCTGGGGCGAGGGGCTGAACAACGACGGTTGCCACAGCGTGACTTCGGATTCTGCACGGTCATCATCCTCCGCCTCGGATCACCGGACCCGATCGCTCCTTCTGACGCCCCCTCCTATGACCATCACTGCGACCAGAACCTCCATGCCTTCAAA
>CAZMZL010000005.1:0-24098 GCA_964570595.1 uncultured Anaerolineaceae bacterium | reverse complement strand
TTCTGACGCCCCCTCCTATGACCATCACTGCGACCAGAACCTCCATGCCTTCAAAAGAGCGATGTTCAGGCGTGGCCCTCCTCATGCTCATTCCTGCCCCTGGGGCGAGGGGCTGAACAACGACGCTTGCCACAGCGTGACTTCGGATTCTGCACGGTGATGCTATTCCTTGCCCCTCTCCCTTTGAGGGAGAGGGGTTGGGGTGAGGGTCACCAATCAAGAATTACCGCAGCTTTCAACAATTTTTTCCAGCACACTTGTAAGATTTGTCTTGATTTCGCGATTCGTAAACCGGACCACAATACATCCGTGCTCCTGCAACCATCGAGTTCTCTTCATGTCCCGGCACTCTTGTCCATAATGTGCATCCCCATCGACTTCTACAATCAAGCGGTGCTCGGCGCAATAGAAATCAACGATATATTTTTCAATCGGATACTGCCGACGAAATTTTAAGTTTGCTGTCCCCCGATTTCGTAAAGCACCCCATAGAATCTGTTCAGCCGTAGTTTGGTTCCTCCTCAGCCATTTCGCATGGCGTATGGAACGATGGTCATTTCTGCTTCTCCTCACAGCAGATCTCCATTTACATATGATGAACGAACATCTCTTTCCCCCAGCCCCTCTCCCCCCTGGGGCGAGGGGCTGAACAACGACGCTTGCCACAGCGTGACTTCGGATTCTGCACGATCATCCCTCATCTCGGATTACCGGATCCGACCGCTCTTTCTGACGCCCCCTCCTATGACCATCACTGCGACCAGAACCTCCATGCCTTCAAAAGAGCGATGTTCAGGCGTGGCCCTCCTCATGCTCATTCCTGCCCCTGGGGCGAGGGGCTGAACAACGACGCTTGCCACAGCGTGACTTCGGATTCTGCACGGTGATGCTATTCCTTGCCCCTCTCCCTTTGAGGGAGAGGGGTTGGGGTGAGGGTCTGCATCTTGACAATGGACCGGCGTCATCTGAATACCACCATACGACTTCAACGCATAAAAAATAAATGCAAGATCGGCGGCGCGAGAAAGATGATCATAAGCGCTGGTAGGAACAGGAAAACAAGCGGAAACACGATCAGGATAGGTAATCGTCGGCTTGCTTCCTCCGCCCGCCGCCTGCGCCTCGCTCGCAGGAGACTCGTCTGAATACGCAGTGTCTTCGCCAATGAGGTCCCCAATCGATCGGTTTGATTAACGGCGGCAACGAAAGCGCTCAGATCTTGTGATGGGGTACGCTGTACGATTTCACCCAGCGCTTGTTCCCGGGGATATCCGCGATCGATTAGACGGACAGCACGGCGGAGTTCGTCCCCCAGAAGACCTGGAAAATTCGCCGATGTTCGGCGCAGTGCAATCTCAAAACCAAGTCCCGCTTCCAAACCCAACGAAAGTCGATCGAGAAAATCTGGTAGAGAAAGATCGATCGTATATTGGCGTTTTTCGATAAGCCGGTTCAACCAGACTTCCGGCCCAAATATGCCCGCTACGATGAGAACGAGAAGGAGGAATAAGCTAAAGAGATCCCACTGGCGCCATATCCCGATCACAAATCCAGAGATTGAAAACAGCCAGAAGATCGCCCACCGAAAAGCGAAATATATTGACCCATCCCACAGCAAGCCAGCATGCTGAACCTTCTGGAACAGTTCAGGATCATCCGCCCTTGCTTTTAGAAATTCCGGGACCGGGATGATGCGCAAAGTGAACATGAGTCGTTCATTCCATGTGGCCCTCGGTTCAGCGCCATCGATCCTCTCACGCCTTGTTATCTGACTCTCGATTAATCCCAAGAGCGCCAGAAAGAGCAGGATGATTGAAGCGGCAGCGGTGAACGAGATGAAAGGCAGAAAGATACCCATCTTGTCCTCAGTACTGAATCCGGAGCAACCGGGAGATAATCGTCCACCCCAGGAGCAGAAGCACCATCGCCGTTACAATCAAAACTTGCCCTATCAAGGTGTTGAACATGACATCGACGTATTGAGGATTAAACGATAACAAGAACGCCGCCGATACCGGTACCAACGCGGCTATGACGATCCCTGAGAGCCGACCCTGGGCGGTGATGGCGCGCACTTCTCTCTCTAATTCAACTCTCTCTCGAAGTACCTCACCCAAATCTTCCAACATCCGGACGATGTCTCCCCCAAATTGATGCTGCAGGATTACTCCATCGGTGACGAGTGCCAGGCCCTCATCCGATTGCTCCTTCTGAACACTCCACAGCGCTTCTTCGAGAGGGTAGCCCAACGCCATCCGGCGGCCCAGGCGGGCGAATACCATACCTGCGGGAGGTTGGACTTCCTCGTGCGTAAAGCTCACAGCCTGTTGAAAAGAAAGCCCCGCCGCCATTCCGGCTGCCAGGATTTCGATGACCTGTGGAAGCTGCTCGCTAAATCGACGACGATGGTTCTCCGCCCGACGATGCACTACGGCTCTTGGAATGAGAGGCAGCAGCACCGTGAGAGCGATGGCTAACACTGCCCCGCCTATTCTCGAGCCGAACACCCCTCCAAGAATCGCCGTGAACAAGAGCAGAAGAACATATCGTGAAGCCTTCTCACCGAATCCTGCATCGAACCACGTCTCAGCGAGCTCCGCTCCCCGGCGAGTGCGAAAGATCGGCTGAGCGATCTTTTCCAGGGGATCGGGAAACCTCAACGCCACTTTCGCCCAAAACGATTGCGGTCCCAGGGAAAGCAGATCCGTAACCCGCGTGGTTCTTTCGAGCCAAACACGGCGTAGATAGGAACCCTCCACGACCAACACCGATGCCAATCCAGCGAGCAGCACCGCCCCGCCTAATACAATTGCTGGAAAGAAGGCAGGATGATCAAAGGCGAAAGCATGGATAGATTCCCGAAGTGCCCAAAGGATGACGGTGATAGAGGCAATCACCATCGAACCCATGAAGGTATAAGGCCCCAACAAATGCAACTTCATTGAGACAGGTCCTGCCGTATTGGTCTGCGAGGTATTACGAGCGTGGTCATCAATCGTTTTTATATATTCGATGAGATCCAAGTTTTTGATCGTAATAAAATCTCGGGGTCAGTCGAATGTGCTCTCCTTTATGCATCGCCATCGCCGCTATCGCGGTAACGACTCGCCTGCCGTCTGATAAACGATCCTGCTGGACGATGATCTCGATCGCCCCGTCAATCATCCTCCGAATAGCGGAAATCGGCATATCAAAACCGGCCATGAGCACCATCGATTCGAGACGGATCAACGCGTCCGCGGGAGAATTGGCATGCAGTGTCGTAAGCGACCCCCGATGACCCGTGTTCATCGCCTGGAGCATATCGAACGCCTCCCCTCCCCGGACTTCTCCAACGATGATCCGGTCTGGACGCATTCGAAGTGCGTTGCGCACCAGCGTTCGGATCGTGATTTCTCCTTTTCCCTCGATGTTGGGAGGTCGTGACTCGAGCGAGATAATGTGCGGACGCCTCAACTGCAGTTCTGCTGCATCTTCGATCGTGATAATGCGTTCGTCATAAGGGATGCACAAACCCAATGCGTTCAACGTCGTCGTCTTGCCCGATCCTGTGCCTCCGGAGATGATCAGGCTCACCCTCCCTTGGATACATGTCTCGAGAAATTCAGCCATCTCGTGGTTAATCGTCCCCAATTCGACCAACCGATCCAGCGTGAAAGGTTCTCTTGAAAACTTCCGAATCGTTAGTGCAGGTCCTCCGATCGCAAGAGGCGGGATAATGGCGTTCACTCGCGATCCGTCCGGCAAGCGCGCATCCACCAACGGGCTGCTTTCATCGATTCTCCTGCCAATGGGCGCCACGATGCGGTTGATGATGTGCCGGAGTTGGGCTTCATCTCGGAAATTGATATCCACGAGTTCAAGACGTCCGTTCCGCTCTACGAAGATATTGGAGGGATCGTTGACCATAATTTCCGTGATGCTGTTGTCTTCCAGCAAGGGCTCTAGAGGACCCAAACCAAGGATTCGGTCAAGAACGCTGCGTTTAAGAGTCACCCTTTGATCTTCCGTCAGGATGACGTCCTCGGAGTCGATGATGCGATCGAGCCTGACAGCGAGATCATCTTTCGGAGGTAAATCTGTTCTCGTGCTTTGTTCCATCTCGGACTCGAGCTCTTCTGAAAGTCTTCGGTGGAGCCGGTCTTCAAGCTTGAACTGATCGCCATCCGTCGATACGACACCGTGATTCGTGATGACATCACTCTTCACATCGCTATCCTCCCACTCCTGGTTGAGAGCCAATTAATGAGGACGTGGTCTTCTCGTACCCAATATGTTTCGCCAATCGCTTGTAGAGCCTGATGACCCCCTTCCCGAAAGTGCTCCGGGGATCGCTCACGCACGCCCTGCCAAAGCTCACCTGATAGCCGACCGCGCGTGAGTCCGGCGGCAGTGCCGCGATAAGGGGAAGTTCTAGTGACGCTGCAATATCCGCAGGATGGGCGGGGTGTCTTCGCGTGATTTGATTAATCACGAGACCCATGTTCCCGAGCAGGTTTTCTGGAATTTGAGCAACCAGGTGTTTTGCAGCGCGGAGCGCAGGAGGATCGGCGGTTGTGACCAGGAGCAGAACATTGGAAATCGTCAGGGCCTGACGTGTTCGGGGCGGCAGCCCAGAGGGGACATCCAGAAGCAGCCATGAAAAATTTTCAGCAAGCGCCTCGAGCAGCGGCAGAAGATCCCCTTCATCGATCCCGGCGGCGAACTCTAGCGCCGGTTCCAGAACGTGCAAACCCGAAGTGTGGGTTGCACTGGCCAGTTCGAGATGACGCTCAGTCAATTCATGTGCGACGGGGAGCAGATCGAGCCACGATCGTTTTGCGGGAAGGTCGAGCAGCAAGTCGTCACAGCCATTACCCGTATGGAGATCCACGAGCAGGGTGCTGCTTTGACCGGCAAGCAGGACCCCCAGATTGGTCGCCACCAGGGAGGTCCCCGTCCCGCCGCGCGGTGAGAGGAGAGAGAGAATTGTCATCCGCTCAGGCCCCTTCCGGTCGGAGCAATGCGAGCAGGTTGAATCCATTGGCCCGGGCGTAAAGGATCGCGATCGCCTCTTCGAGTGTGACGGCCAACGTCAATCGTTCGGGGTTATCTGATGACCCTTTAAATTCCAACACATCCACGGCGCCAACAATCACTCCGGCTTCTCCCACGGGTTGACCCGAGAGATACGCAACGAGGTCGATCCGGTCTCCGGGGATGATATCGGGCACCGGGCTGACCAACCATCCCGACGGAAGCACCATTGCCCAACGGCCGTCTGGGAGGCGCGCCGACAACCCCGACCCGCGCTCTCCTGCAAGATCATTCGAAAGGATGATCTCGCTCGCCGCAATCGAGTTTGCCGGGATACGGCCGATCACCTCGCTCACGTCAGAGAAGGCGCCGGCCGGGATGATCGATGCAGGAACCGGTCGAACCTCCACCTGCTCTGCCTGAATCTCTTTTCCCGGATGGATGTCCTGGAGGGCAAGGACGGCGCCGGTTGTTGGAATGGCTTGCGCCTGCAATCGGTCGAGGTAAATAAAGGTAAGCACCGCAGCAATAATTCCAAGGAGGAGGGCGGCGAGGATATAAAAAGGCACCCGCCGGCGGAATCCAGCGGACCAATTTGGAGTCGTCTGTGGAGGAGATGGTTGATTCGGCTGCATGGGATCCCCTATTCGATCAAACGTGCGAGCATCTTTGATCAAACATGATCTTAAAACGAAACGCAGCGGGAGAGATCACCGCTGCGCCTAACAAACCGTGAAATTCTGCATGGCACCCCCATAGTACCAAAGTCATATATAACAATGTAGCACAGTTGGCGAAGGGATGTCAACCAAGCGCCACATCCCAGGCGTATACGCCTTCGGGGAACCACGAGCGCAACATCCAGCGCAGGATCTCATATGCCATCCTGCCCTCCGGCGAATCCGACGCCTCCCATGCAGCCGCGTCCGCCTCGGTCCAGATCACTGGATTGGTCGCGTCCAGCGGAACCAGTCGCAGTGGAATCGAAGATCTGAATACCTCATCCGCTGTGATCGGGTCCACCCAGATGTTTCACTCCGTGACTTCGTTCGGAATATCGGGTCAATCGCTGGCGATGTTCCCCGGCACATCAAGCGCACCGCCCATGATCTCCACGACGGTGATTTGGTCTGCGATCGAGGGGATGAGTTCGACAGAATCTGCCAAATAGAAATGGGTGAAATAAAGAAAATCGAAGCCTCTCGCAAGAATCGAATCACATCTGTGATCCAAGGACCTGCCCTAGCGTTTTATACTTAGGTTAACCATCGCTCAATTCCAAGCACGTTGAATGAAAACTCAATGATTACATGCAGGCTGAATCTGGCGCGAATATCGGGTCGATGATGTAGATGAGCGATCGAAACATCGCTGTGTGAACAAAGGACTGCATCCCGATAAATACTTCTCTCAACCTCCACGATCATCCAATTCCTGAAGCTTGCCCGGATCTTCAACCCCTTACCATGGTCACGTGGGACCAAAGCCTTGTTGCCCTCCGACTTCCCTTATGCTAGATTCGGTGCACCTTGCGCTGAGGGATGGGGATTTAACGGCAGTGGCTCCTAGAACGACCATCGACGACGTATTTATACATAACCTGACCTGCGCGATCTGCGCCGCGGACGCGTTGCACGTCGTGCATGTGGACAACCTTCCGGATTTTGTCGCCTGCAGCAAGTGTGAGTCCGCCTTCCTGCTCGAAGACGGCGGGGAGCGCGTCTTCTTTGGTCAGATCCCGGACGAATACCCTGAGACGAAGTCCATTGCTCTCGAGCAATGGACTTCCCTCAACCGAGTCCGGGAGAGCACCGCCGATGAACGAGAACCCGCCGACGAGGTCGACATCGCCTCCCGGCTGGCTTTCGAGGTCCAGCCCGAAGAGGATGACACCTTCGACGGTCTCGCCCGCGCCGCCGGCGTGCCGTTGGCATCCGAGCCCATCGAGGCGCCGCCTGATGTCCCCGTACCGCTCGATGAAGCTCCCCAAGTTGAAATCGAAACCGGGGCTCCAGCACCCATGGCTCCCGAGCCTGGTGCGCCCGAGCCCGAACTAGAAATCGAGGAGGAAAAGGATCTCCCCGAATTGCCATACGGGCCGCCGCTCACCGACCCGCCGCCCGGAATGCGCTACCGCGTCGTCATTCGCGGGAGTGATGTCGTCTTCCCATCCACCGACTGCGCCCACTGCATGCGATCGCCAGTGAAAGGCAGGCTGGCAGTCATCGGCGCGCTCCCGAACGGCCAGAAGGTCGGTCAGCGAAAACAAACGACCTTCAACATCCCGCTCTGCGCCGACTGCGCCAAGCGCGCCGCCGCGCTCAGTGAGGACGCCAAGAACGCTCGCATCCAGGCGCACTTGCTCTCCGCCATTTTCGCCCTCATCATCGTCATCGGAGCGCTTGCCGTGGGGTTCATCGATGTCAAGCAGATGGAATTGCCCGGGATCATCATCCTTCTCATCCTCGGGATCATCGGTTATACGCTTCCGGCGATGATTCTTCTCAGCCGTGTGGGGAAACATCCTCCACCCCAGGACGCCGCTTACGTGCGTTCTACTCTCCTCGTGCCGCGCGAGACACAGGGTCTTGAAACGGCCTTTGAATGGCGCAACGAGGTCTACGCGGGCGATTTCTCCGAAGCTAACGATGCAAATACCCTTGGTCGTTTGACGGCGGTTAAAGACCGCGCAGCGCCGCCCGATCTCCAAGGATGATCCGCGGACCTGCCGGAGAACCACAACGATGACCGCACCACTCACCGAATTAATGTCTGAACCGTACTTGAACCCCGGTCAGCGTTTTCGTCGTCTTCTGTCCGAGGCAGAAACCACCTCCCCCGGTCATCCGCTGCCGCCATCGCTCCTGGAAGACCTGCCCGAAGAAGCCCGGCGGCTTCTGAAAGGCGAAGATGCTCCGAAGCAAAAAAGCAGCACAGCCAACCTGCATGACACGCTCGAACACTCCCTGCGCGACCAGGGGTTTGTCCTGGAAGAAGATTCTCGTGGGAGCGTACGCTTCAGCGGGGATCTCCGTTCAAACACAGGGGCTCTTAGCCCATATGACATCGTCCGCATGGCTTCCGATCTCGACGGTGGAGTCCAGCATACGACCGAGCTGCGCCACTGCCCCGATTGCCAGGCGGCTGCCCCATCCGGTGTGACCGTGTGCGAGTGGTGCGGCGCCTCCATCCACTGATTTCAAACAAAATCCGAGATAAGAAACTTTATTGCCACACCGTAATCTTGTGAGCACTGTCTCGCACTTGCAAGTCTTCACGCCATTTCGATCCCCATGCCCTTGTCACCAATCACACATGCTTTCCAGATCAGCTACCTTGCTGCCTAAAATCTACCTCGCTTTCCCCCTGTTATAATTAAGTTTTTCAAATCGAACCTCGGAGCGTATGCAGGTAGGCATGTCGCAGGAAAATATCGTCGTCGTCGGCGCACGCGTGCACAATTTAAAGAACCTCACCGTGGAGATCCCGCGCGAGAAGCTCGTCGTAATATCGGGAATCTCCGGATCCGGGAAGTCGTCGCTCGCTTTCGATACCATCTTTGCAGAAGGACAGCGGCGCTATGTCGAATCACTCTCGGCATACGCGCGTCAGTTCCTCGGCCAACTCGATAAACCCGACGTCGATTACATCGACGGGCTCTCTCCGGCCATCTCGATCGACCAGCGCGGTGTGTCGCATAACCCCCGCTCGACGGTGGGGACGGTGACGGAGATCTACGACTATCTGCGTCTGCTCTTCGCTCGCATCGGTCAACCCCACTGCCCCATCTGTGGTAAAGAACTGCATAAACAATCCGCACAGGAGATCGTCGATGCCATCGAAGCGATGTCCGCCGACACCCGCATCCTCATCCTGGCGCCGCTCGTACGCGGCCGCAAGGGTACCCACCTTGGCGTGATCGATGAAATCCGCCGCTCTGGTTTTGTGCGTGTCCGGGTGGACGGAGAAGTCCACTCGGTCGAGGACGATTTCGAGCTGGACCGCTACAAGAAGCACGATCTCGAGGCCGTCGTGGATCGCCTCGTCCTGGAGGAGCGGGAGGGGAAAGAATCCTCCGCCTTCCTCTCCCGCCTGACCGATTCGGTCGAGACCGCGCTGCGCTGGGGGGATGGCATGATGTTGATGACGAATCTCAGCACGGATCCTCCCGTCGATACACCCTTTTCCGAACATCTCGCCTGCCCCGACCACGGCACCACCCTCGCCGAGATTGAACCGCGCACCTTCTCCTTCAACACGCCTCACGGCGCCTGCCCGGAGTGCCAGGGTCTCGGCATCAAGCTCGAGATCGATCCTGACCTGGTGCTCCCTGATCGCTCGCTCTCACTCTCCGAAGGCGCTGTCGCCGCCATGGAATGGTCATCACAAGACAAGGAGCGGCAGGGGTACTACGTCCAGATGGTCGGTGCGGTCTCGGATTACTACAATATCGATCTCGATGCGCCGGTCTCTGAGCTCTCGGATGAGCACCTCAACATCCTGCTTTACGGGTCGGGCGATGAAAAGGTTCCCATCCATTACCGCAACGCCGAGGGAAGAGAGACGAGTTACAGCATCGCTTTTGAAGGCATCATTGGTAACCTGGAGCGCCGCTATCGAGAGACAAACTCCGAATTCATCCGCGAGAAGATCCAGAACTACATGAGCGAACGCCACTGCCCAACATGCGACGGAAAACGACTGCGGTCGGAGGCGCTGGCGGTGACACTGGACGAACTCAATATCGTGGAAGTCACCCAATGGCCCGTACAGCGGACGCTCAAATGGGTGAAGAGATTGAAGGGTCGCTCGACCCCGTTGGACTCACGCCAGAAGAAGATTGCCAAGCGGGTGTTAAAGGAGATCGAGGACCGCCTCGGGTTCCTCGTCAATGTCGGCTTGGATTACCTCACGCTCAACCGCTCGGCCGGATCGCTGTCCGGTGGGGAGGCGCAGCGCATCCGTCTTGCCACGCAGATCGGCTCACGCTTGATGGGCGTGCTCTATGTGCTCGACGAACCTTCCATCGGGCTGCACCCCCGCGACAACGCCCGCCTCATCCGCACGTTGGAGGGTATGCGAGATCTTGGCAACACCGTCCTCATCGTCGAACACGACGAAGCTACGATCCGGGCCGCCGACTGGGTCATCGACCTGGGGCCAGGCGCAGGGGAGGCGGGCGGATACATCGTCGCCGAGGGTACGGTGGACGAAGTTGCCCGGAACAAGAAATCCATCACCGGCAGATACCTTGCCGGCGAGCTCGAAATCCCCACACCCGAGACGCGCCGAACGGGGAACGGCGAATTTCTTACGATCCTTGGTGCAAGAGAGAACAACCTGAAAGACATCACCGTCCGCATTCCGCTGGAGAAATTCGTCTGCATCACGGGCGTAAGCGGTTCCGGAAAATCAACGCTCATGGTCGAAGTACTCTACAAAGCGCTTGCCCAGAGTTTACAGGGCTCCAAGAGGCGCGCCGGCGAGCATGACGGCATTGAGGGGATGGAACATATCTACAAGGTCATCAACATCGATCAAAGCCCGATCGGAAGGACGCCGCGCTCAAATCCCGGCACATACACCGGGCTTTTCGATCACATTCGGGCCCTGTTCGCCGAGCTTCCCGAATCGAAGATACGGGGTTACAAGCCCGGCCGCTTCTCCTTCAACGTGCACGGCGGGCGATGCGAGGCCTGCCAGGGTCAGGGTCAGCTTCGCATCGAGATGCAGTTCCTGCCCGATGTCTATGTCCTCTGTGAGGTCTGCCACGGCGCCCGCTTCAATCGGGAGACACTGCAGGTGCGTTTCAAAGACCACACCATCGCCGATGTGCTCGATATGACCATCGACGATGGCATCGACCTGTTCGCCGCCTTTCCACCCATGGTCCGTCGCCTGCAGACGCTCCAGGATGTCGGGCTGGGTTATATTAAAATCGGCCAACCCGCGACCACACTCTCCGGCGGGGAAGCCCAACGCGTCAAGCTATCACGCGAGTTATCGAAACGCAGCAATGGGCACACGCTTTATGTGCTCGATGAACCCTCCGTCGGGCTGCACGCCGCAGATGTCCACAAGCTCATCGAAGTGCTTCAGCGCCTCGTTGATCAGGACAACACCGTGCTCATCATCGAACATCACCCCGACATCATCAAGGTCTCGGATTGGGTCATCGATCTTGGTCCCGATGGGGGTGATGCCGGCGGCCAGCTCGTCGCCGAGGGCACGCCCGAGCAAATCTGCAAGGAGAAGGACTCGTACACCGGGCAGTTCCTCAAAGCCCACATCAAGTGCAACTGATGCTCCTCCGAACCAACGGCGCCTCACCCTGAGCTTGCCCACGACCGATTTCCCAATACACCACAGTCGATATAAGATTCAAACGTGAAACATAGAGGAGATCTACCCATGTCGCAAACATTTGATGTGATCGTCATCGGCGCCGGAATCATGGGCTGTTCGACCGCGCTCGAACTGGCGAAACGTGATCTGAAGGTCGCCGTGCTTGAGAAAAGCGTGATCGGGGTCGGGTCGACGGGCAAGTCCTCCGCCATCATCCGTCAGCATTATTCCAACGAGACCACGGCCCGTATGGCGCTGCACAGCTTGAGGGTCTTCCAAAATTTCAACGAGGTCGTAGGTGGGGAGTGCGGATTTGTAGAAACCGGGTTCCTGGCGCTTGTGCCGGGGAGTGATGTGGACGGACTTCGAGAGAACATCGCGCTGCAGAAGAGCGTGGGCATTCAGACCGAGATTCTGTCTCGTGATGATATTCATGAAAGGTGGCCCGATTTCATCGTCGATGATCTCGTCGAAGCGGCCTACGAGCCAGAATCCGGGTACGCCGATCCCAATGATACCCTGAACTCCTTTGCGGCAGCTTGCCGCCGGCTTGGCGTCGCCGTGCTCCAGGAGAGGGAGGTTACCGGGATTCGCATGGCTTCAGGAAAAGCTCAGGGGGTCGATACACCGAACGAGAGATTCGACGCGCCCAGGATCGTCAACTGCGCGGGCGCCTGGGGTGCGCAGGTGGCTGAATTGGCCGGCATGACCGCACCGATCAAGTCCTGCCGTGTGCAGGTTGGTTTCTTCAAACGTCCTCCCACACACCTGAGCGGGCACCCCGTCGTCGCCGATTTCGTCAACGCCGTGTACTGGCGCGTGGAGACAGGGGGGCTATCCATGGTGGGTCTGATCGATCCGGAGGAGGAGGACTACATCGTCGACCCGGACAACTTCAACGAGAGCGTCGATTTCGATTTCATCCACGACGCCGGGGAACGATTCGTGCGGCGCTACCCGGCCATGGAGGCGAGCGAGAGTACCGGTGGGTTCGCGGCGCTCTATGGCATCACGCCGGATTGGCATCCCATCATCGATGAACCGGATGCGGGCAGCGGGATCTACATCTGCGCCGGGTTCAGCGGGCACGGATTTAAACTAGGACCGGCTGTGGGTTTGATCGCCGCGGACATGATCACCGGCCAGATCACACCCGGCATGGATCGCGCCATGTTCCGGTTGAGCAGATATAAAGAAGGTGATCCTGTTCGGGGGCAGTACGAGTACAGTATTGTGGGGTAGTCGAAACATTGTGATTTGTTCTATGAGATGAAAAGACGCCCAATTTGGATGCTTTTTCTATTCAACTTTTGTGTCGTTGAACCGAGAAACCTACTCGTACCGCAGCGCTTCGACGGGCTCCAAATCTGCAGCGCGTTTCGCAGGATAAAGCCCAAAGAACAAACCGACGGCGGTGGAAAACAACGTCGCCAGCAAGATGGCATCGAGCCCAACAGCAGGGCTCAGATCGACATCGGAGTTCGCTGCGATGACGCCCACGAGGGCTGCCAGGACCCAGCCCAGGCCGATCCCGATCATCCCGCCAATCATGCTCAGCAGCGCCGATTCGGTCAGGAACTGCAGCATGATGTCCCGTTTCCTTGCGCCGACAGCTTTCCGTAAACCAATCTCTCGTGTGCGTTCGGTGACGGAGACCAGCATGATGTTCATGATCCCGATGCCGCCGACCAGCAGGGAGATCGCCGCGATGCCGCCAAGAAAGATGGTGAGCACGCCCGTAATGCTTTGCGCCGTCTCGATGAAATCTTGCTGGCTGAACACGGTGAAGTCATCCGCTCCAATGGGCGACCGGTGACGTGCGCGCAGGATGGCGGTCACCTCATCGCTCGCCATGTTGACCTCATCCGCAGCGATGGCCTGAACGATGATCATGTCCACTGAAGTGCGATCACGCCGCAGCAGCCTTGTTTGTGCGGTGCTCAGGGGAATCAGGATTTGATCATCAGGATTCTGGAACCCGGAACCGCCCAGACGCGTCTTGATGCCGATGACGCGGAAGGGCTGGCCTTCCACTCGCACGGTTTCTCCCAGCAGACCCTCGCTGCGGCCGAACAGAGTCTCCGCCAATTCCGGACCGAGCACGGCCACGGCGGCGCGGCCATTCATGTGGATATCGGAGACAAAGTCTCCTTCGGCCAGTTCTACATTTCGCACCGGCTGGTAATCCGGCGTCACGCCCAACACCTCCGAACTGGAGCACTCCCCCGCGAAGCAGACTTCAACCCCGCCCCGCAGTATCGGCGCGACTCCGATGACCGACGGCGCGGAAAACGGTTCGGCGATCGCATCCGCATCCTCAAGTGTAAGTGGCTTGGGGTTCCGCACTTCTTCGTTATCGCTCCCCTGGAAGACAAATAGCAGGTTCGTACCGATGCCGCTGATCGAACCCGTGATGGCCTGCTCCGCACCCGTACCGATGGCCAGCATGGCGATGACGGCTCCCACACCGATGACGATGCCAAGGATGGTCAATGCGGAGCGAACTTTATTGCTCGCTAAGCTGTCTAAAGCTTCTAAAATTCCATGCCAGACGTTCATGCGACTCCATCAATCCCACGCTGTGACCCGCTGAGAGGTATCCAACCGCGGCGGGGTACGATCCTCACTCCTAGAGACGTTTATCTTCTTCGATTAAGCCGTCCCGGATCCGAATGATGCGGTTCGTTTGTGCCGCAATCTCGGGGTCATGCGTGACGAAAACGAGCGTCGTGCCGTAGGTTTTATTGAGGTTCAACAGAATATCCATGATTTCATCGCCCGATTGGGTGTCGAGATTCCCCGTCGGTTCATCGGCCAGGATCATGGCTGGGTGGTTCACCAGCGCCCGTGCGATAGCGACGCGCTGCTGCTGACCACCCGAGAGCTCGCTGGGTCGGTGGTGAACTCGATCACCAAGACCGACCGCCTCGAGCGCCTCGATGGCACGCTGTCTGCGGCCGTTCGTCGTTCCAGCATAGCGCATGGGCAGCTCGACATTCGAAATGGCCGTCTGCCGCCCCAGCAGGTTGTAGGTCTGAAAGACGAATCCAACTTTGAGATTCCGTATACCCGCCAGTTGATCATCCGAAAGCGATGATACGAGCTGGTTATCAAGATAATATTCACCACTCGTGGGGAGATCCAGACATCCGAGGATATTCATCAGGGTGCTCTTCCCGGAACCCGAGGGTCCAATGATGGCCATCACCTCGCCCGCATCGATCTCAAGCGAGATGCCGCGCAGTGCATGGACCTCGACTTCACCCATCTGGTAGACCTTGGTGATGTCAACGGTCTGGATCACGCTCACGCTTAACCCCCTCCCCGCATACCCTGCGGAGGTCCGCTTCCAAAAGTGAAGAAATCTTCCGGCGGATTGAGTACGATGACATCTCCGATCTCTACATCGCCTTCAAGGACTTCGCTGTACAGATCCGAAGATGCGCCCAGGACCACAGAAACGGGTTGAGGGGCGCCATCCAGGAGAATATACACGACGCGGTCCCCATCCAGAATCCGAATGGCGCGATTGGGAACTAATTTGACGTCTTCGATACGGTTCACGATGACGGTCACCGCCGCCGTCATGCCCGGCTTTACCGCCTCGTCTGAGTCAAGGAGTTCAACCGTGACATTAAAGTTGACGACCCCCTGGAGAGATGACCCCGTCGGGCTGGTCTCGATCACTTCCCCTGTGTAGGTCTTGTCGAGGATGGCATCGAAATCGAGCAGTACGGGTTGACCAACTTCCATGCTGTTGATGTCCACCTCCGAGATCTCCACATCCACGAGAAGGCGGCCAAGATCATCGAGCCCGAAACCGGGCGTACCTGGAGCAACCTGATCACCAGGCATGACTTCTACAGCCGTGATTGTGCCCGTGAAGGGCGTGATAATACGGGACATTTCCAGGGTGGCCTCGGCGGCTGCTACGCGAGCCTGTGCAGCCAGGACGTCTCGTGGATCGGGACCGTCACGGAGTCGTTCCCATTCACGCTCGGCATCGGCAAGCCGTGCAGACGCGAAGACGACATCGGCATCGAGGAGCGCCTGATCGACTTCATCGGGAGAACCCTTATACCAATTGTAGCTGCGAAGCGCGGCATCATAGCGCTGTTGAGCGGCAGCATAGCTCTTATAAGCCGATGCCTTGCCTGCATCCTCCGTCCGATTTCCAGGGGTCTTATCATATTTCGATTTCGCAGCGTTCAACGCCTTCTCGGCCAGAGTCAGCTCCGCACGCGCATTTTTAATCGTAGTTTCACTGGCGCGGTTCCCCTCCTGCTGATTCGTTCGGGTTCGTTCGGCGGCCTCGAGTGCATCCTGTGCCTGAGCGATCTCGACCTGGGCCTGTGCTCGCGCCAACTCAGAATCGAGCACATTCTCCAGATCTTTCTCCGCAGCGACGAGCTCTGCTTCGGCCATGATGATGGTGGAGGGCAAGGAGGTTTGCCGGAGCGTCGCCAGAACATCACCCTCTTCCACTTCATCGCCTAATTGAACGAACACGTCTTCGACCGTCCCGGTGGTATCAAACGTCAGAATCGCGGATTGATTCGGACGCACACGTCCCGTGGCGCCCACGCTGGCTTCCAATGGACCCAGCGTCAGGGTCTCCGTTTGCAGGTTTGCGATGAGGTCGTCGGCGCGACTTTGTCCGAAAGCCCTGAACACAAAAATCGCGGCCACAATCACCGCAATAACAACGGCGGCAATAATCATCCATCGTTTCATTTCGTATTCCCTCCGGATGGAAACCTTATGTTTCCATCACAAAGTCTATGTGCAGATCGACTCGCTTGACTGACAATAAGCAGAGTTCTATCACCTCAGCATCCGAATAGTTTCACGGTAGTTTGAATGTATCTGAAGGGTATTCGATATTCATGAATGACTCATGAAGAAGATGTGCTTCAATCTCTTTCGAACAAAAGTCCAAATCGGGATTCCCATTCAGCCTGAACACATTTCACCAATCCGGTTCAGTGATCAAGTATGCTCAGAATCATCAGGTATTGTACCGCGCACATTGTGAATTCTTTCCCGAGGTTTATGACAACCGTCAGGATGAGGCATGACAATTTGAACTAATATCTGACCAACTTGGTCTGTATCATCTAGGCAGTCGTACAAGAGGTGAATCACGATGTCGATTCCTCCCGAGGGAGAACTCAAAATCGATCGCAAAGAACGCATGAAGCTCCTTTTCGAGGAGTTGAGCGCGCGTCCAGCCGAAGAGCGAAAGAAGGATTTTGAGGCGACCTTCCTGCCCCTCTCCCCGGAAGAGGCGAAGCTCGCCGCTGAACGGTGTATTCATTGCCCTGACCCGGCCGCCTGCGTGGAGGCATGTGTCGCACATAACGACATCCCCTCCGCGATGTGGCTCATCGAACAAGGTGATTTTATTGGCGCGGCGGAGATCTATCGTCAGACAAGTACGATGCCGGAGATATGCGGCCAAGTATGCCCACATGAGGCTCTCTGTCAGGGCGCATGTGTTCGAAATAAGCGCGGCGAACCCGTCATCACTGGGGCCCTTGAAGCTTTTGTCACCGAATACCAGCGCCAACACGAGAAAGTAAAGATCCCCGTGGGTAAAACCACTGGAAAGAAAGTCGCCATCGTGGGTTCGGGCCCTTCAGGTTTGGCATGCTGCGATCAATTAATCCGCCGTGGTCATGAAGTTACCGTCTTTGAAGCGGCGCCGTCTCCTGGTGGTCTATTGATTTATGGAATCCCAAATTTCAAACTGCCCAAGGACACGGTCCATCATGTGATTCAGGATCTCAAGGAAGCCGGCGCGATTTTTCAGACCAACACACGCGTCGGAGAGGCAATGACCATCGATGATCTTTTTGAGGACGGGTTTCATGCTGTGTATGTCGGCGTAGGTACCGGAGTGGATGCGACCATGGATGCACCCGGAATCGATCTGCCGGGTATTTTTCAGGCCACGGATTTCCTTATTCGAGGCAACGTGGACCCCGAATCCCTCCCCCCGGATAAACGTTCCCTCCCTGAAATCGGGAACCGGGTGGCTGTGATCGGTGGTGGAGATACAGCTTCTGATTGTCTTCGCACGGCGATTCGTTTGGGCGCCGAGGAAGTCACCTGTCTTTATCGTCGTACGGAAGCCGAGATGCCCGGCGGTAAAAAAGATCGGGAACTTGCCCGGGAGGAAGGGGCGCAATACCGATTCCTCACGCAGCCCATCCGCTACATCCCTGGGCCCGATGGACGCGTATGCGCCGTGGAATGCCTGCAGTGTGAACTGGGTGAACCAGACGATAGCGGTCGCCGGCGTCCGATTCCTATTGAAGATTCAAATTTCATGGTCCCTGTAGACTCGGTAATTCTGGCGCTCGGTTATTGGCCGGACCCTCTCATCAGTGAGACCACGCAAAATCTTGAAACGCACAAATGGGGATTGATCGTTGCCGATCCCGAGACCGGCGCAACCTCGCGTGAAGGTGTCTTTGCCGGCGGTGATGGCGTCACCGGCCCCAGCCTGGTCGTATCCGCCATGACGGCAGGACGGCTCTCCGCGCAGGCGATCGATAAGTACTTGAACGGGAAATAACGCCCTATCATTTGTAACAAGATATCTTCGGACAGGTCCAAAAGGGCAGCCCCTTCAGATTGAGGCCCTTTAGCCGCAGATCCTCCTGTGAGATCATCATCAATCCGTAGGGCCGGGTCGAGGTCCATGATCGTTGTCCTGGCGAGGAGGTCGTCATTAAGTATCCTGGATACTGGCGAGGGGTGGACCGTTGTGTCCATTTCGACCAAGGCGGGGGCTCTGTGAAATGACGGTGAGGATTGCTTCGCTGACGCTCGCAACGACATGAATGTGTCAGTGTCGGCACATGGGCCGGTCCCTGCGCGGGGATGATCAGCCCGTAGGGGCGGGCCTTCGTGCCGGCCCTGTTGTTCCTCATGATCAGAGCCGCCACGAACGGCAGCCCCTGACGGAGAAAGGCAACCAGCCGCAAAGGCAAGCTTTCGGACCCATCTCTGGGATTCGAACCCCGGCAGGACCATTTTTACAATTCGTTCTCTCGTTAGAGAAGCCCTTCTTTTCCCAATCCATGGTTCCCTTCATCGAGATTGACAGGGTATTTCTCACCACCCCCGGGGTTCGAAATGGCACATGTTTGAGATCTTGAATGCGGTCGCTTGAGGCTATAATCACGCTAGAAATAAAATCTGATGGAGATCGAACCCTGTTAAAGTCAATGGACAAAAGGCAATCCCTGACCGCATTTGCTAAAGACGAAGCGCACCGACTTGGCTTCGATCTGGTGGGAGTCACCACGCCAGATCCACCGCCTCACCTGGATGTTTACCGCCGATGGATGGCTCGGGGGCGCCATGCCGGTATGCACTACATGGCATCAGAGCGAGCCATGAGACATCGTGAAAACCCGCGCGCGATCCTGCCGGAGTGCAAATCCATTCTCGTGACGGGCACACACTACCTCACACCAGAATCCCAAAATCCTGAAGCTTACGCCAAGGCGAAGATCGCTTCCTACGCACTTGGCGAGGACTATCATCGTGTCCTTACGGATCGGTTGAGGAAACTGGTGGGATCTCTTGAAGCCAAGCTAGGCGAATCCTTCCCCTATCGTGTATACACCGACACCGGCCCGCTCCTCGAAAAGGAATTTGCTCAACGGAGCGGATTGGGTTGGATTGGCAAGAATTCCTGTCTAATCCATCCCAAGAAGGGGTCCTATTTCCTGATTGCAGAAGTTCTGCTGGGGTTGGAACTTGTCCCTGATCGACCCTTCGCACGCGATCACTGTGGTAATTGTACTCATTGTATCGAAGCCTGCCCGACCGGCTGCATCCTTCCGAACCGAACGATTGACTCCTCTCGCTGCATCTCCTACCTGACGATCGAGGAAAAGGGATGCATCCCCAGCGAACTCAGGCCCGATCTGGGGAAATGGCTCTTTGGATGCGACGTCTGCCAACAAGTTTGTCCCTGGAATATCCGCTTCGCTGAAGCAACCACCGATCCCGCCTTCCAACCCCGTGAGATGCTTCGCAGTCCAGCGCCCGAAAGATTTCTCGAGCTAGAACCGGGAAAATGGCGATCGTCGCTGCGAAACAGCCCCCTTGAACGCTCGCGGCGGGTAGGTTTGGTGAGGAATGCCTGCGTCGTGGCAGGAAACTCGGGTGACCCTGGCCATATCCCCAGGCTAAAGCATCTCCTTATTTCGGACCCAGCGGCGCTTGTGCGCGCGCATGCCGCCTGGGCACTCGGGGAAATGGAAGGCCAGGAAGCCCTCCCCCTGCTTGAAAAGGCGCTTCTGGACGAGGCTGAAGAAAGCGTGCGAGAGGAAATCCGTGCAGCGCTGTCTGCGTATCATGCGTAAGCGCGCCGCACGCCACGATTGCGGGACATCTTCCCGGGCATAGGCCTACTTGGGAGTTTCCACACCCCACCATCGCGTGCCCAGCATCCCCTCAGTAAACTTCAGTTATCCTGCCTTAATCCAAAACAACCGCAGCTTGGATCTTGCTGCGGTTGTCGTGTTGAAGCGGGCTGTGCGACCGTGGCTAGTTTGGCGCCGCGGTCGGTGTTGGTGTGGCGATATTGACGATCACGATGATGATCTGCCCAACTCCGATTGAGTTGGGATCATCGATCTCATTCCTCTCCGCGATCACTTCTGCGAGGCTGTTGAACAGCGCCGCAATTGTCTCCAGCGTGTCCCCCGGTTCGATGCGGTATTCAATCTCTTGTCCTGGAAGCAGCGAATCAGGGATGGGTGTTTTCGTCGGCAGGACATAGCCCTCCGTCGGAATGATCAATTCATCGTTGACGAATAGCTGATCAGGGTCGGTCATCTCATTCGCGGACATCAGCCGAAATACATCCACATCAAACTGTTCGGCAATCGAAAAGAGCGAATCCCCCTCCACGACGATGTACGTCAGTGGGCCTGCAGGCGTAGGGGTGATCGAAGGTTCAACCGTCGCTGTGATCGTTGGGGTTGCCGTAGGCGGCATCGGCGTCGATGTCTCCGTTGGGAGAGGGGTATCCGACGCAAGAATTCCTGGCATTGCGGGAGGATTATCGCTCGTCAGCCAGAGAACCACAAAAAACAAGCCGACCACCAGCAGGACAACGGCCAACCCGCCAAGGAGAAGAGGGCCTACCCTTTCCTTTCTCTTCCGATATGATTCAATTACATCTGCAGCGTTCGAATCTGGTTCCGTCATCTTTCACTCTCCCCTCCAAAGGCAGAGCGGATCTCCCTTCACAACTGGTCTTCATTGTACCTGAATTTGGCTCGATCTATATCTATTCTACATAACGATAGGCACCCTCTTCAGAAAACCCTTCAGCAATGAACGCCATGACATCATCGATGATCTCCATCCACGCCTCTTCCCGATGGGCGCCATTCGTGAGCAGGAAATAATGGTTTGTACCCTGGAGTTCGAGCCCCCCGATAAGTTCCTCGATTCCCGCTAAAAAACCAGGCTCTCCCGTACCCCCGGTCACCATGATGTTTTCCGGGAGCCCGGTGCCTGCCCGAGCGAGCAAAATGGGATCGTAAGGCGGACGTGCAGAGTTCACCGACAGCGAAGGACTCAGTGCCGCAACCGTGTTGAAGATTTCCGGGTTCGTGAAAGCCGTCTCCAGCGCCCAAACTCCCCCACGAGAGATGCCCACGACTGCCCGGGCCGACCCAGAATTATCCGTCTCGTAGTTCTCATCCATAAAGGGCACAAGCCCCTCGACCAACTCTGTCTCATACGAGCCCGGGCCTCCATCCGATCGGGTAAATAATGGCTCGGGGACGAGGGGCATCACAAGGATGAATGGCATCCACCCACCCTCGCTTATCCCCGCATCGAGAATGGGGATCACACCAAGCTCCTCCCACTGGGTTTCATCAAAGGGATAGCCGTGGAGGGCATAGACGGTCGGGTATTTTTGATCCGCCTGCCCATAACAAGGTGGTAGATAAATCCTTACTGGGATATCCCTCGCCACGGCTGTTCCCGGGTAATTTAGGGCCAATACTTCACCCGTGTCCATATTGCAGGAGCGCACAGGCGAGGTCAAACCTTCCGCATCAGCCGATTCAGGGCCCGCGATCAGTGTTTCAGCGTCTTCCATCGTTGCCGTTTTTCGGGGAAGCTCGGTCAGTGTCGCCTTGGGAAGTGAGGCTTGATCTTGAGCTTGATCCCGCGGTGTGCATCCAACGATGATGAGGACATAGAGCACGGCGGCGATGATGCCCAAATAGCGTCCCGGTCTTACCATGACTTCCCACTTCGATCGTGTTTTTCATCCATTAACGGGGGTTATCCTTGTGATGTTTATGAAGTTCGCACGTAGTTTACCACTCACACGCGGTTATAATCCATGCCATGAAATACCACATTTGGACGACTGGTTGTCAGATGAATGTTGCTGATTCACAACGGGTCGCTTCGTCGCTCGAAAAAATTGGGTATTCACCGGCAGTTTCGATTGAGCTGGCCGACGTGATTGTTTTGAACACCTGCGTGGTCCGCCAGAGCGCCGAAGATAAGGCGCATGGACGCCTGAGTTCTTTGCGTCCACTGAAAGAAGCTCGTCCCGACTTGGTGATCAATCTTATGGGCTGCATGGTGGGCGTGAACGGAAGTGAGAGACTTCACCAGGCTTACCCCTTCGTCGATGTCTTCTCCCCCCCTTCCGATCCAGAGCCCCTCGTCGCACATCTACTTGAGGCGAACGAGAAAGCGGTGGACATTCGGGAGACAAAGTTGAGACACGCGCTCATGGATGGAAGTCTGGTCCTTCCCAAAGACGAGCGGAGCAAGCTGGTTTCCGCATATGTGCCCGTGGTGTATGGCTGTTCGCATGCCTGTTCGTTTTGTGTGATCCCCTTTCGACGGGGGATCGAACGGAGCCGGTCCATTGGTGAAGTCGCGGGAGATGTACGTGCGCTCCTGGAACAGGGAGTAAAAGAGATTACACTGCTCGGGCAAATCGTGGATCGCTATGGATTGGACATTCCTGAAGGTCCTAATCTGGCAGATTTGCTCAGGGTACTGCAGGACTTTCCAGAATTAAATCGTATCAGGTTTCTCACATCTCATCCAAATTGGATGACGGATGAACTTCTGGAAGCGGTGGCAGAGCTGCCGAAAGTATGTGCGCATATCGAGGTGCCGGTCCAGGCTGGAGACGATGAAGTACTGAGGAACATGAAACGCGGATATACGGTGGAAGACTACCGCAGGTTGGTCGACCGGATCCGTCAAAAGAATCCCGGCGTTTCCATCGCAACGGACGTCATCGTGGGCTTCCCTGGGGAATCGAACGAGCAATTTCAACGGACATACGACCTGCTCGATGAACTTCAGATGGACGTTGCCCATCTTGCCAGATACTCGCCGCGACCCCAGACGGTCTCAAGTCGGAAGATGCTCGATGACGTACCGGAGCAGGAGAAAATGCGACGGTTCCGAGCATTGGAAGACCTTCAAGCTGGTATTGCGGCGAAAATTAATGCTCGCTTCATGGGTCAAGTTGAGGAAATCCTTGTAGAAGAAGAGCACAAAGGGCGCTGGAAAGGCCGCACGCTCACAAACAAATTGGTCTTCTTCGAGAGCATGGCGAACCATCAGGGACAACTCGTGAACGTGAAGATCGAGTGGACCGGTCCCTGGAGTATGCGCGGAGTCCCTCAGGGACCCACACCCTAGTCCAAAAAGCCTAGGACCGTCATCGTTCGATGAGCTTTCATCAAAGCTGTCTTCAGAGTAAAATGCGCGGGTGTGTCTTCATGGATACATCCGTTTATGGGGGAATTCGGGAACAATTCCGGGACCTGAGTCGTCTCCATTCAGGATGTAAAATGAACAGGATCGCGTTGATTTAATTTTACTTTCGGGTCGCAAAGGGAATGGCTCAAATCCATCCCGCTCGACAAGTCAAACAAACCCTAAGTGGAGTGTTGAAAAACATGAACAATAGAAAATCATATATCAAAATTCTTTTTTTCCTTTTCGGGTTGATCATCATGACCGGGGCATGTAATCTCCCATCTCGGCAGGTTGACATGCGCCCAACATATGCTGCCGAAACTGTCCAGGCACGGCTTACGCTTGGACCCGTAGACAACAGCATCCCGGATTCACCGCTTCCAACCGCGACGACAGCCCTTCCTTCCCCGACGGAGGGGGGACCGGCGACACCCACAAATACGCCCATCCCTCCGACAGAGACAAATATACCCTGCGACCGCGCCGGCTTTGTCAGCGATGTCACGGTTCCCGATGGGACCATCTTCAGCGCTGGAGAGAGCTTTACGAAGACCTGGCGTTTAAAGAACCTTGGAACCTGTACATGGGAACCCAACTATAAACTCCTTTTCAAAGACGGTGATGCAATGGGAGGTCCGGCCTCACAGCAACTCACGACAGGGTCAGTCGCCCCGGGGCAAACCGTGGACATCTCGGTGAACCTTGTTGCCCCGAGTACAGACGGAACCTATAAAGGTTTTTGGCTGCTCCGGGCCGAATCAGGCATCGTCTTTGGTATCGGCGCATCCGGTCAAAGCCCGTTCTATATCGAGATTAAAGTGGGTGTTCCCCCTCCAACCGCAATCCCGCCCCTCTCCAGCGGAAAAGTTGATTTGAACCAAACTTTTTCAATTGACTTCGATTCAGGCGCAATCACAAGTGGGTCAGGCGCTGATTTATGGTTCGAAGCTGTCTCC
>CAZMZL010000004.1:0-44253 GCA_964570595.1 uncultured Anaerolineaceae bacterium | reverse complement strand
ATTTTCGAGGTTCCTGGAATATTTCAGTTCAAAGGCATGATCGGCGTAAAGAATGACCCCTTTTTCCGGGCGAGCCTGGACATTGGTTTCGACGAGTCGACAGTACGCTGCGAGTTGCAGGACATGGGAAAGATGGGGTTCGGCAGGTGAAGATGCGGATTTCGCTTCCACCGGAACGGGCTTGCCGCGAACATTGACCACAAAATCGGGTTTGCCCGTAAGTCGTAATTCGGGATCAAACAGAGCGTCCGGATAAGGCGTAAGCTTGGCCCGGTCCATATAAATGACACGCCCTCTCGGAAGCCCTGTGTCAGAAAAGGTCCTTCGAGCGATGATGAGCAGCGCCATCCCAAGAAGAAAGAGAAAGGCAGATAGGGCCGTCATGTGTTTATGCCAGATATGGCGTTAGTATCGCGATGAGAAAACTGAGGAAAACGAGACCCATCGCGGCGAGCTGTAATCGTCTCGCGGAGACGATTTTTCGTTCACGGGCATGATGCCATCTCGTGCCAGACGCCTTCCGAGGGGCATTCGACGAAGCGATCCCCTGTTTTTCGTACCACCAGGCACGGCTGCAAAACTGATACGTGCCTATTTCTGATGCGCGGATTGTTCGGTCGTTCACGATTTACTTGTGATCCAGTTTTCTTTCAACTGCTTCCAACGCTTTAATCAATTCATGCTGTCGGAAACTCGTCGTCAGATCTCCCCGAGTCCGTTCGGTCACACCACGAACCATATCGGTCGTTCGTCTCAAGTTTCCCGTGATCGCGTCAGGAAAATCCATTGTGACCAGTAAGCTGTAGATATTGTCCATGTTGCCGAGGTGTCTTTCCGCCTCGGCAAAGTCTTCCCGTCGCATCAGATCGAGCGCCCTGCGGCGGAGCTCGCCCGCGGTTTCCGCAAGCCCACCCATATAGGGTGCGTATCCGATGTTTAACTCATCCGGATGAGGCAAAGGCTCTCCGCCGACGAGACGATACACGATGGTCGCCTCGGCGTATTCCTTCAAGGCAGACTGTGTGTAACCCGCATGGTATAGATCCGGATAGCGCTCCAGGCTCTCATGGAGGGCCACGACGATCTTTTTGGCTTCATCCAGGAGGCTCTTGGCTTTGACGCGCTCATCCCTGTGTGTGGCGCGGATCGACTTAGAACAATTCCGAACCAGTGCTCTGGATTGTTGAAGCGCCCCGTCTCGAGCGCTATTCTTGTCTTCCCAGTGAACCCGTATTTCGTCGCCGATGGACTCAAGTTTTTCCATGGTGTTCACTCATCACTCTCTTCATCGGGTGCCGATGGTTTGAAGAGTTGATCGGCAAGCGAGTGACCCTCCGGCAATTTAATCTCGCCGTGCTGGGCTTCAAAACGACTGATGTGTTGATCGAGGGCTCTTGAAAGCAGCTTGGCGTTAAAGGCGGTGAGCACGATGCGATTCTGGACCTTTGCCTGAGGGGTCTGAGGCATGATCAGGGCAAAATCGATGATGAGTTCAGATCGAGAGTGCGTGATGAGAGCAAAGTTTGCATAGGTGGGTTTTAGATCCGGAGGAATGTGCACGGGTATGCGGGAAGGCGCTTTTTTTGTTTTCTCTGGCATGGCTTGGCTCCATATAGAAAACATCCTCAACCACACTCGATCGTTGGGCTGAGGATGTTTCTAATGTTCTCCTAGAACGGGATATCGTCATCCGCAGGAGGGGTTGTGGCAGTACTTCCCTCGTCACCGCCGAGGCTGCCCTCATCGCGGCTGCCGAGGAATTGCACGGTGATTGCTCTTACCTCGAAAGAGGCTCGGGGGGTTCCATCTTGAGCATTCCAGATCCTCGGGTTTCCATTTTCGTCACCCGAGAGCCGCCCCTCGACGAGCACCTGGCGACCCTTGCGTAAATACTGATTGCAGCTTTCTGCTTGTTTGCCCCAGACAGAGACTCTGAACCAGACAGTCTCATCGCGCGTCTCACCGGAGTTATCCGTGTAACGGCGGTTGGTGGCGACGGATAGATTGGTGACCGCCTGACCTCCCGGCGTATAACGCATCTCCGGGTCGCGGCCGAGGTTGCCAACAAGAATCACTTTTTGATACATGGGGATCTCCTTTCCGATGGGGCTCAAGGTTGGGATTCGGCCCGGGCGGCCGTGTTGCTGATTATTACGCCCATCGGTACCTAGAACAATTGTACTATATTTGGGTTCTCCATGTCAAGCAGATGTTTGGAGATCGGGGGAAACTTATGGCCCTCTGGAGAGCTCATAGAAATATTTAGTGATCCGTTGTCCTTCGGCGTCGTCCGCCAACCGCGGCCGCCCGTCCCCTGTGATCATGATGGGCGTGATCCCGATGGACCGAACACCTGCCTCATCGATCCAGATATTGAGGATGATCGTCTCTGGCGGACCGGCATCCTCGAAGGCAAAATTAGCGAGCCCGTAAAAAATCACACCGCCATTGTAAAACTCGACGGGCTGGAGGACGTGACTGTGGTGCCCGATTACGAGACTCGCCCCAGCATCAACAGCGGCATGGGCAGCGATTACTTGGGGCGGGCTGGGCCTCTCAATGTATTCATATCCGCTGTGTAAGAGCACGACGACCACATTCGCTGTCTCCAGGGCGGCCGTAACATCTTCACTAATGACCATCGGGTCTGCCCAGGCGACCCCAGCGCGATCGGGTCCCGCCTCCCAGTCCCTTGCATCAAACCCGCGATATTCAATCGGGACGTCCACATAAGCCAGGATGGCAATATTGAAGTCGTTCCTGGAAAGAACCGCCGCACGGCGCGCTTCGTTCGCATCGATACCGGCGCCGACGGGGACGATGCCGTTTTCCTTGAGGATGCCGATGGCTTCCAGCAGTCCTTCTACTCCGAAATCCATGGCGTGATTGTTGGCGAGGGAGATGACGTCGAAACCGGCGCGTCCAAGAGCTTCGGCGGCCTCCGGAGGCGCCTGGAACGTGTAGCCCTTATCCTCGGGTTGTCCGGTATCACCCAGGGCAGATTCGAGGTTGCCAATGGTGTAGTCAGCGGTATTCAGCGTGTCACCGATGGGAGCGAAGGGGTAGTCGATGTCACCAGAGCGCAGCGCATCGCCAAGCGCCCGGTCGAGCATGATGTCGCCGACAGCAGCCAGGTGCACCACGTTATCGAGTTCGATGTACGGACGAATGGCTGCTGCCAGGTCTGATGCAGCTTCATCATAGGAGCCCGGGGAGGAGATGGACCATGGCTGCAGGAGTGGATACTGCGGGTCTCCGGGGAGATGTCCGTCGACCGGAAGTGCCCTGAAAGTTGGGGACATCTCATCCCAATCGATCCCGGCAACAAAGGGGGAGTTCTGCTGGATGAGCTCCTGCGCTTCAGCGAATGAAAGGGGACCCCAATCTGATGCAAATGGAACCGCCATGGCGATCGGACGTTCGCCGGCCGGGATTCCGGCAGAATTCGGGTTGAGGCTGAGTCCCGCGTCGGCTGGGGGTCTTTCCTGGTCGTCGTCGAGGACTTCGATCTGCCACGCATAGATTATCCCGGCCTGGTTGAGGTCTTCGATCGCCTGAGCCGCGGCTTCCCCCCAGCGGGGGGGCACGGCGATGGTGATCTGTTCCGGGGTCTCCTCGGCTGCGTTCGAGGCTGCCTGTGGCAAACCCGGGTCGGCGGTCTCAAGAGCCGCGGCGAATAGCGATGGTGTCATCGGCGGGGCGGAGGGCAGAATGGTGTTTTCGCTTCCGGGGCTGCAGGCGGCCATCGAGAACACGAGTGTGATATTCACAACACCCAGCGCAATGCCGGTTTGTATGGATGGGATGCGCCGACTTCTCTTCATGTTCGCTCGATTATAGTCGGGATTCAAATGAAGAGCGGAGAAATAAAATCTGGTTCTCCATAAATAATTTTGGACGTCGGCTGCGTGGCACGGGCTATGCTTGGAACGGGTACGGAGCATTCTGACGCCAGGGGTTTGAGGGGGACTTTCGATCGTTCAACCGAATGTCCTATACATTATCAACTGGAGCAGAGAAGATTTGGCAGGGCCAGATCACAGCTTCGAGGATTGAACGTATATTTGTCAATGCTGCCTTTCCATAATATTTGGAGGGGAGCCAGAAAGTTGAGGATGGAAGCATGCGAACATCGATCGTTTAGAACCGGATTCATGCCCTTTTTTACACCCCTGCACGGTTTGTCAGGGCCGTTGGGGATGGCGCCGACATGGGTCATGGGCGCGGTTCCAGGATATCTTCATCCAATCGTCCGGGATCATCGATCATGATCTTTTCTCTGTTGGACAAGGTTCGAAGCCCGTCGTTTATCGAGTTCACCAACGGCTGGAAAGGCCGACGAGGATCACGCTAAGTGAGGGTTTATCTGTATTGATCGAGATGGACCAGGGGAAGCGGGTCGTGATCCGGCAGCGGATACTGGCCGTGATCCTGGATCGCTTTATACATGGTGATCAAGTTCTCGGGAGGGACATCCGCCTGAACATTGTGGACCGGAGCGAGGATCAATCCGCCGCTTTTCCCCAGCGCATCGATGGCACGGACCACTTCCGCTTCGACCTGCTCTTCCTTTCCGAATGGGAGGATGGTCTGGGTATCAACGGCTCCATGGAAAGACAGCCGACCCCCGAAATCGCGTTTCAAGGCATAGAGGTCCATCCCTGCGCAGCGTGGTTGTATCGGGTCAAGGATGTCAATGCCGCTTGCAATAATATCTTTAATGAAGGGTCGGATTGCACCGTCAGAATGGAGGAGAAGCTTCACGTGTGGTGCGTAACGGTCCAAGGCTTCGCGGGCGGCTTTCCAGCGAGACGAAAGGATGGGGAGAACCAGTTCTTCCCACAGCTTCCTGGAAAAGAGGGGTCGGTCCTGCATCCCGAAATCTTCTCCACTTAACTTAAAAATACTCAGGTACTTTCCGGCCTCACGAATGCCGGCTTCATCCAGTTTGATTTGAATACCTGCGATGATGTGCAGCAGACTTCTGGCGAATTCGACGTTTACGATCATGTCCATGAGCCATTGTTCCCAACCGCGGAGATATGCTGCCTGTTCGAGGATTGTGCCACCAAAGCGCCCCATAATGGCCAGATTGGTTTCCTCGAACAACGTTCTGGCTTCCTTCTCCAGCCCTTCCACGCGAGAGGGATCATCGGCGTTGGGCCAGGGATAGTTCTCCAGGCTTTCCAGCGTTGCGTGCTCCAGAGGGGAGGCGGTCACTTCGTTCAGGTAGATACCCTGAGCGACCTCAATTTTCTTGCGACCTACGCCCCACTCGTCAAGCCGGCTCCCATCCGCTAATGGCGGAGGGGGACTCCAGTTTGAAGGAGGTCGTAGTTTTACCCAGGTAATGTCAATCCCAAGAGCTGCGAGGACGTCAGTGGCTGGGCGAACCTCGGTAAAGGAACTCGCCTTTAGATCGTGGTCCGGGTGCAGTCCTAGAGCAGCCCTCAACTTTTTATAGGGTCCTTCGGTGATGGTGAGGTCGGTAGGGACGCGATCGGGTTCGCGATGATCGAGTGCGGTCTCTACACGTTTTCTCGAGGTCCAGGTCATCGTGTCGGTCTCCTGCGGGTCCTGGCGAAAAGAAGATGCTCCCCTTTAGATAAGTTTAGCCTCAAGTCGTGTGATTACAATGATCATGGAAGACGGATTGGTTCAGGTTTCGCCATCTATGGGTGCATTGGAGAGATCTCCACGGCTTGCAGGCAACGGCTCCGGATTTTCATTGCGTCCCTCACCTGAAGGTGGAAGACTCGGATCAAGCTTGATTGGCGCTCATCGTGTTTCGATAATAAACTTGGGACTTGGGCCGCTGTCGAACTTTCCGACGGGAGACCTCTTCAGGTTCAAAACCACATGAACTGCCGCCAGTAGTCGAGCCCAAGCTTGATGAGTCATATTTTTCCTTGTGAGGAATTCAAACGATTGGGAATTTTCCCTGCAGGGTGCGTTGAGAAGGAGCGATTTGGACGTACTACGATCTCATCCACGTTCCACCGTGCCATTTCACAAGATTTAGGGTTGTAAATAGCACATCCAACTGAACGAGAACAAAAGGGAGGAGGGAAGATATCGGAGCGAGATCATCGTGGATATCGATGGGGGAAATGAGGAAGTAAACATTTATTGATCAACGAATCAAATAATAGATAAAGGAGAGTAGGAATGTTAGAAGCCCTTCAACAATTCTTCCAACAGGCGAGCGCTGCGATTATGCTCCCGATCATCATCTTTATTCTCGGGCTTATACTGGGGGCAAAGCCTGGTCGTGCATTCCGAGCTGGCGTCACGATCGGCGTTGCCTTTATCGGTATTAACCTCGTCATCGGGCTAATGTGGGGGACCTTGAGCACAACGGCTCAGGCGATCGTAACCAAGACAGGAGCATCGCTGACCGTCGTAGACGTCGGTTGGCCTACATCGGCGACGATTGCTTTTGCGTCGACTGTTGGTCTCTACATCATCCCTGTCGCTCTGCTCGTCAACATTGTCATGTTAGCAGTGGGTCTGACGAAGACCCTCAACATCGATGTTTGGAATTTCTGGCACTTCGCTTTCGCTGGAGCTCTGGTCGTTGTCATTACCGGGAGTCTGGCCATGGGGATTGCCGCTGCGGCAGTCTTTGCAGCGCTGATGTTGTTTATGGCGGACTGGACGGCGAAATCAGTCCAGCAGTTCTTTAATCTGCCAGGGCTTTCCATCCCGCATGGTTTCTCCACGTCGATGACCATCCCGACGATCTTCTTGAACTGGTTGATCGACAAGATCCCGGGACTGAAGGACTGGAATGCAGACACCGATGCCATTCAGCGGCGCTTCGGCGTTTTTGGTGAACCCCTCATTCTGGGCCTCGTCATCGGCCTGGTTCTGGGGGCGATTGCCTTCCTGCCCCCGGCGGATGGGAACTGGGTAACAGGCACGCTCACCGTGCTCACGGTCGGTATGGAACTCGCTGCGGTCATGTTCCTGCTGCCGAGGATGGTCGCCATCCTCATGGAAGGCTTGATCCCGATCTCGGAAGCTGCCCGTGATTTCATGAATCGCCGCTTTGGTGGCGGCGAGGTCTGGGTTGGCCTAGACTCGGCGATCTTGATCGGACATCCGGCAGCGTTGGCGGCTTCACTCGTACTCGTGCCCATCGTAATTGCTCTTGCGGTATTCCTGCCCGGGAACGAGTTCTTGCCCTTTGCGGACCTGGCCGTGTTTCCGTTCCTGTTTGCGATGATGGCTCCCATCACGCGCGGGAATGTAGGACGAATGATCATCATCGGCACGATCATGTCCGTCGTTGGGCTTTATATGGGCACCTGGATGGCTCCCTACATCACCCAGGCGGCTGTTGATGCTGGCGCTGCACTTCCCGAGGGCGCCTCGTTGATCAGCGCTGTGGGCGATGGCTGGGACATCTGGGTGTACCTGTTTGTCTGGCCGGCGAGCATAAGCCCGATCTTTGGCTGGGTCGCCGCGGGCGTTATTCTGGCAGGCGTCGTCGTCGCCGCACTGTTGTTCAAGCGGAATACATCCTCCTGGGAGGCGCTGACTGGAGCAAAGGTCGAAGCAGAAGCAGCTTCTCCTGCGATGGATTGACCTCGTCAAGTTGGATTACAACCCTAGTTTAACATCAGGGGGCGGGAGTCTTCCCGCCCCCTGAATAATATTTCTCGATCTCAGGCCTTACGTTCAGATTTCTGTAATCCTATCGGCAATTATTGTGTACAATATCTTCCATGAAGAAACTTTGGAGGTCTTAGAATGGGCAGTGTGCATCGGCAAATTGGCGAACCCGACAACCTGGATTGGGAGAATGTTCGTCCGAAGACATACGATCTGCCTGACGTGAAAGGCGTAACCGGCAAAGTCATCATTGGACCGCAGGATGGTAGACCCAATTACTTTGTCCGCTACTTCCGGGTTGAAGCCGGGGGAAATACATCACTCGATCAACACGAACATGATCATGGGGTGTACATCGTTCATGGCAGGGCAGAAGTTCTTCTCGGGGATGAGACCGTGAGCGTTGGCCCTCAGGATATCGTCTATATTCCGGGAAATGAAGTACATCAATTTCGCACGGAGGGTTCCGAACCCCTCGGATTTCTTTGCATAGTTCCGCGAAAACGGACGTAAGCGATGATCCAAGAAATGATCTACGGCGTCTTGGGGCCCTGGTCCCGTGATGTGATCGGTTGGGGGATTGCGAACCCGATACCCGTCGGTTTCTTCCTCACGGTGGTCCTGGGATTTTGGATTGCCGGGAAGTACCAACTTCAAAAAATCGAGGAGCGCACCACGATCTATGTCCGGGAAAATGCCAAAACACCCACAGGCAAACAGACCCAAAAGTCGATTGAAAAATTCTACGAGGATATCTATCCTGGCTGGACCAAAATCGTCAAGGAGACCGCTCTTTTCGTGCCGCATCGTTGGGAGTTATGGCCCGTTAGAGCGACCCCCGAACATGTTAAGGAACATCTGGATTTCACTCCAGAATGGATCGAGCAGTGTCTTCTGGATGGAAGCAGGGAGACAGAGGCAACCGAGGTGCAATCTTCCGGAGGGGAGGACTAGGGCAAATTATGCACGATGACACAGGCGGCGGGGAAGGTGTTGTGCAGTGGGCTCACGAGAACCTCATCATCCCAGAATTGAAGGCCACCTCATCAACAGATGTCATTCGCGCGCTCGGGGGGCTGCTTCACGAACAAGGCTATGTGCGGGACACATACGTCGAAGCGGCGATCGAGCGGGAGAAGATATTCGCCACTGGTCTACCGACGTCGGGCATCCAGGTTGCCATACCCCATACCGATCCCGAACACGTCGTCCGTTCGGCGATTGCGATAGGTGTACCGGAAACCCCGGTGGAATTTGGCGAAATGGGAAATCCCGACGGTACGGTTAAGGCACAGATCATTTGCATGCTCGCTGTGATGAAGTCAGAAACTTTGGTATCATTGCTTCAGAATCTTGTGGCCCTATTCCAGGATGAGAAGGTGCTTCGCAAGATTGTCACCTCAACTTCTGCCGAACAGATTGCGGAGATTTTTAACGAACGAATTCAATGATTATTGGAGGCATTCATGGCTAAGAAGAGAATTTTAGTGGCATGCGGCACATCCATCGCGACTGCAACTCATGCAGCTCATGCGGTGACTGAGACAGCAAAAGAAGCCGGGATCGATGTCGATGTGTCTCAGTGCAAAGCATCAGAAATTCGCGGGAAGATCCAGACATTTTCCCCGGATATCATCATTGCGATGACCCCCGTTCCCGACGATCTTGGTGTCCCAGTTTTTGGTGGTGTCCCCTTTCTTTCTGGCGTGGGTGTAGATCAATTGAAGGCGGATATCGTCGCTGCGCTACAAGAAGAGTAGCCAGGGTTTGCCAGTCGAGCCATTTCTTCTTATCAAATTATTACAAAAACACAAGACGTGAACCCAACCCGCATCCCGGGTTAATATGATTTAACGTTTTTTACCAGGGGAAGCGATCTTCAGCCGAATGACTTCACCGGAATAACTTATGAAGCAAATCATCGGTTTCGCATGAGGTTGGTCAGGGGGAGAGAAACTGCAGGTAACGTACACTCTATGGGACAAAACAATCCAGCTCTCTGCGAAGCTATTCGTCGTGGTTGAGCCGCGAGAGGTTAAGCGTAACTCAACGTACAGCTTCTTCACCTCCCGCACTCCGACGGATTCAATGCCCATGATTGGAGGAAGGATCTATGCTCTTAAAGGCGCTCAGGCAGCACGTATTGGATCGCGCACAACAGATGATCAAGGATGGATTGGCTTTTGGGGCGGGCGGCAATCTTAGCGCGCTTGACCGGGAATCCGGCTTGATCGCCATCACACCCAGCGCCATCGAATATGAAAAGATGCGGGTCGAAGACATCGTCATCATCGATTTGACCGGGAAAGTCGTGGATGGTAAGTGGAAGCAAACGAGTGAAAGCCCGATGCACACAATCTTCTATCGAGAGCGTGAGGACGTCGGGGGCGTGGTACACACCCATGCCCCTTATGCCTCGGTTTTTGCAATCGTGGGCGAGTCGATTCCAATGGTCGTAACCGAAGCCGCTTTGTGTATCGGCGCGCCCGTGCCCGTCGCGTCCTATCGGCGTCCTGGAACGGATGAACTTGCCCGGATCGTCATCGACGTCATGGGGAGCGGTGTCGCAGTACTCATGGGGCAGCATGGCATGATCACAGTCGGATCTGATCTCGATGAAGCTTACTCGACGACAATTGCGGCGGAGGTTTCAGCACGTTTTACGATCCTGGCACGTTCGATGGGGAAGATGCCCAAGGCGTTGGATATGACAGAAGTGGGTGTATTACGGCAATTGCATATCGAGCATTACCATCCCACGGATGTCGCTTAGCTCATATAAAGTTCGACGGCAAATCCACAGATAGATGAATGAGTTTATTTTACAGGCGGATACCTAGATCATGAAAAGCATGATGTTTCTTCAACCGGGACGCATCCAAGTTCAGGATACCCCCGTCCCTGAGCCGGGACCTGGCGAAATACTGGTGAAAGTGGTTTGTGCCACAACCTGCGGCACCGATCTAAAGACATTTCGCCGAGGTCATCATCTGATGAATCCACCTTCTCCATTCGGGCATGAATTCGCGGGTGACATCGTAGCTGTGGGGAACGGAGTGGATAAATACGAGCCTGGTATGCGCGTCGTTGCTCATAACTCCGCACCCTGCCAGTCTTGCTATTATTGTAAACACGGGCAGGAAAATATCTGTGAGGACATCCTGTTTAATTTTGGGGCCTACGCGGAATATATCCTTGTCCCCGGGCCGATTGTGCGGTTAAACACCTTTCATATCCCCGAGCATGTCTCGTATCGACAAGCGTCCTTGCTAGAGCCATTCGTAACCGTGGTTCATGGTCAGCGAGTGATTCAAATCCAGGCAGGTGAGCGTGTTGCCATTATCGGTGCAGGAGGTCCGATTGGACTCATGCATCTGCAAATGGCATTGCGGTCAGGTGCCTCCGAGGTCATCGCCGTGGATCTCAGCGACACTCGTCTTGCGGCCGCGAAGCAACTCGGTGCAGCTGCGACCATCAATCCTGCCTCGAGTGATCCCCTCGAGACCATACTCGATCTTACCGACGGGTTGGGGGTGGACGTCGCCATCGAGAGCGCGGGTGCTGCCGAAGCCTGGGTAACCGCACTCCGAGTTGTGAGGAAGGGGGGAAGGGTGTTATGGTTTGGGGGGTTGAAGGAAGGAACGCCGGTCCCCCTGGACACTCATAAAGTGCATTACGGTGAACTGAGTATGCATGGCGCCTTCCATGGCACACCCCTTGATGTGCTGAGAGCGTTCGAGCTCATATGTGCGGGCGCATTGGACGCGGACGTTCTAATCAGCGAGGAGATGCCATTGGAAGATGTCGAACTCGCTTTGGATAAAATGGGGAAAGGTGATGTGATCAAGGTCGCCATTCGACCGAATCCGGGAGAATAAGTCCTGACCTTCGCCATTACCCATGGCGATGAAGATCATCACGGGTCGATTTTATTGGTTTGCACCTTAATCGATGAGGGATATCATGGCACTCGATAAAGCTTCCATGAACGTCGCGAACTATTACAGCAATGATGATGTTCGCATTGAGCAAAAACCCATACCTGAGTTGAACAGGGGGGATGTGCTGGTCCAAACGGAAGTTTGCGGTTTGTGCGGGGGCGAAACCATGGAATGGTATCTGGCTTCTCGCGCCCCGAAAGTGCTGGGACATGAACCAACCGGTGTTGTGGTCGCTGTGGGGGAAGATGTCGATAAATTTCACGAAGGTGATCGGGTATTCGTGCATCACCATGTCCCCTGCATGTCGTGTCATTTCTGTCATCGAGGTCGATACACGCTCTGCGAGAAATTTGGGAAGACGAAAATCGACCCGGGCGGTTTTGCGCAATACTTCCGGGTTCCGGCTGAAAACGTCATCCTTGATATGCTCAGGCTTCCGGACAACGTGTCTTTTGAGGAGGGCACACTCATTGAACCGATGGCATGCGCGCTGAAGGGCGTAAGGCAGACGCCCATCCATCCCGGCGATACCGTCGCCATCATTGGCATGGGATTTATGGGTATGTGCTACTTAGAACTATTGAAATTGTCCCATGCTGGCAAGATATTTGCCCTTGACTTCAGTTCCTGGAGATTGGGTGTGGCCCGGAAGCTGGGCGCCGAATTTGTGATTAATCCTAAGAATGAGAATCCAATCGAAAAATTAAAAGATCAAAATCACGGTCTGGGCGCTGACGCCGTGTTCGTCCTGGCGCCGAGTCTGCCCGCCTGGGAATTGGGCTGGGAGCTGTGTGAACGAGGCGGACAAATTCACTTTGGAGCCCCTCCCGCCCCAGAGGTGACCTGGGATGTGAACCCCAACGCGCTCTACTTCAGCGAGATTCAAATAAACTCCTCCTATTCGGCCAATCACATACATACCAGGGATGTTCTCGATCTACTCGAGTCAAAACGAATTGATGCCCATCCTCTCATCACACATACCTTTGGCCTGGGAGATGTCTCAAAAGCAATCCATCTGCTGTTGCAGGCGGATCGGTCGCTCAAGATGCTTGTTTACCCGTGGCGGTAGAGGGGATAAACGCAGCCGGCCCCAGCATCCGGAAACATCCTGAAAGACCATCATCCTTCCGCTCCGGCAACTGCATCACCCGCAAGATCGTGCGTTTTGAGAAACACGATTTGAGGCAGCAGCTTGAACATGTTTTTTCTGACCTGGAAACTATGACTTGTACGGATCGGCTGATGAGCGAGGAATCACATGGATGAAAAAGAAAGATTAAGGAGAGGCGGGATACTGCGATTGGGAGGCTTTTTTTTGATCATCTTGCTTCTGGGGCTCGCGATGGTTGTCCTGACCGGTAGGTCGAACGATATCGCAATCGATACCCCTCATTCTCAAACAACAGCTGTTCCCAAAGAAACTGAGGCTCTCCCTCAGGAGAATGTTGTCATGACCTTGCAGGCCGAAATTGCAACGCTTGAAGCACGAATTGGAGCACTGGAAACGCAGCAGGGGTGGTCAGACTGAGCAGGATGCCGGAGCTTCCATCGGTCGCAATGCATACAGGTCGGTGCGTAGGGGGGCGAAGAGCGATTTGTTGAATACGCTGCAGCGAGGGGTGATATACGCCGATCCTGGCGTTATGGATGCACGATTTCCTTCCCCCTGCACATGAAATGATGCCGTTATGGTTCATGGTGCTCGCGAGGGAATGAAACCTCGAGAACGAATTCTTAAAGTCCACAGTTCATTGGAAAAGTTGTTCGGGTTGTTTGTGGGAGCCAGCCAGAAAACCCTGTAGTTTGCCGCAGGGATGAAGGACGAGCGGCGGGTATGGGGGCGCCAACTACCATTCAGACTTTTTCCTTGGAAGACGTCCTGCAGCATGCTGCGGGATACTTTATCCCATGAGATCCCGTACATGAGAGAGTACGTCCTCATCGGAGACGGGCTTCACCAGGTCCACGTTTGCTCCGGTCCGGCCCGCATCCGGGAACTGCTGCGGATCTTTTTCGATAGAAAGCAGCAAGATTGGCAGCGTTTCAAGACCGGGTTCGCTCCGTATGTTCTTGATCAAATCGAAACTGCTCGGTCCCATGGACGGGGAGACCTCCTCTATGAGCAGGAGATCTGCTTCTTCCCCCTTCAGCATGTCAATGACCGCGCCAGAATAGTGCTCCACGATCGTGCGGTAATGCTCGCTTTGAAGCAACGCGCTCCATTTATTTGCATCCATAGGCGAGTCGCAGACGATGAAAGCCGTTTTTTTAGACATCTAGACATGCTCCTTTTTAATTCGCTCGAGTTTAAAGTTCTGTCAAAACGAGAACATTTCCTTAATATGATATCAGTTTTGAATCCCGGATGGGATTAACCGGCGGTCGGTCCGTCTTCCAGATCGTAAAGTGCTAAAATTATCGGGTCGTTGCACCCCGGGTTGTCAGGGTTATGACAGGGCTGGTCCTTGCCCCGTAATAGGATGATTGGATCGCGCATTTCAAAAAAACCATTTCCCAGGAGTTCAGTTTATGGAAACACTCAAAATCACCATTAGCCATCCAGTGGGGTTGCACGCCCGACCTGCTGCGAAATTCGTTCAAACTGCAAGTCAATTCGATGCAAGCATTACGGTAAAAAATTTCACCAAGGGAAGTGAACCAGTGGATGCGAAGAGCATTCTTCGCGTGCTTACCCTGGGCGTGCATCACGACGATGAGGTCGAAATCACTGCTGATGGGCCTGATGAGAAAGAGGTGATCGAGGCTTTGAGGGTCTTGATTGAAGAAAATTTTGGCGAAGACGAAACCTAGATCGATCGTATTCGTGCATCCATGGAATAACGATAGAGGAGCAAATAAATGGCGGAAGTCGTAAAATCAGGAGATTTTCCATCTCAAACCCCCAACGAGGCTTTTGAAGCGTGCCTTGAGTCGATTCAGGAGATGGGATTTGAGATATGGAAGACACGGCCCGTAGGCGGTCTCATTATCGCTAATGGCAAGGAAGGGATGGATGGCATACAAGCCACAATTACCATCCGTCCCGGTACCGGTGCGGCTGTGAATGTTTCATTGCGCAGCACGTCTGTGGACGAGGGACAGCTTGTAGCGATCGCGGATCGACTTCTTGATTCCCTGGCCCCATCTTCATGACACAAAGATACCGATCGTCAGAATTAATCATGTGCGCAACTGAACCGGCCGGCATTGACAAAAGGAAAATACGATGACGGGCCATGGATCGACTGATTTGCTCGGTCATGCAATCGGAGGTTTATGCTCCATTCAAGGCCTTGTCCTCGACATGGACGGAGTGTTGTGGCATGGCATGACGCCCCTGCCCGGTTTGGGCTCGTTTTTTAATTTGATTGAAGGCCGGAATCTAAACTACGTGCTGGCAACCAATAACCCATCGATGCGACCGGAAGGGTTTGCCGAGAAAGCGCGCGGTATGGGGCTGGATGTCAGCGTAGATCGGATCATAAACTCCGCTGTCGCGACGGTCCACTACCTGCAGAGCCGCTACGCAAGAGGAACCTGCATTCATGTCATCGGTGAAGCGGCGCTGAAGGAACTGATCGCAGAAGCCGGATTCGTATTAGCTGATGAGGATGTCAAAGCCGTCGTCGTTGCGCTCGAACGTGGTCTCACCTATGAGACCTTTAAGCGCGGGACTCTTCTCATCCGTGGCGGGGCGCAATTTATCGGCACCAACGCCGATCCAAGCTATCCTACGGAGGAGGGAATTCTCCCGGGAAGCGGGATGATGGTGGTCGCATTGCGTGCTACGACCGATGTTGAACCGATCATCATGGGAAAACCGGAGCGTGGAGTTTTCGATCTAGCTGTTGAACGACTGAGCTTATCCCCGGCAGAAATCGTATCGGTGGGTGATCGTCTGGACACGGATATCGCTGGGGGAAACCGTTATGGGATGAAGACGATTCTGCTGTTGAGCGGCATCGCCAATCTCGAGGATGTCGCGAATAGCAGCCTGAAGCCGGATTGGGTCTTTCAGGGTCTTCCGGAACTCACCCAGGCGTTGAAGGATTGTGCAGGAACCTGAAGGCAAGTTCGCGGGTCCATAGAAACTCGACGAGAACGGCTTTGTGAGGTTAACTCAGGTATCTCCAGCCAAACGTAGTTTGGCTATGGCGACTCGGGGATCGGGTTCGTTCCAGACGGCTCGTCCAGCGACCAGGATGCTCGCGCCAGCACGTACAACCTCAGCCGCATTCTGAAAGCCGATCCCGCCATCGACTTCAATCTCAATGTTACGGGAACCTATCAGCGCTCTGGCCGATTGAATCTTGCCCAGAAGACCCTCAATAAAATGATCCGCGCTCCCATTCGGTTCTGCCGTCATCAGATGAACCACATCGAGATGATCGAGGATCGGCGGCAACATGTCCAAGGGACTCGCTGCAGTAAAAGCTAGCCCGGCCTTGACGCCGAGTTGTCTTAGCACGTAGATCGCACGGTAGGGAAAATGGGTCGATTCCACCTGAAGGGTGACAATATCTGCACCCGCCTCAATTACGTGCTCCAGATACTGTTCCGGATTCGATACCTGCAAATGTACATCGAATGGCAGCGAGGAAAAGGACCGCAGGTTTCGTATCGTCTTGGGTCCAAAGGACAGATTGGGGATAAACACCCCATCTTCAATATCGAAATGGATGAGGTCGGCCCCGCCTTCATCGGCGTCCTCCACAGCTTTGCGCAGATTTGCCTGATCCGCGGACGCGATGGATGGAGCAATCTTAACCATGACTACGTCCCTCGAGATAAATCGATTGTTTCGTCGAATTGTCGTGCCACTGCAATAAGCAATTGCACGGTCTCATCGATGTCACGGAGAGAACAGGATTCGACCGGTGCATGTGTATAGCGCGTGGGTACGGCGAGCGATGCCGTCGGAATTCCTTCCTCATGCAGAAGCTGACTGAAGGATGCATCCGTGATGATGCCGATCAAGACTTCCCGCTGAAGCGCAATGCCTTCTCTTCGGGCGGTATCCTCGATGAAGCCTCGCAGTTTCGGATGGGGTATGAGACCGCCGAGGGTCCCTCGGCCGTGGAATTCAAACAGACCGATCGCAGGCCCGCGGCCAATTGCCATATCCGCGAGATGGCGGATCTCCGGAGTATCCGTGGCGATGGTCACATCCAGGCAAATCGCCGCGTCGGGCTTGTGATATAGCAATACGGGCCAGACGCCGCGTACGTTAAATTCCTCCTGAACGGTGGCGGCGATATATACGGTGCTGGCGGGTTTTTCCCTCGCAAGTGCCTCGAGTGTCTGGATGAGCAGGACGAGGCCGACCCGGTTGTCGAGTGTTTTTGCGGCAACTCGATCTTTCCCAAGTCGGCGAAAGGTGTGATTGTATGTGATTCCATCTCCCACCTGGATGCCCAGAGCCTCGACCTCCTCGCGAGAGCTGCAGCCAACATCGACATACATCTCCAGCCTGCTTGGAACGACGAATTTTCGTTCTGGAGGGGTTACATGATGTGATGTGGTGCCGATCAGTGCGGGAATGCGTTCGCCCTTGCCCGTATGAATCTCGACCCATGATCCAAGGAGTGTTTTCTCGGGGACTCCACCAACTCGTTCGAAACGGAGAAAACCATCATCCTCAATTTTGCGAACAATTAATCCCAACTCATCCATATGAGCGAAAATGAGCAAGCCGGGCTTTTCGGCTTTCCCGTTGACTGTCGCCACCACATTTCCCAATCGATCGACCCGAACCTCGTCCGCATATGTATTGAATACTGAAACGAGGTGAGTGATCATTTCATCTTCATGGCCTGAAAGTGCGGGAATCGAGGTTAACTCTCTCAGCAAATCTACTGTTTCCACTAAATTTCTCCTCTACGAACTCCTGAAGGATTGAACGGCATCCATAAAGCGCATCACTCTATCAGGGTCTACGGGATTCCAAATATGACCGTCCTTTTTGAACGTGGTGCCGACGATTGCCCCATCAGCGATGGAAAGCTGCTCTTCAATATTATCGATATGGACGCCTGTGTTCGCAAACACGGGGGTGTCCGGGACAGCGGTTTTTACGGTACTCAGGACCTGTGAAGAGGTCGGGTCACCGGCGATAAGGCCCGAAACGCAGAGGGCATCTGGCTGATTGTTGAAGACGGTGGATCGGGCAATATCGGTGATATCTCTTGAGGACAAGTAGGCTGCCGATTCCGGGACGATGTTGAAGAACAGGCGTACATTTTCAGCGCCGACCGAATGTTTATGACGAATTGAAGCACCACAGTTTGTGTTCCATAGTCCAAAGTCGCTGGCGTACACGCCGGTGAAAATCTCACGGATGAAGGTCGCGCCGGTAGCTGCGGCCAAATCTATGGAAGCGATCGGGTCCCAGAGGACATTCACACCAAAGGGCACCTTGATTTCTTTTCGAAGTTCACCGATCACCGCCGCCATAGCCGCTACTGTGACGGTGTCGACTTTTGTTAGATAAGGCAGGCTTGCTTCGTTCGAAAACATGATCGCATCGACCCCTCCGAGTTGGAGCGCTTCGAGGTCCGCCCGGGCGTGATCGAGAATGCACTCCATCCCTCTTTTGCGGTCATATCCTGGATCACCGGGCAGGGGGAGCAGATGCCCCATAGCGATAATGGGCTTGTTCGTCCCGAGCAGTTCAGCGATCCATGTCATCTCATCCTCCAGTTGAACAATCTTCAAGGCTAGGGCGATTCGCACTATTCTAAATGATCCTGGAGCCGCCGGAATGGACTGAGGCGGCCGGGATATCTCTACAGAATATTAGAAACATCCGCCGGAGGCAAGGAGAATTTGCCCCGAAGCGGATGTACCTTAATGCTGGAGGATCGACTTCATCGTCATCGAATTGGCACCATCATCTTTCTCGGATCGAGGGTTATGGCACCGGTCCGCAAATTCGGTGATCCAGAATTACTGGGATGGAACTGCAAGTGCGGCAAGTTCTTCCTCGACCATTTTTACGACAAGATCGTCTAACGAAAGCACGCTATAGTCGTCTACGTGGTGGGTCGTATCATCACCGGGCGCGCCGCCGGCGCCGTAGGTGAGAAACAGGAATTTTCCGGAGGTCGCCTGTGCAAGCTGGCGGAAAATGTATTCACCCTGATCGTCGAGCCCGCTCGATGCAAGTGGGAAAATCTTTATGCCGCGCTCGCCGGCGATGAGGGCCTCGTCGGCATAATCGTAGTCCTGTGTGTAACCAAGCTGCGGGGGCGCATCTGCAATGAGGAAAACGATGCTGATTGTCTCTTCCTGTCGCCACTCAGGGAGGTGGATCGCCTTGTGTAATCCCTCATTCAGGCTCTCGGGATAGTCCCCGCCGCCATCGGCAACGACCTGGTCCAGCTCTCGAGTGAAATCTTCCACATCCGGTGTAAAGTCCAGCGTCCGGCTCACGAAGAGGTCCCCTCGATCGCGGTATACCGTCATCCCAAAACGCACATCGGGTCTTGATGGGAGTGTCTTAATTTGCTCTGAAACGGAGATCATGTTGTCCTTCAACTGTCCTATCTCATCGCTCATGCTTCCGGTGGCATCGATGAGGAAGTGGACGTCCAGGCGAACGGGATCGCTCGCGCCCCGAGCATCCAGCACGATACGATGTTCTCTCTCGTCGCGGTTCAGAGGGAGTTCTTCCGAGGCCCCGTCTTTGCTCGCAATTATCCTTATATTCAGTCCGTTCCCGGAATCGTAGGCCTGTGGGAAGAAGAGCGCCGTGCCATCCCCGTGGGTGAGCATGGACGTGATCCTGCGCCCAGTCGCATCAAGAATCTCAATCTCGGCGCCGAGAATGGGCAAGCCGCTGGTGTTCACGACCTGGATGGTATGTCGTTCAGTGACGTCGATTTCATGCGACTCGATCCCCCAGTCGCGAAATTGGAGGCGATAGAGCAAATAATCATCCCAGGCGGCGTTGTCGTCCACGCTTCCCGCGCGCAGGTCGGAATTCTGGTTCCGTACCTCGCTCTCCGCTTCGGAAAACTCCCCGCCCACTTCGGCAGGGGCTGCGAGGGGCATCTCTTCTAGTGCGTCGGATGAGGATTTCATCCCCAGGGCCGATTCGACTGATGGGATGGACCCCGACCAACCCTCCTTGCCGTCCCAGTCCAACCACGCCCCGTCGGCATTCGACGTGGTCTGGATGGGCAAGAAGCCGCAGCTCGATACGATCAATGCGAGCGGAAGGATCAGTATTAACCTTGTTCGAGGGTTCATGGAGTGCTCCTCTCAACGTGGAAAAAGATTTTCGACTCATTGATTCAGGGACGTGGATATCCGGTATTTTGTTCCCGGGATATGCACTCCGGTTGATCATTAAGGGGGTTTCTGAAGAGCAAGAGGACCGTTATCTAAACCTGATATCTAAACCTGATATTGACAGAAAGGTCGAAATTGGCATAATAAAGATACCAAAAACTTAACCCGAAAATGCTGAGACGGAGAAAAGTAGGCGGAGGGAACTCGCCAGAGAGATCGAGCCTTGGTTGCGAGCGCGGTTCGAGTGAAGCCCGCTGAAGTTCTCTCCTGAGCCGCCCAGGGGAACATCTCGGACGAGATTTGTAGTTTGGGCCGGAAACCCACCGTTATCAAGGGAACTTGATCGCTGCGAAACTAGCCGTCAAGGTAAAGTGGGCCTTTTGAGGTCAACAAGGGTGGTACCGTGAGATGATCTTCCCGCCCCTTGATGGGGCGGCTTTTGTTTAACGCAACATACACGGATCAAAGCTCGATGTTTGTATACGGGAGGGATGATGCAGGAGCGATTGGAAAAATTACATCAAGAGGGATTGGCCGAACTGGATGCGGCTCAGGGCGAAGACGGTCTGCAATCCTGGAAAGTGAAATACCTTGGCCGTTCAGGAGAGTTGAGTGAGATCACTCGTTCTTTGGGTGCGTATCCTAAGGAGGAACGGGCGGAGATCGGGCGTCGTGCCAATGAAGTGAAAGTGGCCCTTCAAACCGCGTATGATTCTCGGGTAAATAAGCTCCGGCTTCATACCCTTCAGCAATCCTTAAGCGAGGACAGGATCGATGTCACCCTACCCGGGCGCCCTATCGCCCGCGGCAGGATTCATCCCTCCAACAGAATCCTGCGCCAGGTGAATGACATCTTCGCCGATATGGGGTTCCAGGTATATCGCTCGCGCGAAGTTGAGACCGATGAATACAACTTTGAATTACTCAATATGCCGCCCTACCATCCTGCCCGTGATATGTGGGATACGTTCTACACCACAGAGCCCGGGATCGTGCTGCGTACGCATACCTCCCCGGGTCAAATCCACGTGATGCGTGAAAGGGCGCCCGAACCGATCCGCGTGATCTTGCCGGGTATGTGCTACCGCTACGAACAGATATCGGCAAGGTCGGAAATCCAATTTAACCAGGTGGAAGGTGTTGCTGTGGGAAAAACGATCACCTTCTCCGATTTGAAGGGCACCTTGATTTCATTCGCAAAGCGAATGTTCAACCAGGACATCGGGACCCGTTTTCGGGCCAATCACTTCCCGTTCACCGAACCCTCTGCCGAGATGGACATTGAATGTCTGGTCTGCGGTGGAGAGGGTTGTGCGGTTTGCAAAAAGACGGGTTGGGTGGAGATCCTAGGATGCGGCATGGTGCACCCGAATGTGCTTAAAAACGGTGGCTACGATCCGGAAATCTTCTCGGGATTTGCGTTCGGTATGGGCCCGGAGCGGATTGCCATGCTGAAACACCGCATCGACGACATTCGCTACTTCTGGGCGAATGATTTGAGATTTTTGGAGCAGTTTTAGGAATGGAAAGACACAGGGGCGCAAAGGCACAAGGGAGCGAAGGGACATAACATAGGAGCCCAATGGCGCTCAGATAATGCGTAAACCGTTATCGCGATCCAATAGCAAGGGGGAGGAAAAATGGCAGAGAAAGGACTTGAGAGTCTGCAGGTCTGGAAGAAGGCGCAGAATATAGCGGTTCTGGTGGGTAGAGATATTGTGACAAGTTTTCCTGAAGAAGAGAAATGGGCCTATCTTCACAAATGAGGCGATCTGTACAGAGCATACCTGCAAATATTGCACAGGGATTTGGCAGATATTACTTCCGGGAAGGTGTCATGTACAGCTACATTGCGCGTGGCTCCCTCGATGAGACATACTCCCATCTAAATTTGACACATCGTCTGGGCTATATAAGTAAGGACCAATTTGAAAGCGTAAAAATTCAACTACAGGAAGTGCGAAGAATGCTTACTGGATACATTCGATTTTTAAAGGAGAGCAAGCGGGGTATCAGCGAACCGGGATCTGGCATTGGATTGGAGCAAAGCCTATGAAGAGCTTCGCAGTCAATACGGTTAGAACCAGGCATCTGATGCTTTAATGATTCCTGAGTGACTTCTCGCCTTGCTGACTCAAAGAATAAATTTCCACTAAAGGATAATCATATGAAAACTCCCATTTCGTGGCTGCAAGAGTTTGTCGACATCGACTTAAGTATTCCTGATCTGGCCCAAAAGCTTACGTTGGCAGGGCTGGAAGTAGAGGAGATCCGTTATGTCGGCCTGCCGCTCCCGGATCAAAGGGTCGAAGGTCGCAGCGGACATAAGCGCGGGGTCGACACTTATGTCTCGGGTCTCGCCTGGGATCCCGAAAGAATCGTCGTCGGGGCGCTGCAGGAGGTGATGCCGCATCCCAACGCGGATCGGCTCGTGCTTGGTCGAATTGATGATGGCAAGAAGGAACATACCGTCGTCACCGGTGCGCCCAACTTGTTCCCCTACAAGGGCAAGGGCCGGCTCGAGAAGCCCCTTAAGGTTGTGTTTGCTAACGAAGGCGCTCGGCTCTATGACGGACACGTAGACGGCCAGGAGGAATTTACGCTTAAGCGGGCGAAAATTCGCGGGGTCGAATCCTATGCCATGGCTTGCTCCGAAAAAGAGCTGGGCATCTCGGATGAGCATGAAGGCGTGATACTTCTTGACGCCGATGCTCCAACGGGAATTCCCCTGGCCGAATATATGGGTGACGCCGTGCTCGATATCGCACTCACGCCCAATATCGCCAGGGCTGCCAACATCCTTGGTGTAGCGAGAGAAGTTGCTGCGATCACCGGAGGGACCCTAAAAGAACCTTCCTACGAGGTGCAATGGGGGGGACCCTCAATCGAAGGAAAAGTTTCGATCGAGATTCTTTCACCTGAATTGAACCCGCGTTTCGTCTTCGGTTTGATCGAGGACGTGCAGGTGAAACCAAGCCCATACCGGATCCAGTATCGTCTACTTCTGGCTGGAATGAGACCGATCAACAACATCGTGGATGCCTCCAACTACGTGATGCTCGAGATTGGAGAACCACTTCATGCATTTGACTATGATGTACTGGTTAAGCGCGCAGGCGGGAAACCTCCGCGAATTCACACCCGCCTGGCTGAGAAGAATGAACGACTGACCACACTCGATGGCGTCGAGCGCGAGTTGGACGAATTCACCGTCCTCGTGGCGGACGAAGCAGGAGCGCTGTCTATTGCAGGCGTGATGGGTGGCGCCGAGTCCGAGGTTGGGGAAAAGACGAAAAACATCTTGCTGGAAGGGGCGGCGTGGAATTACATCAATATCCGACGGACCGGGGCTTCTCAAAACCTTCTTTCAGAAGCGTCATTCCGATTCGAACGCGGCGTACACCCGGCGGCGGCCGAGCGCGGCGTACGCCGCTGTCTTTCTATCATGGGCGAACTCACCGGCGGGACGATTGCGGAAGGGTTGGTGGATGAATATCCACTGCCGCCAGAGCAATCGGAGGTGAGAATCAGCCCTGAAGACGCACAGCGTTGGCTGGGCATAAATCTAACCCTGGATGAAATGGCGCTCATCCTTCGACGGCTTGAATTTGAAGTGGATGTCGAGAAGACCGAATTGCGGGTGGGTTCACCGGATCATCGGCTTGATATTGGGACAGGGACCGTGGGGAAGGCAGATGTGATGGAAGAAATCGCCAGGATCTATGGGTATGACAGGATTCCCGAAACGATGATCGCGGATGAAATTCCACCTCAATATGACAATAAGTCCCTTGCAACCGAAGAGGGCGCGAGAGACTTGCTTGTCGATCTTGGGCTGCAGGAAATCGTCACCTACCGCCTCACGACTCCCGAGCGTGAAACCAAACTACTGCCACCGGGTGTTTCCGGGGATGACAGGGAGTATTTCCGTCTTGAGAATCCCATTAGCGCTGAGAGAGTTGTGCTCCGGCACAGTTTGCTCGCGAGTGTGCTTGAGGTCGTCGCCCGCAATACGAAAATCCGAGAGCGTGTCGCCGTTTTTGAGCTCGGTCCAGTTTATTTGAGTTCTGAAGCGGGTCGATTGCCGGAAGAATTGTTGAAGTTGTCGATCGTGCTTTCGGGTCCCCATTCACTCCCCTCATGGCAAGGAGCGGATGATGGCGCGATGGATTTCTACTCCCTGAAAGGAGTGCTCGAAGCACTTTTCGACGGCCTAAATATTAAAAACGCGTCCGTAGAAACTGCCCAACATCCGTCCTTCCACCCGGGCAAATGCGCCCACGTGTTGATCGACGGACGCCGGATCGGGGTTGTGGGTGAGATTCATCCCGTCGTGCGAGAGCAATACCGCATCGAAGAGTTCCCGGTCCTGGCGGCGGATTTAAGCTTCAAAGCGATCGCAGCATCTATTCCCGAGACGATGGATATCCGGCCCGTGCAAATCTATCCTCCAGTGTTGGAAGATCTTGCCATCGTCGTGGATGAGGGGCTTCCTGCCGAACAAGTTGAGACCGTGATCTGGAAGGCGGGTGGGAGCCTCCTTGTCGATGTTCGTCTTTTCGATTTGTATCGTGGAAATCAGGTTGGAAAGGACAAGAAGAGTCTGGCGTATTCACTCGTCTACCAGGCTGCCGACCGCACACTGACGGATGATGAAGTGGCTAAGATCAGAGGGCGAATTGTAAAAAAACTAGGGGAAACGCTCGGAGCCGTGTTGCGATCTTGAGCGGTATCAGGCGAATGCTTCTGCTCGTATGATGGCGACGGCGCTTAGCTGTGCAACAACCTTGAGAAGCTGATAGTCTTCGGTTGAAAACTCCCGATCCGTGCGTTTGTTTACGGCTTCGATCACGCCGAGCAGGCGATCGCCTTCCAGGAGAGGGACGCACGCCAGGGTCTGGGTGCGAAAACCAAATGTCTCATCGACGTTGGGATAGAACCGGGGATCGCTGCTTACATCCTGTACGATAGCGGCTTCATGGTTGTCGGCCACCCAACCCGCAATTCCCCGCCCGGGAGGTAAGCGGAACCCGGTGAGCTCTTGGCGCGCCTCTCCATGCACCACAGCGAAGACGAGCTCATCGGTCTCTTCATCACGCAACAACAAGGATCCATTGCTCGTGTCGAGGACTGCAAGCGCCGAAGCCAGCAGGTCATCAAGGAGAGCGATCAGGTTTGTTTCGGGACCCATGCGGTTGATAAGTTCCTGGATCGTAGCAAGGCCGCGAACCGACGAGCGCAGGAGGGCGAGTTCCTCCTTTAACTCAAGGTTCTCCTGTCGCAGACGGGCAACTTCATTTTGTAGGAATCGAACGGGGTCGCGAGTTTCCATGGTCGGCCTTTGATGTGAAAATCATAGCACAGGATGCGAGAGCGGAAAAGCTATTCGTAAACGAAAAGCGCTCTTGCGGAAGCAGGGTAAACGGGGGATCAACGGGGTTGTGAACTGCACGATGATGACTTCGGACGCCTGCAGCCTCTTCGTGCTGTCCTCGATGCTGAATTCGACCTGTTGCCCTTCAAGCAGTTTGTGGTATCCACCCATTTGAAGCGCGCTGAAGTGGACAGAAACATCATCCCCGTCATTGCGCTAGGTGAAGGACCGCACTGCTCGCCGCGGGGCATCTTCGAAGAAAAAAGCCTTGATGGGGATGGTGCTGCCCCCTCCCCGCGGTCGCCATTCTAACTACACGACCTTCCGGCTCGTTCCCTTAAAGCCATAGCCTTGGACCGCGTGGACCCGTTTTACAGGACCCTGAACTCGTTCCGACATTTCCGATCATGTCTCCTGTAGCGTGGATCTGCCCGTGACCAGGCGAATCACACAAAACCGCCGGGATGGTCTGCCTGGCGGTGAGTGGTCTGGGATTGTCAGGATTGTGCGTCCAACACGGCGGGCATGGTATCATGCTCGCGGCGAGGCGTTCATACTTTGCGACCAGGTTATCAGGGCAAACTTGCTCGGGATCCATATCGGGGATTTAATCATGGAATTGTGGAGCAAGCCATAAGATGAATATATACTTCTCGTGTTCCCTCACGGGTGGCCGCGATGACCAATCGACCTATGCGCTCATCGTGGATCACCTCATCCAGCTCGGTCATGATGTGCCCACGGCTCATCTGGCCAGTCCTGATGTCATGGATCTCGAAAGGATTGTGGAGCCAAACGAGGTTTATACACGCGACATCGCCTGGATCCAATCTGCAGATGTGGTGATCGCAGAAGTCAGTACGCCATCTCATGGTGTGGGGTATGAAATTGCTTACGCGCTCCAGATCGGAAGGGATGTGCTCTGCTGCCACCGAGAAGGCGTGCCTGTTTCGAAAATGATCACCGGAAATGATTCGCCCCGACTCACACTGCGAGCTTACCCCAATCCGGAAGGGGCGATTCGCATCGTAGAAGCGTATTTACACTCACTGCGTTGAGTTCATTCCGGAAGGAAAACCGCTGTGTGGTTAACTTGCGGGACCCATGAAGTGTGCGAGGGTTAAGGAATGATAGGATGAAAGAGCTGCCTGAAATCTTAGAAAACATTCATTGGTTGGGGCATGATAGTTTTCGTATCGATGGAGATCTTGTGATCTACCTGGATCCTTGGAAGCTGCCGATGGATTCACCTGAAGCAGATCTTATTTTGGTCAGCCACGATCATTTCGACCACTGCTCAGTTGAGGATGTCGAATTGGTGCGTGGAGATGATACGCTGTTGATCGCAAACCCATCCTCTGTCCCGATTTTGAAGCTTCCGGTGAGAATCATGCATCCTGGCGAGATGCTTGAACATCGGGGTGTGACCATTGAAACTCTCCCGGCTTACAACATCGGAAAATCCTTCCACCCCAGAGGAGCCGATCACCTGGGTTTCATCCTGACGATCGAAGGCGAGAGAGTATATTTTGCTGGGGATACGGATGTCATTCCAGAGATGAAGGGCTTGGCGTGCGATATCGCTCTGCTGCCCGTAAGCGGCACATATGTCATGACGGCCGAGGAGGCCGCTGAAGCCGCCGGTGTGATTGAGACCCGGGCTGCGATCCCGATGCATTATGGCGCCGGCGTTGTTGGGACCATCGAGGATGCCCTGAAATTCCAGGAACTGAGCGGTGTCCCGGTCGTCATTATGGAACAAGAGCACGGCGGCGCGGCACGGTCATAAAGACTGCGTATTGCACCCGTGACGTTAACGGGATCATATCGCCCGGTATCGCGAAGACGAGGTCCGATATCGTGGGATGAAGACTCTGGAGAGAGGTTTTTATCGAGTTGCAATCTTGTTTCTACGCAGATAAATTCAATGCACGCGGTTTTGAGGTGTTACAAGGCTTCGATCCGGGATAGATCGGGGAAGAATTGGCGCACCGTCCCCTCGATCCATCCATGGAGGGTGCTCTTTGAGAGAGAACACCCTTCGCAGGCTCCACCCATTTCCACCCGTAAAACTTCGCCGTCGTAGTCCACCAGACGCACCCACCCACCATGGTATTGTTCGATATAGGAACTTACGACTTCGATGAGTCCTTGCATTCGTTCGTAGTCGGAGACATCTGTGGGATGGTTGTGGTTTTCCACGTTTGCCATGTCGCCTCTCCTCGGTGGAAAGAATCAATCCGGATGCGAATTAGACCTTACGCCATCATGGAGCATCTTGATCACTTGCGTGTGTGTGTTCTGCAGCCGCTCTGCGATAACTCCGGCAAGCCGTTCGAGTATTATAACCCCGGTCTCTGGGTACTGTTCACACAAGCGTTGAAGCTCAGCCCCCTTGATGCTAAGTGTCTCGCTCTTATCTCGGGTGATTGCCGCGGATGTGTACTCGCTGCGACCGAGTGCGGCCGACCAGCCAAATACCCCTCCCTCCTGGATTTCTGCCACGGTGAGCAAATCGCCGTCGTGAGGTTTATATTCAATACCAACTTTCCCTGAGACGAGCACGTACAATCTTAAAGCTCGATCACCCTGTGCGAAGATGGTCGTTTCTTCATCGAACGATTCGCGCTGAAAATTACCGGCCAGCAGCTCAAGATGCTCTGGCGCAAGATCTTGAAAGAGGGGAATATCTTCTAGTGATTCGCGTTTCATGGCCTATCCAACCTTGAATGTGCCCCATTGTAGTGTGTGGGCGGGAGGGTGCTTAAGTGGATTCTGTCCTCATCCCGACGACAACCATCACCTCATCATCGCACGGCGCCCAGCCCGGGTGATGACTGATTTAGCACAGCGCAATGGCGCGCAATCGAGGTTGGAAGGTGGAAATACACAATTCTTGGTCGGCTGGTCTTGACGCTCGTATTGTTTGTGGGTATATTATCGCTTACAGGCAGACATCTGGGTGCCCCCCTCACCTAGATGTTTGTCTGTAACTTTTTTATCAAGAACAAGGGATGAGGACGAAGGGATCGGGGAGTGGTGAAGGGGGATCAGCAAAGCGCAAACATCCTTTATCCAAATCCCTAATCCCTTTTCCTTATCCCAGGAATCTTTTGCAACGGAGGATGTCTTCATCCAAAAATTATTTCAGCGTACGCAGCACCTCTCCCAGACGATCGATTTCCTCGAATGTGTTGTAATGCACAAGGCCGATTCTTAACGTGCCTCCACTGTCTTCAAGACCTAATCGATCCGTCACGGCAAGTGCATAATGGTTTCCATCCCAGGCATATATACCGGCCTCATTCAACTCCGTGGCAATCTGGCGGGGCGAGAAGCCCTCCATGGTCAAGGAGACCGTCGGCACCCGTTGCGCGGTTGCCTTCTCGTCCACAATGCCCCAGATTCTCAAGCCCGGGATCGAGGAGAGCGTCTCGATGAGCGCTCGGGAAAGCTGCATCTCGTACGACTGGATGGCTTTCATGGCCAGGTACAGCGTAGAGCGCATTTCTCCATTTTGAGTGCTGGTCGCTCTTGATGAATCCTCCATCATCCGGATCCCGATCTCGTTGAGATATTCAAGGGCGCCCAGGGTCCCTGCAATTCCTTCGTAGTTCTGGGTTCCGGTCTCAAATTTTTCAGGGATGTCATCGGGTGCTGGACGGACCTTATACGCCCTGAGTTCTTCAAGGATGTCCCTTTTACCGTAAAGCGCGCCGACGTGGGGCCCAAAGAACTTATAGGCGGATACCGCCAGGAAATCTGCATCGAGCGCTTGGACATCGATGGGCCCGTGGGGGGCGTACTGCACGGCATCGACGTAGCAGGTGGCGCCAACTTGATGGGCCAGTTCAATGATCTCGGCGACCGGGTTGATCGTCCCGGTGGCATTGGATGCATATCCTATGGCCACAATCTTCGTTCGTTCGCCGAGAAGGTCTCGAAGTTGGTCGGTGCGCAGCGTGCAGTCTTCGACGTCGAAATCAACCCAGCGCACCTTGCATCCATGATCCTCGGCGAGGAGGAGCCAGGGCGAGATATTGGCATCGTGGTCCAGGCGTGTGACGATGATTTCGTCTCCGGGATTTAACGTTCTTGCCAGGGCGCGGCTGACGGAGAACGTAAGCGTCGTCATATTGGGGCCGAAGACGATCTCATCCGGGGATGGTGCGTTCAGGAATTGTGCAACGGCCTGACGCGCTTTGTAGATGACCGCATCCGATTTCATGCTTGTGTCGAAAGCGCCTCCGTGATTTGCATTCGTCCTGTGTAAATAGGCCGTCATTCGATCGATGACCTGCGTGGGCACCTGGGTGCCACCGGGGTTGTCCATATACACCGCGCCTGAATTCAGCGCCGGGAAGGCATCACGGATTAAACCTGGATCAAAAGACATGCTGGCTCTCCTTGCTTGTGGCGGGGTGATCTCGGGCGCCGGGTGAAAGCTTGCCGTGAATCATCATGCCCGTGTAAGAGTCGAGGGTTTCAGGAATTGGGCATTCAGTCCCTGTCGTGGTGACGAAGATCCCTGTGGATCTCTTCGGCCATACGGAGATCTTGGGGGGTATTGATATTATAAAATGAAAATCCTCCGGGATCGTACAAGCCGACAAATTCGTCTCCCAGTGGATGCACATGTACTTCGCTAAAAAAACTCACGAGCTTTTTTTCTCCCGCGTCCAAAGCAGATTCCACAGCTTGCAGGCAGGGCGTACGGTGGTAGATGGCATGCATGGGTTCATAATGACCATCGTGCAGGGGAATGATCACATCGTCTGAAGAATTGATCGAGATCATGGCTGCGATGAGCTCCCTCTGAATGAAGGGCATGTCGCAGGCAAGCACAAGCACGCGTTCATGACAGGCAGATGAAAGTGCGGTATGCAGACCGCGCAGCGCGCCCTGGCCCGGCACTGGGTCTGCGACGAGTCGGACGCGAAGGTGTTCGAAAGCTTCCGGGTTGTTGGTCGTGACAAGAATTTCGTCGGTCAGATCTTTGATTTTATGCAGTATCAGCTCGATCAGCGGTACACCGTTCAGCTTGAGGAGGGCTTTTTCCTCCCCCATCCTGCTTGAAAGGCCTCCGGCCTGGATTGCGGTTGTGATCATGTCATTATTCTAACCTGAAAACGGCGACCCCCCCTCAGGGCGGATGTTATAATCCCGTCATGGACACGCTTGCGAGCGTTCTCGATGCGATGACCAAAGAAGGGGAGTTGTATGAGACGCTTCCCGATGACGGCCTCCGCTGCCTTGCCTGTGGTCATCGCTGCTTGATACGTGACGGCAGACGGGGGGTATGCAAGGTCCGTTTTAACGAGGGTGGAAAACTTCGGGTTCCCTGGGGATACGTGGGGGCGCTGCAAAGCGACCCGGTCGAGAAGAAACCCTTCTATCATCTTCTCCCTGGCTCCGACGCGCTCACGTTTGGGATGCTGGGCTGCGATTTCCATTGCGAGTATTGCCAAAACTGGGTGAGCTCTCAAGCTCTGCGTGACCCCGCCTCTGATCGATCCGGGGGCTATGTACGGCCCGCCTCGGCCAGGGAGATCGTCGATTTCGGAGTGGAGACGGGCGCCAGGATTGTGGCCTCATCCTATAACGAGCCCTTAATCACGGCCGAATGGGCGGCTGAAGTATTCGAGCAGGCCTCGCGAGGCGGACTTTTATGCGCATTTGTATCCAACGGGAATGCGACCCCCGAAGTGCTTGAATATCTGGGCGATCACTTAGCGGCGATGAAGATCGATTTAAAGTCCATGCAAGATGCGAACTATCGCCGACTCGGAGGGGTGCTGCAAAACGTACTCGACACGATCGTGCTGGCATACGAGAAAGACATCTGGGTTGAAATCGTGACCCTGGTTGTGCCCGGGTTCAATGACAGCACGGAGGAGCTTATGGACGCCGCCCGGTTTCTCGTCTCAATTTCAGCGGATATTCCCTGGCATGTGACGGCCTTCCATAAGAACTACCGGATGCTGGAGCCTGATGATACGAGCGCCGAGATGCTCGTTCGTGCGGCGGAGATCGGTCAGGAAGCGGGCTTAAATTATGTGTACGCAGGCAATATGCCCGGGCGGGTTGGTGATTACGAGGACACCATCTGCCCTCATTGTGGGGAGCATCTCATCGAAAGGCTTGGGTATGTGATATTAAAATACGCCATCATGGACGACGGGAGCTGTCCTTCATGTAGAACAATCATCCCGGGCATCTGGCCCAAGCACAGGGAGGACGTAAGGTTGGGCACGGAGAACGACCTGTTTTTCCGCAGACCGAGATCGGTGAGGTAAAATGGATCTGCACGGTGAGATAAACCTATGGATAATCCGATGATTAAACTGCTGATTTCTTTTGATCCGATTCCGGAACAGCAGGAAGCCTATTTCCAGTACGTTCTAGGGGAGTTTGTGCCCACCCTTAAAACGCTCGGTCTCACACTTTGCGAAGCCTGGCATACGGCCTATGGAGAATATCCTCTCAGATTAAATTGTTTTGTCGCGCCCGATTTGGACACGATGGAGAGAGTTCTGGCATCGGAGGACTTTAAAGATCTCGAATCGCGTCTACAGAATTACGTGATGAATTATGAAAAACGCCTGGTCCGGAAATCTCGCACATTCCAATTCTGACAACGAAACTCGCCTTGTCTCTCCTGACAGAGGGCGACGAACCCACCCTAAAACCATGAATACAGCAAATTCCTTTTTTTGTGATATGGCTCCACAAGCCCTTGCAGCGCGAACTCTCGCTGACGTAGATGAAAAAACTCGCACATTTGTCCAGGCGCCTAATGGTGACAAGTTTCACAAAGAGCGTTATACTCTCGTTACCCTGGTCCACTGCTCACTGCAGCATCATCCTCCCCAGCACTCACTGCCCCTATGACCAGGGGTATTTTATTCCAAGTAAAAATGATTGGATGGGGGTCCCCACATCCGTCCCATTCATCCCTGCCAACGGATGGATTCCGATCCCCCAAAACCGGTTTCCCGAAATCAGGGAGCTTGCGCCTTCCCAGCAAGCAGGGAATTCTGGTTATTTCCCATAAAGCAGAGGTGGTTTGTCGACATTGGTGATGACAGAATACACTACGTGGATCGGGGAGAAAGGGTCTACATTTGGAGAAGATGTTCACGAACGACGGGAGGGACGCCATGAATCATGTTGCCTGGGAGCCTATCAAGAGCATTTGCTGCGATCGTGTGGGTGAAGATGTTTCGCTCCAGGTGAAAGTGGTCTATCCACCGGATATCTTTCCTGATCAACCTCCTCGAGTTCTGGCGCGCCGCTGTTCAAAGGGGCTGGAATGCAACCAGTTGGAACGCCCTTCTTGCGTTTGGGCAGGTACAAACCCTGGTTATGATCCGTTTTAAACACGGGATGGATAAAGCGGCAAGAGCATGCCGTTAGACTCTTGAAAAGGATATGACTCGCAAAGTGCCCGTGGGACCCCACGGGCACTCCTCAGTTAGTATGATCGACATGGGTATCCGGGATACCCATCAGGCCGATATTACACCAAGTCCCGTCCCCACCCGTTTGAAGGCGCCCAGCCCTGTGTCGAGGTCGTTTCGCTCGTGGGCGGCGGATATCATCACACGAAGTCGTGCCTTGCCTCGCGGGACGGTTGGAAACCCCAGCGCCATGGCGAACACACCTTCATCGAAGAGACGACGGCTGAATTCCTGGGCCAGTGGCGCCTCGCCGAGCATGACGGGCGTGATGGGCGTCGTGCTATCCCCGGTATCGAATCCGAGGGCGCCCAATTCTTGTTTGAAATAGTTGGTGTTATCCCAGAGCCGATCCACGAGGTCCGTGGACTCCTCGAGGATGTCGATCGCTGCAATACAGGCGGCAACATCCGGGACTGTCATCGCCGAGGAGAATAGGAATGGCCGTCCACGCTGTCGCAGCCAGTCCACAATGATCTGCCTGCCGGCTACCAGACCGCCGACGACGCCGAAAGCTTTTGATAATGTACCTACTTCAACATCCACCTTCCCGTGGAGATTGAAGTGATCGACAATCCCGCGGCCACCTTTCCCCAGCACACCTTCGCCGTGTGCATCATCGACCATGAGAAGGTGCCCATGCGACGAAGCGACATCGTAGATCTGATCGAGGGGTGCGACATCACCATCCATACTGAACACACCGTCGGTGATGATCAGCGCGCGGCGAAAACCGGCGTCAGACTGACTCTCGATCTGCTTATGAAGGTCATCAGGATCGGCATGAGCGTAGCGAATAATGGTCGCTCGTGAGAGCCGGCTGCCGTCGATGATGCTGGCGTGGTTGAGTTCGTCGGAATAAATGACATCCTCTTTGGATACGAGTGCGGGAATGACAGCCAGATTGGCGCTAAAACCAGATTGGAAGGTTATCGCAGCTTCGACGCCCTTAAAACCTGCCAGTCTCCTTTCGAGCTCGAGATGGAGGTCCATTGTGCCAGCGATCGTGCGAACAGCGGCAGGACCGACGCCATGGGAGTCGATCGCGGCCTTGGCGGCTTCGAGTATGCGGGGATGATTCGCTAGACCGAGATAATTGTTCGAACAAAAATTGAGGACTTCTTTCCCGTCAACGACAAGCCAGGCGCCTTGAGGTGATTCAAGTGTGCGTATGAAGGTATACAATCCAGCTTCCTTCAGAGAATCGAGCTCATCAGCGATCCATTGGGTTTTTTCGTTTTTTGACATGGTTCCCTCGTTATCGTTCCGTAGATGAAAATTGTCGGTCCTCGCAGGTATAGCCCCCTCCTAGTCCTTCTTTGGAGAGCGTTGAGAAAAACCGAACAGATTGGTGATCAAGTTTTTCCGCTCGGACACGGCCGCTGGTGTGGTTAGCGGTTCTTCTAAATCACCTTTCTCGCGGGCTCGCAGCCAGGCTTCACGTGCCGAAAGCGCGCCCTCAATATAGTTTACGAGACTCTCGTCGCCCTCATCTTGCAGGTACGTTGTGAGCGTATCCAGTTCCTTCTTTGCGGCATCCAGTCGGTCCAGGATTTTGTCTTTGTTGGAGAACCAGCGATGCCCGAGCTCCTTCGGGGACATCTGAGCCAGATCGGCAGAGCTTCGCGCAAACTGCGTTCCCGCCATCCGCTGAAGCTCGCGCCAGCTTGGTGAATGTGCATTAGTGTTTACGAAGAGCAGCTCGAATAACAGGGGTAACTCCATGACTGCAGAGATGGCCGCATCGTGTTCATCGATGTCAATAAAAAAAGGCGTCGATCCCAGAACACGAGCAAGGTTCACCGCCAGGGCAATGGCGGCTTCGGTTGAATCTGGCGAGGTGGTTATGGCGCACAATCCCCCTGCGAAGAAATCGGGGGAGGGTGTCTGGGCGCCCATAGGATCTTCCAGGGATTGGATGCCCACGATGGGCGTAATCCCTATCACACGGGAATCTTCAGGAATATATTCCCGAGTCAAAGCGCGCGAGGAACTTTTCACCAACGACGTGTCGAGGATGATGGCTTGGTCCGAAAGTTCGTCGGCGATCACCTCGTAAAACTCATCCTGTAATTCGTCGGGCAGTGCCAGGAACACCAGATCTGCGTTTTCAATGTTTTTCCAGGGTTTGGAGACGGTAACTTCAACTGCACCAGCTTCCAGCGCCTTTTTGGCCGCCTGACGGTTTGGGTCGAAGCCCGTACGGATGACCTCGCCCTCGGTTTTACCCAAAGCAAGGGCGATCGATGTGCTGGTCTGATTCAAACCAAGAAAATGTACTTCATAGGCCATTATTCCACCTCAATTCCTGCCATCAGCAATTTGAAGTTTTTCAAGGAACATCTCTCGATCATCCCGCGGGGCATGGGTCAATTTGTCTTGATGATGTCGGATGAGATACACGGTTAACGCACTGCCGCCTCTCTCATCAACCATCTGTGCGCCCCATTCGGCATGGTGTAAGTAAACCACAAAAGGTTTTTTCCGGCCTTTCGGTTCACCTGCCCCCCAATTTGGTATGAGATTGGGTCGTAAGGCCTTAACAAGGACAACCACGGCTCGATCCCAGGGTTTGAGAGGCTTTCGGCATTTGCCGACGTCATGAAGGAGCGCGGCCCCCAGAAGGTCGGGATCGGTCTCTCCTTGCCTGGAGAGGTGGGAAAATACGCGTACGGAGTGGGACTGGTCCGCGAAGCTCATCTGATGGAATAGTTCCGCCAGCGGCGAGGTGAGGTTCGTGTTTACGGCTGTGAGGTCTTGCTCGGAAGGCTGAGTAGCGAGGGCGTGAAAAAACTGTTCGAGACGATATTTGACCCCCATACTCAGAGGACCAGAAGTTGGAATACCTGTGAAGCGGGAGCTTGAACCAACCACCCTAATAAATTAAGACCACCAAACTGGCCAAAGATAATGATGACCATCAGGATCATCATGCCGTATGGGCGGATGCGGTGAAGCACATCCTGCCCATTGGGGGGCAAAAAGTATTCCAACACTTTTTCTCCATCGAGCGGGAAGATGGGGATCAGGTTGAAGAAGAGCAGGATGAGGTTGATCCAGATGAATTGGGTGAAGAGTTCCTCAATAAATGAGATCGGAGCTCCCAGGGCAAGGAGTCCGGCTCGGATTGGAATTGCGGCTGCGATGGCCAGCAGCAGGTTTGAAAAAGGACCGGCGGCGGCGACGAGCATCATTCCCATGGGGGTGCGGCGTCGAAGTGCATTGGGATTTACGGGCACTGGTTTTGCCCAACCAAACCCGGCGACAAGCAGCATGATCGATCCCAGGACGTCGAGATGCGCGAGTGGATTTAATGTGAGCCGTCCGTTCAACCGCGGGGTGTCGTCGCCAAGCTGATCTGCTGACCAGGCGTGGGCGAATTCGTGGACCGTAAAGGCGATCACGAGCGTGATTACGCGGGCAACGAGAGTGGGAAATGACAATCCAAGCACAGTGACGGGATTATACCATCTCGATTCCGGTTGGATTGGGACCAAGCGAATTGCTCTCCCGGTTTGGTATAATCGCTCACCCCGGGTTTCCCACGGTCAGGTTTCAGGTGAGGCGCCATCCGGGCCGGGGGTAAAATGTGACTGGTGCAAACAGCACACGGCCCTTGGGATAGAAGTGATTCATGTTAACGGACTTAAAAATGGAAGATATTATCCGTATGAGAAAGCCGCATCCCTGCGGGAGCACGGATTGGGATGTCGTGCGTCTGGGAGCAGATATTGGATTGAAGTGCCAGGGCTGTGGTCGGAGGATCTTGCTCCCGCGCCGGGATGTCGTGAAACGTATGAAAAAACATCTCCCCAAGGATGGGGAGATCTCCCAGTAAAGCACGTCGCAGGTGGAGCTGTATCGATAACGGCTTTGATCCTTAAACTCTAAAGGGGCGGACGTGATCCCGATTGGGATTAGAAATTTGCAATGATGTTGCTGAACATATTTCCCACGCCCGTGCCATAAATTGCCAGGACCACGACAACGACAATACCAATGAGCATGATCACCAATGCATATTCGACAAGCCCTTGCCCATCGGGAAATAAACGGGCCATAATTGCCTCCAATAATGAAAGAATGATTTTAGGCAAGACCAAGTATAGGACAGAAGTCCTATGCGCCACAATAGCTCGAAGGTCGGATTATGCGTTAGTTATGTTTAGTCATCGATAGGATCCCATCATGCACAAACTTATGTTGCTGTTCAGACAACCTGCGGACGTCGTGGAATTTGAAACACGATGGAGCAACGAATTTGTGGCCAAAGCTGAGCAGATGCCCGGGTTGCGAAGAGTTGCGATTAGCCGCATCGTGGGGGGGCCTGGTGATGAGACCGATCTGCACCTCATCCATGAGTTCTTTTTCGACGACCTCGATGCCTTGCACCAGGCCATGGCATCTCAGGAAGGACAGGCGGCAGGTCATGCCTTGATGTCGATCGCCCCACAGCACGTCACAATATGCTTCTCCGAACATCTTGAAGAGGCGCGCCCGGCTTAAGCGTGCAGATGCGGGGTCCCGATTGTGTGCCCTAATCGATACATCGGTGTGCGAGAACGGAAGCCCCTGGTTTTGGATGGATGCCATGTTTGACCGAAAAAAAATGCGAAGACCGGTCGGACTTGGCCTTTCCCTCTTGATTGTGACCCTGCTGGTATCGAGCTATTTTTTATATCGCGGTTGGCGTCCATCCGTCCAACGGCTTGTTCGCCTGAGAGAATTCTGGGGGGATCCCGCGGCACACGCGGATTGGGTGATAGCGGCGGGCGAACGTTGTGCTGAAGCTCCCTTCCTCCTGCCCACCGATGGATACATAGGTTTCCTCTGGGGCAGCTCGTTCCGACCCGGGAATTCACATCAGGGGATCGATATATTTGGTCCCTCAGGACCGGATGGACTCGGGGAGACGCCCGTCATCGCTGCCAGCGATGGATATTTAACCCGTCTGACGGATTGGAAGTCAGCCCTCATCATCCGAATTCCCAACGATCCACTCAGGCCGGAACGCCAGATATGGACCTATTACACGCATTTGGCCGACTCGGAGGGGACCAGCTTTATCGAGACGGATTTCCCCCCCGGGACCCAGGATAAATTTGTGAAAGCGGGGACGCTCCTGGGATACCAGGGAAATTACTCCGCAGACCCCGACAACCCTACCGGCATGCATCTGCATTTTTCCATTGTGCTTGATGATGGGCAGGGTGGGTTCCGAAACGAGTTGGAAATTAAGAACACCCTTGACCCCAGCCCGTACCTCGGATTTGAGGTAAATGCGGACGATGTCGGCGATGCTGTGGCTGTATGTCTGGAATGATATCCGTGTCCTGAATACTGGCCGTCCTTTTTCCGAACATCATCTCACGCCGAGTTTGGCAAGCGATGGATCTGCAAGCGGCATATAATATCCAAGAGATCGGCTATGCCTTGAACATGTCTTCCACGCAGCTTGCTGCACGAGTAAATCGCTGCGGTTCTTCGATAACGGAGCACTCGCTGGTCTGCGCATCCTATTTTGATCTTGGGGGGTTCTCTCTTAATCCGAGTCATTCGTAAGTTATGGGAAGATCCCGGATTCAGGAGGCACCATGGCTTATATCGTTTGTGCCGAGGAGATCGATGGTCGCTGGGTGGCCCACGTTCCTGACCTGCCCGGTTGTTTTGCGACCCACGAAGAGAGGGAGAAAGCTATACAGGCTGTTCCAGCCGCAGTGGAGGACTTTGTAGCATGGTGCAGGGGTCATGGTCTTCGTATTACGGGTCTATCGGCGCCGCTGATTGTTTCGGAGGTGATTCGTGCCTGGGAATTCGAAGACGGCTATAAAGTGCATGCCTTTTTTGCATCCGATCGCCCTCCACTCACCGAAGAAGAAATTCCCGAGTATGAGGTTCTCTTAAGAGTCACGATGCTGGATTTGCTTTCGGCAGTTAATGATCTCCACCCTGATGATGAACATCGAGAAATAGCGGGTGAGGCCCGGACGATTGCAGGAATTCTGGGTCATGTTGCTCGGGGAGACTTGTTCTATATGGATCGACTGGGGCTGGCTTTTCCACAGGATGAGTTACCTGGAGATGCCAGGGCGTCTCTGAAAAAAGTGGGGGATCATATGCTGGGTACATTGCCGGCGCTGATGAAGCGCAGTGGTGCGTTGACGCTTGGTGGTGAGACCTGGACGGCCAGAAAAGTACTGCGTCGATCGTTATGGCACAGACGGGATCACGCCTTCCACATTGGAAAGCTTCGTAAGAAAATGGGGGCTGGGTAGAAATCGACCCCTTCCATAAAAAGTCACACGGAGGACCAGGATGACGTACTCAAGCATTGTTACAGAAGTTCATGACAGGTCGGGATTGATCCGGATCAATCGACCCAAGGCCCACAATGCGCTTAGCCTCGCCGTGATGTCGGAAATGGTGGATGCACTTCAGGATTTCGACGCGGATGACAATATTGGTGCAATCGTAATCACGGGGGATGAGAAGGCATTTGCCGCAGGCGCGGATATTAAGGAGATGATGGAATTATCAGCGGTCGAAATGCTCATTGAGGATCGAATTCAAAGGTGGGATTTGGTCGCCTCGGTCCAAAAGCCCGTCATCGCCGCAGTTTCAGGATGGTGTCTTGGCGGTGGGAATGAGCTTGCCATGGCGTGCGACATGATCATAGCTTCAGAATCAGCAAGATTTGGCCAACCCGAGATCAAACTCGGTGTGATCCCGGGGGCAGGAGGGACGCAGCGTCTGACCCGCGCGGTGGGCAAGCAGGTTGCCATGGAGATGGTGTTGGCCAACCGACACTTGTCGGCGACGGAAGCGCTGCAGCTTGGTCTGATTCTGCGCGTCGTCCCTGTTTCACAGTATCTTGACGCAGCCTTGAAATTGGCCAATGAGATTGCCACAAAACCGCCGCTTGCCATACGATTGGGGAAAGAGATGGTGAATCTCGCTTTTGAGACCGTGCTCGCGGACGGTATCGAGCATGAACGCCGAAGCTTCTATTTTCTCTTCAGCAGTGATGATCAAAAAGAGGGCATGCGGGCTTTCATTGATAAGCGACCGCCCGAGTGGACGGGAAAGTGATCCGGTGGGTGATGGAATAGAATCTGATCCCACGATAGAATGACGGCTATGTTGACATACAGAGACTTTATCCTTGCTTTCAGTGAACTGGGATTAACCCAGAGCAGCAGAATTATCGTTCACTCGAACCTCGATACTGCCGGTGAGGTCGAGGGGGGAACGGAGGCCATGCTCGGAGCCCTTCTTGCGTCATGCGAGGTATTGCTGACGCCCGCATATACCCACGGTTCGGTCGTGGTCCCGAGCGTTGGGCCATCTGAGAATGCGATTGAGTACGGGGCCTCAGACACTGAAAATCTGGAGGCAGAATTTTTCCATCCCGATATGCTTGTGGATGAATATCTGGGCGATCTTCCGGGAACCATTCTCAAGCTTCAAGACGCGGGGAGGTCGTCCCACCCCATCCTGTCATTCGCCGGTATTCGGGCTGCAGAGCCGCTTGCGAGGCAGACGCTTGCCGAACCATTCGGTCCCATCGCCTGGTTAGCGGAATTCGACGGGGATATTCTTCTCATCCATGCGGACCACACGTGGAACGAAAGCTTGCATTATGCTGAGCAGCTTGCAGGCCGGCAGACTCTCACACGCTGGGCGCTCACCGAGAATGGCGTCGTCGAGTGCACCCATATACCCGGTTGTTCAAGGGGTTTCGAAGCCATCCGCGCTCGCATAACCGGAGAACTGCAGCAAACATCTATCGAATCAACGAGGATAGACCTCGTCCCGGTTCGGGATCTGATGAATATCGCTGCAGGGTGGATCAGGGAAGACTCACGAGCGCTGTTGTGTGGAACGCCGGATTGCCTGTATTGTCCCCAGGTGCGAGCATCGATCAGAAAAAATATCTAGCCGCTGGAAACACCTATCGTAATGATGCGCAGGTTATAACCATGAAAATCATCTACGTCGATATCAACATTCCTAAAGCCCTGGCGGTAAAAGCGATACGGCCACTGTGGGAGGGTGTGGTTTGGAGCCGAATTGCTCCATTCGGGGAGGAGAGCATTCCCGAGCCTGATTTACCGGGTTCGAGCTGGCTGCGAGTACAAAATCTGCAGTGTGGGATTTGTTCGACGGATCTCAACGTGTTGAAGATCAAGGTGAATCCCAAGATATCTGCGATTGCGCTTCCGGGAAACAATCGCCTGTATTTGGGTCATGAAACCATTGGAAAAGTGGTTGAGATCGGGTCAGATGTTCAACGTTTCAAAGTAGGACAGCGTGTGGTCATGGAAGCCAAACCATTCGGAAGTCCAAACTGCTATACGCAAGAAATCGAGAAAATGTGCGCCTACTGTGCCTCCGGTCAGACGCGCCTGTGTACAAACGCATCGCTCGGGAAGGGGATGGAGGGTGTTGGGGGCGGATGGGGCGACGGCTACACGGCGCATGAGACTGAAGTCTGGCCTGTACCGGACGATCTTTCGAACGATCAGGCTTCCATGATTGAGCCCATGGCCGTTGCGCTGCATGGGATCCTACGGAGGCCTCCCCGTCCGGGAGAGAAGGTCCTTGTCATTGGAGCGGGAATTATTGGGCTGCTCACGCTCCAGTGCCTTAAGGCGCTTACACCCGATGTGCATGTGACCATCCTGGCACGTTACCCCCAGCAAATTGAAGCTGCGGAAAGATGTGGCGTGGACGAGGTTGTAACCGGTGAAGATGTTTACTCGACACTGGCCGGCATCACGGGCGCCCACTATTATTCTGCCCCCCTTAATCGCGGGATGCTTCTCGGAGGGTTCAACGTTGTTTATGACTGTGTTGGCAGTGCGGACACTGTCTGGGATGGGCTGCGATGGACGGTGGCAGGTGGATGTTTCGTGCTGATTGGCACATCATTGGATACGATGAATATTGATCCCAGTCCTGTGTATACTCGAGAGGTCGATCTGGTCGGATCGATAACTTTTGGGGTCGAACGATGGAAAGGTCGAGAAGCTCACACCTTCGAACTCGTCATCGAAATGCTCCGGGGTGGGGAGTTAAGTATCGATGGCTTGATCACACATCGATTCCCATTCAAAGACTACCGTAAAGCCGTCCAGACGGCTTCAGACAAGAGCACGGGCGCGATTAAGGTGACGCTCGTGGATTGAGACGGTCTGTCCATCCATTGGAACACCCGTCAACATGAGATCAAAGAAAAAGGAGCTTTGCCGGCTATCTCTCAGCTCTGAGAGAAGCTTTACTGGGAATTCACGCTCCAATCGTATTTCATATAGCGGGATTGAAAATTACCGCTCCGTAAGGTCTCTAATAAACTGTCGTCACGGACGTAGTTCATTAAAAAATTAATCACGCCGTCTTCCCCGCCGAAATCTCCCTTATACCAGTGAAATATTTTTGACAGCCAGAGCGTATACGTGTGGGGTTCGTAGCGAACTCCGCCCCCATTTATGAATACGCCGGCTGCAATGTCAAGTTGGCTTTCAAGATCTCTGCCCATATAGTGGTTTATGGGGGGGCATGAATGAGCTCCACAGACAAGGGTGAAATGAATGCGGGGGTCAAGCAGTTCAACGCTGAGCATCAACCGATCGTCTTCGGGACTGAAGGGCGGTATCGGAAGCATTGGATTCCGTTGATTGCCTCTGAGAATCCCATGTTCGATATCTTCCGCGGAAAAACGCTTCCCGCCGATGTTGTAAGCCGCCTGTCGAAATATCCCGGGTCTTCGCATCATCGAACCCCGGATCTGATAGTGGATGACCGCATCGATAATGAGCACATTGTAAACATTAATCCAGAAAGCGAGTTGCTCCGATTCTGTGCCGATGTCAGCGGGCATGCACAATGGAAGTGAACGTGCGGTCAGCTTGAATTTCTTGTAGATTTCATGTGAGCCCAATCCGGAATAGTCGACACGGCCGGTGTCTGGATCGATGCCTTCCGTCAGCAAATCCTTGCTCACTCGCATGAGTTCCGCAGCAGGGTTTTCTGGGCCCTCAATCGCACCCCCGGGGTTCAGAACCTCCTCCGACCGGATGCCGAGCGCGAGATCCACCAATCGATTCCCGGCTCGAATGGCATTGCCCTGAAATCCCATATCCCACCTTCACCTCGCTGTAATGCAGCTCATCACACGTGCTCGCCGGGATGATGTTTTTCACCGGACTACGGGGCCACAAATCCCCTCGTTGTAGTTGCTCTGAAAATAAAGGAGAGACATAATCTAAGTATGATAGGACCCACTGTTTAGATGATGTGGATGGTCATCCTCTTACGCCATGCCGCCTCGCCTGACGATGAATCCCGGTTCGACAAAGGGCCGAAAACGAGCAGCGAGGGTGCAAGTTGACAGGATGATGAATCACCGTCCGTATTCTTGAGTGAATTTGTGGTAAGATTCCGCGCTACACCATATTGAACATCGATCGTATTCATGTCAGAACAAGAGAAAATCACCATCATCGAAGGTCCGCCACCAACGTTTGAAATCGTTGGTGAGCCCTGGCTCTTAGGCCTCACCGAGAGCCCATATCCATCACGGGTTGCGATGTGCAGGGTTCGGACTGCGAACGGACCAGCCTTGGTAGAGAGGTGCTACCGAGCCTGGCGTGATCTGCAATCCATCTCTCTCGAATATCGCGACCAAGACGGAATTACTGAAGTGGCGCCTATCGAAGCAGTCCGTTGGGTAGAATTGCCCGAGGGTGACGCGCTCCTGTTGTGGGTTCGATTGGACGAAGATGAGTTTGAGATCGAGATCGACATCGAGTTAGATGGGTTCGACGAGAATTTCTTTGATGAATTCGATGAAGATGACGAAGATGATTTTGATCTGATTGGATAAATCCCGGGCATCATTGCTCCCGGGATTTTTTTATGGGAAAAAACAGAATACCCTGTAACCTGCAGGTGATGAGGGGCGCGTGGCGTATGGGGGTGCCAACCAGCATTCAGACTTATTCCCTGGAAGGTGCCCCGCAACTTGCTGCGGGGTTCTTCACTTAATCGCATGCGAGGTGATTCTTCTCAATAATTGGGTTTACGAGTCATCATACTCGATCGTCGGCACCGGAGTCGGCGTAGGCAGGAAGCGAGGCTCAGGCTCCGATAAGCCGTAGAAAAAATTCCTCCCATCCGTTAATTGTCCACCGATCGTGAAACCGAACTCCAGAATATCAACGTTAGATTCGCTCCAGTTCCATACCGCAGCAAGAATCGCTCCGTCCTGTGTCACAAAATTGTTTGGCGAGAGAATGGTGTTGTTGCCCCAGGAGGGCACACGCGCATCCCAATCTTCGGTTTCAAGATCCCACAGGTAAATCACCAATGGAGGGGATGCGGCCTGGTCGAAACCAATGATGTGGTTGGTCAATACGACAACGGTTTGCAGATCAAGGGGGTATTCAGAAGTAAATTGGTAAACGATCGTTTCGTTCGGTCCCAGAGAGAATGCACCGGTACCTCGTGCGAGGCCCACAGCGATGGCGTCTCCTGAGGCAGGGGTCGCTCCGGGCGTGGGTGGTTGAAT
>CAZMZL010000003.1:0-47270 GCA_964570595.1 uncultured Anaerolineaceae bacterium | reverse complement strand
CGGCAATTGGACGGGCCTCCCTGAACGACTCCCTCGCCCGACCCCCACACCAAAAATCAGCTTCACGGTGGTCTACGATTACATGGACGGCTGCGTGGGCTGGGATCCTGCCTTCAAGATCAAGAATACGGGGAATGTGACCTTTCAATCATCGTATGTTAAGGTGACCGATACCGTGACCAGCACGGTTCAAGACAACACCGCCGACAACTTTGATGAGACCAATGGGTGCCCGATCGTCCAGGCCATCCCCCAGCTCGATCCCGGCAAGACCGGTTGGGCACACGCCTACACCTTTATCTACGACCCGGCCGGGAACCCGATGCAGGCCAATGTCAAGGTCTGCACAGGAGCCGGTTTGACAGGAACCTGCGTGAGTCAGAATTTGAATTTCACGCCATGAGAAACGGTAAATTTATTTTGAAGGGGCTGTTTAAAAATGGGAGAAAACGGATAAATCCATCGCCGGATCCGTGATCTCGAGAACGCATGAATCAACCCTCACCCCAACCCCTCTCCCTGGAAAGGAGAGGGGCTTTCATTCACCGGGATAAAAAGATGTTTGTTTTCGAGGTATGAAGGTGAGGGGAAGGGTAAATCATCCCAAAAGAGCCGGGATGGTCCCCAGGGGAAGATAAGCCAGAAGCAGGAGGATGATCTGGTTTAAGGATGGGCGAACTTACGGGTCCCCCCTGCACAGACCGAAGGATCATGTCTTCCCGTAGGGGCCGCCTTTCATGATGAAATTACAATGAATAACCCGGATGTAGCCCAAGGCTACCGCCTTCAAGACATGCCCCATAACCCCTCATTGCCACCTCCCTTGGCGCCTGTTCCTATATTCATCTCTGATCAATCCGCATTTTACACCAACGGATACTTTCCAAATTCCTCCACGGCTTCCACCATTGCGACGATGTTATCCGGGGGAATATCATTCATGATGGTATGCACCGAAGACACCATGTAGCCTCCACCAGGTCCCAGGGTTTCGATCACCCGCCGGACCTCCTGGCGGACTTGCTCCGGCGTCCCATACGGCAGGATTTGATGAGTATCGACCGCGCCACAAAACACGATCTCGGAGCCGTAGCGTTTCTTCAATCCGGGGAGATCTGCCATGCTCCCGGCCGATGTCTGAATTGGATTGAGAATATCGACGCCGATTTCGATGAAGTCTTCAATCAATGGAAACACATCCCCGTCGGTATGAAAGAAGACCTTCGCACGGGTGTGATCCTTGATGAAGGCGATGTAATCGGCATGGATCGGCTTTAGAATCTCGCGGTACATCTTCGGAGAGATGAGAAGACTCGTCTGCGTCCCGAGGTCGTCCCCGATTTTGATGATGTCCACATTGTCGCCGAGTTCCTCGAGGAAAGTGGCCATAAGCCCCTTGCAATATTCGACAACCTTAAGGAGCAATGCCCTGGCAAACTCCGGATCCATGGCCAGGTTGAGCATGAAGACGTCCATACCTTGAAGCCCGAAGGCGCGTTCGAGTGGAAACAGCAGCCACGGCGTCGCCATGATGGCATATTCGCCATCCCGAACAAGAGCTTCTGCTTGTGCTTTAACATGGGCTACTCGACTGCGGTCGCCGGGATCCGGCCAGCCTTCATATGCTTCGAGATCTTCAACGCGTTTTGCATCCCCCAATGGATGCAGCCCCGGGAACCACACACCGGGTTCAATCTCAACCTGACCGATCCCCCAGGATTCGATGAAAGGGCTGCCCGGTTCACGGGTTTGGTTTCGCTCCAGCACCTTGGCAGGATGCGCGTCCAGAACACCGCGAACATCGCTTCGTAAACGCAGCATCGCCTCCTCTCCGGGCGCTGCGGTACCAAGTTCGGGCCAGTCATAGAGGTATCTATCCTCCGTTCGGATTCCCAGCAGCGCTTTGTACTTGCGGAAGACCTCCATCTTGATACCGGTTGCGTTGCTGACACCGATGACAATGGGGACCCGGTCCGGTTCCTCATGATTGAGCGTCATCAGCACACGATCTCGAGATGTCATCGGCATGGTTCAGCTCCACATGGATCATCACCCAACCTGAAGCGTGAGCGTGTCTTCCAATGGATGCTCTGGTTATCTTTTCTATCAGTTGCGGTCATGTTTCACACCGGGATATGATAGACCATCACTCCTGCCATGACGAATTTGTAAACATGAGGAAAAGCTGGATAGGGCAGCCGCAAATCAAACACGTATTGAAAGGTGATCCCATGACGACCATTCGAATTCACAGCTTGCAGGTTGTCACGCTCGACGATGAAGGAAAAATCCTGCGAGACTCAGACATCGTAATTCAAAATGGCCGCATCACACATCTTGGGGCCGTTCCCCCTGATCTGGAAGTGGACGAAACTGTCGACGGGAGCGGGAAAGCCGCCCTCCCCGGACTGGTCAACAGTCACTGCCACAGCCCCATGACTTTCGAGCGAGGCTGGGCGGAAGATCTCCCTTTCGACCGCTGGTTGAACGAGAAAATCTGGGTGGGTGAAAGCGCTTTAGATCCGGACGATGTGTACTGGGGCGCGGCGCTGGCGGCCTGCGAGATGATCCGATCCGGCACCGTGGCATTCAACGATAAGTATTTCTACATGGATCGAGTCGCGGAGGTCGTCCGCGACAGCGGCATGAAGGCATCCCTGACCTGGACGGTGTTTGGCATCGGCGAGGAGAGTGAAATGGGGAGAAACCTCGAGGGCACCGTCGCCTGGATCGAGGAGACGCACGAGTCCTGTGATGGACGTATCCGGGCGTATTTAGGCCCGCACTCGCCCTATATCTGTCCACCGGAGTTCATCGAGAAAGTTGTGGATTATGCGCATGAGCTTGGTCAGGGCATCCATCTCCATCTTGCCGAGTCCGAGAATCAGGTAGGACAATCGCTGGAACGATACGGACTGCGACCGGTCCAGCACGTGGACAGCCTGGGTGTATTCGACGTTCCGGGTGGCTGCGTCGCAGCTCATTGCCTGGCGATTGACGAAGAGGATACCCGCATCCTGGTCGAGAAAAACGTCCACGTACCGCACTGCCCGATCACCTACATGAAACTCGCTATGCCGTTCCCGTCGTTACGAGATCGGATCGAGGCCGGCGTCAACGTCTGTCTGGGAACCGATGGCCCAGCATCGAATGCCGATATGGATATGTTCGCCACCATCTGACAGACCGCACTTATCCACAAATATCAGAGCCGGGATCCAGAGATGATCCCCGGGGACACGGCTTTGCGGATGGCCACAAAAGCAAGCGCACTCGCGCTCGGATTTGAGGATATGGGCGTGCTTGAAATTGGGGCGCCTGCAGACTTCATCCTCGTCAACCTCGACGCACCGCATATGCGTCCGATCCACAGCCTCGTCGCCAACCTGGTGCATTCCGCCAAGGGCGGCGACGTCACGGATGTCATGGTGGATGGTCGCTGGCTGATGCAGAACCGCGAGCTCAAGACGCTCGATGAGGAACGCATCCTGGCCGAGGCAGAAGCCCACGCGCACGCCATGGTCAATCGGGGGATGTCTCAGGTTCGGGAATATAAAGGATAAAGATTCGAGGGTTAAGCCAGGGCATCGATCCTGGAATGAGAACCGCTCCGAGCAACGGAGTATTCGTCCCGATCAGATGGTGATCCTTTCACCCCCTCTCCCGCGTCGTACGGCTGTGATCTCGGCCATGATCGCAAGCGCGATTTCCTCGGGCGTACTTGCGCCGATGGCCAGCCCGATAGGCCCCCGGAGTCTATCGACCTCCTTTTCGCTTAATCCTGCTTCGATCAGCCTCATTCTGCGGGCGGCTTGCGTCTTCCTGCTGCCCAGCGCCCCAATGTAGAACGCCTCACTCCGGAGCGCGATGAGCAGCGCGGGGTCGTCGATCTTGGGGTCGTGTGTGAGCACAGCGACGGCCGTCGATGGCGTGAGGGAAAGTTCCTTGAGGGCATCCTGGGGCCAGGTCGTGATGCGGGCATCGAGATCCGAAAAGCGTTCCTCTTTCGCAAATGCCTGACGAGGATCAATGAGCACCGTCCGATAACCCACGTGTTTGGCCAATTGCGTGAGGGCCACCGATATATGCGCCCCGCCGATGATGACGAGCGTGGGAGCAGGCGCGATGACTTCGACGTACAGCTCCACGGGATCGTCATTCGACGTCGTCCCCTGGATTACGGAGGGTACTCCCCCGTTAAACAAACGCTCGATTTCATCGGATGTCGAGGTTGCGAAGCGCATGGCGTCTGACGACCTGGGCCCGTCGTCATGCATCAGGACAATCTGTTCACCAACGAGAGATTCGGTCCCGTTGATCACCGTGACGATGGCGAGGGATGAACCCGTCGAAAAAGCGTCTCTTATTTGCGTAAATGAACCGATTTCAAGCTTTTGCACAAAGACATCGATTTCGCCCCCACAAGCCAATCCAACTTCCCAGGCCGTCTCATCGCTGACGCCAAAGTGCAGCAGCCTGGGCTTCGCCGTTTTCAAGACATCCAAACCGGCCTCAATCACTGCACCTTCCACACAACCGCCGCTCACCGAACCGGCGAACGCACCATCCCCCCGCACAACCATCTTCGCCCCCACTCCTCGCGGCGAGGAACCCCATGTTCTCACAACGGTCGCCAGGGCGATCTCATGACCGCTGCTTATCCAGGCCTCAATTTCCTTCTTTAATTCGCGCACGCAAGTCTCCAAACCATGGATGACGATTACGATACCACCTTTGGTTCCCGACTCCAATTAAATCACAACCTGCAGGAACTATTGCCATGGTCGATCTTCAATTGAAGCGATGTGCATCACCTGTCTTGTCTGAACACCGCTCAACACCACCCCGGAGGAGCAAACCAACGACGATACATTCGTGTATGATGGTAAACAAGAAGGCCGACACCAGCACCATGCTAGGTGTTGACCATTAATGAGGAAGGGAAGAAAAAGTCAGGCTTCTGTGAAAAAACAGAGGCTTGGTCAGAGTGGCTTACGCATTATCTTCGGTATATTTCGTCTGATTGGACTCGATGCCGATCCATCATCCCCCGCCTGGACGGGCCTGCTGACGCCTGTGGGATTGCTCGGGACCATCGTGTACTTCACACCGATCGATAATCAGAAAGCGGGATCCTGTGATTGATTATGAGACGTAGGCATTCCTCTCGAAGATCCCAGATATCAGAGGGTCACCAAAACATACAGAAGGGGCAGCATGCCTATATGCATGACTGTGAGGGCGGCGGATTAAACTATCTGCTGTTCATCCCTCGTCAGTACTCAGGAGATCCCGATGCAAAATGGCCGCTGCTCATTTTCCTGCATGGAATAGCGCAGCGTGGAGATACCCCGGAAGCGCTCGAAACCATTAAAGTAGACGGCCCACCGAAGCTCGTTGAAGACCAGGAAGAATTCCCCTTCATCGTGCTCTCCCCGCAATGTCCCTCGGAAACCCGTTGGCACGTTGTCTTTGACCGACTGGAAGCACTCATCGAATCCGTGATAACCTCATATGCAGTTAATGAACGCAGAATCTATCTAACGGGATTGAGCATGGGTGGATTCGGCACCTGGCGACTCGCTTTGAAACACCCCGATCGGTTCGCTGCAATTGCTCCTATCGCCGGGGGCTACATATTTGCGAGCGATGAAGTGCCCGAAGATATTGGTGTTCTGAAGAATTTACCCATCTGGGCATTTCACGGCGGAGAGGACGAAGCCGTGGCCCCCTGGCAATCCCAGATCTTGGTAGATGCACTGCGCCTGTGCTCGGCTAATATTCGCTTTACGCTCTTTCCCCATGCAAACCATGCCGATACCTGGAAGCGAGCCTACGACGACCCCGAACTGTTTACGTGGCTCCTCGAGCAGCGCCTGGAGGGGTAGCGAGCACTTACCTTGCCGCTGTAAGCAATCGAGGCAACCGGGTGCGATGCTGCTCTCCTCATAAGCGCAGCTATCGCATGATTTGCGATTTTCAGCTCAAGGATCAAGATTCGTCAGGTTCAAATCGATCGTACCGGCCCAGATTCCTGTGCGGGTTTCCAGATGGGTTTTGGGGATCAAGTCCGAGGGGAGTTCTCGCTCCTCTGTCATCGAGAGAAGCACGCTTTCGGCATAGTAAAGGCCGGAAAGAGACGGATTCCTGCTTCTTTCGCTTGCGATCTCACTCGCCTCCTGCCTCCTTCGTGAGCATTTCAAGATCAGGTGGATCCTGCCAGTTCACTGGTCCATGATGGAACCGGTATTTCAATCTGGGTAAAACAATTTTATTCCAGGCATGATCGAAATATTCAAAAGCTTGATCCCATTCCCCTCCCGATCCCCAACCATCGTGGTGAAGGATCACCCGTGTACGGCCCTCGCCCTCCTGGAAAAACCTGAGGGTCACATGCGTGCGCTGGCTTCGAACGGAAGGCAAGCCGGGGGGCGCATTCCAGGTAAAGGAAAACATCTTCATCGGCTGCAGCGCCAACACGCGTAAACCCTCGCCTCCCCGTTTCCCTGGAGGAGCCTCCGGATCGAAGAAGATTTCGTAGAAACCATCCGGCCTCAACTCAATGGAACAATCGGGCGCAAAAAAGGACTTCACCCCCGCTTCCGTCGTCCATGCGTCCCACACTTCCTCGAGCCTTGCCTCGATAAGAATCTCGCCAGACAGGGCTCGCTCATGTACCCCACGCGTCATCACCGTCTCCTCTTCGATCGCACATGATCATATCGTCTTTCACCCATAGCTAATTCAACAATTTACCCTCGGCCCGCCGATGACCTGCTTCGACGATGATGATTGATCCAAGACGGGCGGTGATCAAACACGGATGTTCATCAGATGTATCGCCTTACATGATGGCAGTATTCGCTGTAACCATCATCGAACAGATCCCGCAGCGCCTTCTCTTCCCGCAGCACGACGAAGTGGGTCAGGACCAAAGCGACCGGAAACAGTATGAGAAGCCAAAGGCTGTTGATGACGCATGTCGCACCGATGTAGATGAAGGCCCATCCGACGTACATCGGGTTTCGACTCCAGGCATAGGGACCGGATGTGATGAGCGTCGTCGGTCCATCCACTTCCTGGGACCCGACCGCTCGAACTGCGCCATAAATAATCAGAAGCCCAGCAAGCATGAGGGGAGTGCCGAGCACGAATGGGACAATGCTGTTCGCGATCAGAATCTGGGGGAATATGAAGTCAATTACGACCCCCAGCAGTAAGGGCGCGATATACGTCTCAGGGAAAGGAAAATTCCGCCACTTCATGCTCTATTTACCTTCCGCATCGTTCAAATGAGTTTTCTTGTGCTCTCAAGAACCGGTTCGTTCGTGAGGATGCGCTGCGGTGAAAAAATCGAGAGGTCAAGGCTTGGGGCCTTGTCCAGGATTAGTTCTGCGATATAGCGTCCCACGGCGTGACACTGCTGAAACCCATGCCCCGAAAATCCATTCGCCAGGAAATATCCGCGCAGATCCGGCCATTCGCCGAGGATGGCGTTGCCATCGAGCGTGTTCACGGCATACAACCCGGCCCAGCCTCGCAGCACCTTCAGTCGATCAAAGGATGGCACGAATTCAAGGAGCTCTGGCCAGAGGATATCAGTAAACCTGCGGCGGCTCCATGTGAATTCAAATCCTGTGGGATCTTCAGACAACGATTTCCCCACCATGAAGTGATTATGACCTTCGTGGATCCAGTACAACCCTGACGGAGAGAAAAACGCCGGGAGCAGATCGTCACAATGATATTCGGTTTCCACGACGAATACCTGGCGCATCACCGGGGAGACCGGCAAATCGATCCCGGCCGTCCTGGCCAATTTTCTCGCCCAGGCGCCCGCGCTATTAACAACCGTCCCGGCAAGAAGCTTGGTCCCGGAGGAGAGTCTTACCCCCGTGACACACCTGTTATTAGACAATAGTTCAACGACTTCGGCGTTGACGAACTGCGCACCCATCGACATGGCCTTGTCCTTGTATGCCATTAGCACGGCATAGGGATCTAAGATGCCGTCCAGAGGTCCGAATGTTCCACCCACACAGTTCGCCGGGTCGATGAGCGGATAACGCAGGCCAATTTCCTCGAGACTCAGCCATTCCACCTGACAGCCCAGCGATTGCTGCAACTCGAGTCCTTCTCGGGCTTCAGCGAGGCAGTTTTCATCCACCAGGAAGAGATTGCCCTGCTGCCGAAAGGCGATCTCGGGCTTCTGTTCACCCACGGCCATCACCTCGGCAAAATTCTCCATCACTTCGAGACCGTAGATGGACATTTGAATGTTTTCCCGGATGTTGAATTGAACCCGAGTGTTCCCGTCCGACAGGGCGGTAGATGATTTTTCGTAGGTGGGATCCATTTCGACGATGGCTACTCTTAGACCGGGGTCAGTCTTGAGAAGATAATGGGCAATGGCGCACCCCATCACGCCGCCTCCGACCATGATGACATCGAAATGTCCTTCAGTTGTGGGCATCTCTCATCCTGATGAATCGGTTAGACAGAACGGGTGATCGCGCCGTCCACGCGGATATTCTGACCGGTGATGTAACCCGCGTCGTCTGAAATAAGAAATTTCACGGTTTTTGCGATTTCGTCTACACTCCCGTAGCGCCCCATGGGAATTCGAGCTTTGTTCTCCTCAGAATCCGGATAGCTATCAATAAAGCCAGGCAGAATGTTGTTCATCCTGATCCCATCGCGGGCATACGCGTCGGCATACATCTTCGTAAATCCTGCCAGGCCCGCCCGGAGGCTGGAAGAGACCGGGAACGCGGCCTCGGGTTCGAATGCAGCGAAGGTCGATATGTTCACAATCGCCCCCTTCCCCTGCGCGGACAGGATGGGGGTCACGAGGCGGGCCATGCGGATGACGTTCAGCAGCACCAGATCGAGGCCCTTGTGCCAATCTTCATCCGTGATTTCAAGCAGCGGACCCTTCGGAGGATGCCCGGTGTTGTTAATCACGGCATCGACCCGGCCAAAGGCATCCATGGTTCGAGAGATAAGGGTTTCCAGATCGTCGACATTCGTCACAGAGCCCGTCATGCCAAAACCGTCGAGATCGGTGGCAAGGGACTCTGCACCGCCAGCATTGGACATCAAAGCCAACTGATAACCATCCGTCGCCAGCTCTCGGGCAATGGCGGCTCCCATGCCCTTGCCCCCAGCCGTGATAATCGCAACTTTATTTTCACTCATCTGTACGCTCCATCCATACTGCCGTTTACCCCGATCGATGTTGTTCTCCATCCTGTGCTCGTTCCACGTCATCCCCGTAATCCTATGTAAACAAGGGTTCAAAACCTTTCGATGATTCGATCAACTCCTCTTGATCGCCAGGTGATGTGGCTGTGTAATTCTCACATGCTCTTAGAACAAGCGGCAGCAATCGAACATCACCCGACGTACATATTCCAGTGATTTCATGAGAGAGCACGAAATTCACATGCGCCTGAATATCATCCATCTCGGTGAAGGGCTCATACCAGGTATTGAACGTCTTCACTTTCTCACCCCAGGGACCGCAGGTTATCGACTTAATGATCATCGTGCCCACGTTTTTAGACTTACAGATCGAAAGCAAGTCCTCCGACGCAGATCGGAAGGCTGGAGACCCGCATTGAACAGCATTGAGGGGGAACAACACGGTGTCGAAATCAAATCGTTCGAGCGCTTCAATGAATATTGTCGGCGAATCAACCCCGTGCCCCGTGATACCAATGAACTTTGTCAGACCCTGATCTCTGGCTTCAATGAGCGCCTCTAACGCGCCTCCAGCCTGCATGACGCGATCGAGTTCCTCCATGCTGGTAATCGCATGGATTTGATAAAGGTCAAAACGATCCACCCGCAGTCGTTCTAGAGATCGTTTTAATTCGGCCGCGGCGCCGCTTTTTTTCCGCTCCATCGTCTTACACCCCAGGAAAAAGCGCTCTCGATCACGCTCGAGCCATTTTCCCAGACGAAGTTCTGCATCTCCATAAGACGGTGCGACATCGATATGGTTAACGCCACGTGTAACGATGAATTCCATGGCCTGGTCTGCACACGCCTGATCGACCTTTGAAAATGCGGCTGCTCCCAATATGGCCACCGTGCTATCGTGATCTGTTCGGCCAAGGCGACGCTTCTCCATAGATCCCTCCACGGGTCAACGAAAAGACATATCAGACCTGATTGAATACTTCAATCTTAATCACCCGCATAAGCCGCAGAAATCAACGCCCTCCGATAATGATCGATCGACGCTCGAAGGGGGAGACAAGGATTGTCCGCGATTCTGACCAACGTATCGATGTGATGCGATTCGCGAATCGAGTTCTGACCCGTTTTTATGCAACCCTCATTACGGCTTAAGTGGGATGACGACGAGCGATGTTCTCAAGGGTACATAAGGGCACAAGGTCTAACGTGCATGGGACCAGATCCCAAGCGCGCCAACTGTGCCCAAATGAGGCCTAAAAGCCCGGAAGATAGGTCGCCAGGACGAGAATAAACCAGCCGACGACCACGATCCAGAAAGAATAAGGTCCGAGAACAGGGCCACCTACAAGCTTGACAATGATCCCGCCTACACCCACAAGAATTGCCACATACCAGGTAATCTTTTTCGGTGCGTTAAGTCTCATCTGCTTTCTCCTTTAATACAAACCGACGGTGGTTGTCCTCTCCTGGTCCGTCGGGGGCTCACTCCCGGAGAGGGTGATCGATCACATCCATATACTACATTCCAGAAATTTTTCGTGCAATCGTGCGCTGACCTACTGAAGCCATCGGAGTGACCCGATCGGCTTCCGCGCCTTGCCAGGGTGTAAGCAGGATGGATAGATCTACGTAATTTCTTCAATTCTTATCCGGAAAGCCATCCAAGACGACTGGTCGTCGTGGGCTTGATCGGAAAAATACCGCAAGTTTCACTCGCTATTTTAACTCAGGGGTCATCTCGCGCATGTGGAGCAATTGATGCCCGTAGATCGAAAACAATATCGTCTCAATACTCGTATCCCCCAGGGTCGGATGCCTCCCAACGCAATCCAGAGTCTCATCGTCTTGTTCTGCCACCCAGGCGATGGTCGTCTCCCGGGCGTCCCTCAATAGGATCTGCAACTCTTTCGGTGTGCGATCACCTTGACGTGCAATTTGACCTTCGTTAAACGCATCGATGTCGATATCCTCTGGCGCTCCTTCTCCGCCGGCAGCGATGTCCTTCACAATTCTGAGCAGTTGTTCCTCCGATACGATGAAATGAGTGACAAGATCCTTCACCGTCCATCCATCCGATTCGCCGTCGATCGGTTCACGCCAACGATCGGGAGCGAGGGCATCGAGGACTTCACTTGTTTTAAACAATCCTCGCTCCAATCTCACGATCATTTTTTCTATGCGTTTGCTCTTCATCTCATCTCCTTCGTCGCCGCTTGAACTGAAAAACGTCTGATCATCCTGATTTTAATGGTGGTTTGTGCGTATCACATCATTTTTCATGAAATGAACAGCTCTCTTGGGGCTTGGTTAAGATGGGCCTTCGATGTAAATTTAATGTTACGACAGTCTCCAGATCATCACGACCGCTTGTGCAATTGGATCCCTTGTTTCTCGCCCGGGTCTCCCTTACGGAATAGCGGGCATGGACGTCAGAGCATCAATGATTATGAATTCACACGGATTCGTTATCGGCAATAAAATCACGATGAGAGCTTGAAGATGTCTTCAAACTTCCCCGTCATTGTCAACCCAGCGGCCGGACATGACGCGCCGGTGCTGCAAGAACTCAACCGGGTATTCCGCTCATCGGGGAACCGTTGGTCGGTCGAGATTACACAGGGGGATGAGGATGCCATCCTGCTTGCCCGTCGCCTCGCTGAAGAGGGTGCCCCGATTGTCGCCGCATACGGGGGCGACGGCACGATATCGGAAGTCGCCGCTGGTCTCGCCGGTACATCTACGGCCCTCGCAATTCTACCAGGAGGTACGGGTAACGCGATCGCACACGAGTTTGGCATCCCGAGGAATTACGTAGATGCTGCCAAGCTCCTGGTTTCAGAACACGAGATCCGTGTCGTGGACATGGGCATGGTCGGTGAGCGGATGTTCCTCCTTCGGGCCGGCGTCGGATTAGAAGCGATGGTGGTGGAAAAATCATCGCGGCTGCTCAAAGACCGCTTTGGTCTTCTCGCATATGGCATTGCCGGGTTACAAGCGCTCGTAGCTGCCAGGCCGGTGCAATATACGCTCACGCTCGATGGTGACAGAGTCGAAGCAGGGGGTGTCACATGCACGGTCGCTAACTCCGGGCATCTTGGACTGCCCGGTCTAAGCCTTGCTCCGACAATCGACATCGAGGACGGGCTTCTCGATGTGATCGTATTGCACAGAGCCAATCTTTCTTTACTCATTGACTTTCTGTCGGATTCGGCGACAGGAGGCAGTGGTTTGGGGAAATTACAGCACTGGCAGGTTGAAAGCGTGGTGATCGAGGCCAATCCGGTCCAAACCGCACAAGTCGATGGCGATAGCCTGGGTATGACACCCATTGAGGTGCATTCACATCCGCAGGCGCTCCGAGTTGTCGTCCCTCTAAAAATATCTTGATCGTTGCTCGCAGCGGCTTACTTTGCCGTTCGGACTTTATTCCCCGGTCATCTTGTTAATCTACATATCACCAGGGGATTTCCCGCCCCTCCCAATCGAGAAATTTCCCACTGTCCTCTTCGGTGATTGAATCGATCACCGAGATCATCCCGCCAATCGATTCTTCGGGCGTCAAGGGAGCCGACGAACCACCCATATCCGTCTTCACGTGTCCGGGGTGCAGGGCAAGTACGCTGATACCCCTCTCCTTGAGATCGAAGGAGAGCAGCTTACTGAACATATTGAGTGCCGCCTTGCTCGCACAATAGCTGTAGTAGGAAGCACCTGCCATCGATCCAATCGATCCCATCAGAGACGAGATGTTGACCATTTTGGCGCCCTCGCCCCGCGACAAGATCTCCGTAAACTCCTCCGCCATGATAAGCGGCGCAATGGCATTAACGTTAAATACATCGGCAATATATTCGGCGTGGAATTCTCCCAGAGGATAGGTCTTTTTTGGGCCACCGGAAATAATCCCCGCGTTATTGATAAGAAGATCCAGGCTCTCAAATCTCCTTTCGACATCCTTCCGTAACGCTCGAATCGAGTTCAAATCGGTCACATCAAGCTCATAAAGAGCGAGCAAATGGTCATGCTTCTCCAAAAGCGCCTGGAGCTCATTGGCATGATGAGGGGCCCTGGCGGCCGCGATGACCTGCTCCCCCCGATCGAGATATTGTTTCACGAACTCGTAGCCGAGCCCACGGTTTGCGCCCGTAATTAAGATTCCCATTCCATTCTCCCTTTTTCCCATGATATCCGAGAATCACGATTAGTTCATAAACACATTGATATGCGCAGCTAAGGGACTTAGAATCCCCTTTACGACTTCAAATCCCACGAGAGTGTTTCAACGCTGTTCTGTTATCATGATATTCATTAAACCGCTCCTTTCGCCAGAGGGGGTCCGAGACGCACCGACCCATACACTTTGAAATACTTAGTGACGATCCGGAGGAGCTCGGGAATTTATATTCCAAGGTTTTCGACTGGGAGGTCATCCCCTTGTAAGAAAGCGAGTGTGGATACTGGCTTGTCACGACAGGGTCAGATGATGCACCCGGGATCAACGACGCGCTCATGGGCGCACAATTTCCACAGGCGGTTATCGATACCCTCGAGGTCGAAGACCTTGGTGAAGAACCCCGCAGCAAGCTGTGGGGCATCTTCCCAAGAACAAGCCTGGGGGTTTTGCTACCCCCACACCCCTTTATGTCCCGGCGCAGGTTGCAAGTGCGCTCTCGCAGCGATGCGAATCCAGAACGAATATGGTTAAATGGGTTGGATTACGAACTTAGAAGAACCGCCTATTCCACGAGGACAGGGCTCATGGACATCACGACATCCCAATTATGGATACAAGATAATCCTCTCATGGGAGCAGGCGCTATTCTGCTCTTGAGCGTCACCCTTTTTCTTATCGCACGCGGGATCATCGCCCGCGCCTTGATCTACATCGCTGATCGCACCGAAACAAAGTACGACGACATCCTGGTGAAGAACGTGCGACCGTTCCGCCTGGCCTGGTTGGCGCCCCTTCTCGCCATTTATGGATTCGCCTATCTGGTGCCCGACTATCGTCTCGAAATTGAAAAGTTCGCCATCCTACTCATCATCTGGGTGGTGGCCATCACCATGAATGCGGTGCTCTCTGCAGCCAACGAAATGTATGAGGGCAGTCCCGGTTATTCCGGGGTCAGTATCGGCGGATACCTCGATCTGATCAAGATCCTGGTCCTGATCGTGGCCTTCATTCTGAGCATCTCCCTGCTGACGGAAGAGTCGCCTCTTGGACTCCTTACAGGGCTGGGTGCGGTCATGGCCATCCTGCTGCTCGTTTTCCGCGACACGATCCTTGCCATCGTCGCCAGCGTGCAGATCTCCGCGCACGACCTGGTCAAAGAAGGGGACTGGATCGAAGTTCCCGCCTATAGCGCGGATGGCGATGTGATCAATATGAGCCTGCACACGATCAAAGTTCAAAACTTCGACAAGACAATCTCCGTCATTCCGACGCATAAAATGGTGGAAGTTGCATACAAGAATTGGCGCGGGATGCAGGAGAGCGGAGGCCGACGAATCAAACGCTCCCTCTCGATCGACATGGCGAGCATCAAATTCTGCGACAGCGAGATGATCGAGCGATTCAGGCGCATCGAGCTCTTGAGTGATTTTCTGAACGCTAGAGATGAGAAGATTCAAGAAGGCGGGGGGCAGGAGAGGGACGCGCTCTTTGCACCGGGCTCGCTTACGAATGCGACCGTGTTCCGTACGTACATCGCTGCTTACTTAAACCATCATACGGAAATCTACTCAGATGGCATGACTTTTCTTGTGCGGCAATTGGCGTCGGGCCCCACTGGACTTCCACTGGAAATCTACGTATTTACGAAGACCATCGTTTGGACCGAGTACGAGGCGATCCAGGCAGAGATCTTCGATCACCTTATCGCGGCGGTGCCCTATTTTGACCTTCGAGTGTTTCAGGAGCCGACGGGCTCTGATTTCGCCGCAATGGGCAGCCTTACATAGATCCAGGAACATCTCCGGACAGGTGAAGAACCCCGCAGCAAGCCACAGGGTATTCTGGCTTGGTCCCACACACCAGACGGACACCCCCAGGACTTCTCACCGCCCAATTCGTCCACCCGCCGCAAAGAGCAATCTACCGCATCCACAGCATCGCCGATGATGTGCGCCGGGATGAGACCCGCTCACCCCACATGCCCCAGCCAAACATCCAAATCCCAGATTCCTTTTCCTATTATTGCTTTCTTCTTATTATTTGCTCTTGACTATACTGTATTATATATGGTATCGTGTTTCCATGATGAACAAAAAAGAGAGAACCGAAACCATTGAAAAGCTCACCCAGGAGCTGCGCCGCGGCAGCCTCGTCCTGGCGACGCTCAGCCAACTCGACAAGCCCAAGTACGGTTACGCACTTGTCGAGGATCTGTCCAAGCGCGGGCTTGAGATCGAGCAGGGTACGCTCTACCCCCTGCTTCGACGCCTTGAAGAACAAGAGCTGCTCGAAAGCGAGTGGAACGTAGATGGCTCCCGACCGCGGCGCTACTACGTCATCAGCCCGGATGGACGGGATGTTTTCGATGAGCTCACAAAGGAGTGGAAGGGGCTCACCGCGGTCGTGGGCAACCTTCTTAATGAAAAACGTAACCGCTGAGCCTCATCCTGGGCTTCGGCGGAAGGCAGAAATTTCAGGGAGTGAGAAATGAATTTAATGGAACGGTACGTACACGAAGTGGGCCGACGCCTGCCCCGAAAAGATCGGGCGGACATAGAAGCAGAACTTTACTCCACACTGGAGGACATGCTGGAAGATCGCGTCGCTGACGAAGCGACCGAGGAAGACGAGGTCGCACTTCTAAATGAGTTCGGCCCCCCAGCAAAGGTCGCCGCCTCCTACCGCGGCGGAGACCCATACCTCATCGGTCCTGACCTCTTCCCCGTCTTCCGCATAGTGACGGGGATCGTAATTCTCGTGATTGCCATCGTCCAGCTTGCATTGGCTGGGGTCAAGATCGTCTTTACACCGGGGTATTTTCCGAGTTTCGAGTGGGTTTTCGCTTTCCTGGCAAGCCTCGTCAGCGCTTTTGGCTACGTCGTCGTAACCTTCGCTGCTTTGCAGTATTTCGGCGTCAAACCCGAGATGGAGGATGAGTTCTGGGATCCTCGCAGCCTGCCAGAACCATATGATGAAGATCCCGTAAGCCCTACCGGGCTCATCGTTGAAACAACGTTTGGCTTGATCTTCGTCGCTCTGTTGGTGTTCCTGCCCGACATCCTAGAGCTCCTCGCATCCTTGGGTCTTCAGACGGTGAACAATCCCATTCTCCAGGAGTCCCTTGGCTGGATCTTCGTCCCGATCTTGCTCGGCATAGGCCTGAACGTCATCCTCCTATGGCGAGGGGAATGGACAACCTTCACCCGAGTATTAAAGATCATCATCAACGTGGTTGGGATCACGGTGCTGTACTTTCTCATCGATACGCATGCCGCCTGGCTGGAGGCAAATGGCGCTGGGAGCGGTCTGTTCTCGGTCTTCGAGGCGATTCCCGAGAGCGGAAAGATGCCCATCGAGGCCTCCCAACTCCTCGGGATGTGGGCGTTCCGACTGGGTTTCGTCGTCGCCTTCGTTGTGATAATCGTGGAGACGATAAGATTGACATATCAACTGGTGAAGAACACCATTTTTTCCGAGAGATTGTCGCTGCCCATCAAGGTAGAGGATCACAAGTAAAAGCGTCTACCTTCCCTCAACCTGACCGCTGCTTATCGCCCGGGGCGACCCGGGCGTTTTCTTTATTGATCTTATTCGCGGGAGGGACGATGACCGCGGTCGTTTTTCGCCCTCTCCTATTTCCAGGAAAAATGACGCACAGGAGCCACTGGAATATTGTATGATCATTTCAGTTGAGCTATGCTGAATCCACGGTTTTGGAGTTAGCCGCGCCGCTCAACCATTCGATAGGAGGAGGAACGATGGGAACATTTTTATTGTTTGGGAACTATTCGCAGAATTCAATCAACAAGATCAGTGCCAGACGCACAGGCAAGGCCGTCGAATTGATCGAGAAATTTGGCGGCAAACTGATCGCGGGTTATGCGCTGCTGGGCGAGAAGGACCTCGTGCTCATCGTGGAATTCCCTGGGCCTGGCAAGAATGAGGCCTTGAAGACCTCCATCGCCCTGAGCAAAATGCTGGGTGTCGGCTTTACGACCTCACCTGCGGTGGACTTTGAAACCTTTGATGAGCTCGTAGCCGAATTATGAACTGGGTGTGCGGGTAGATTATTAAGGGAACCGGGATTGGGAATTGGTTGCCAGGTGCACGCCACGTATTTTCCTAATCCCTTATCCCAAATCCCGGACATTAACCTTCCAACTCCACATAGATCCGGCCGGCGATCTCCCGGCCAATCGCCACTTCCTGGTCCTCAATCCGAACCGTAAGAGGCCCATTGTAGGGCGCTTCATCCTCGAGAAAAAAGGAAACACCCGGCAGGAGACCGCGTTCTGCCAGGTAGGTGCATAATGTCGTCTCGGGCCGGTCGATACGCGTGACACGTCCCGCCTTCCCAATCGCCATCTCGTTGAGCGCCAAATCGTCTAAGCTCTCCACGAACCCGGTCGAATCTGGAATGGGGCTCCCATGGGGGCAGAATTTGGGGTGTCCTAGATATCCCGCCAGCGCTTCGGTGACGGCGTCATCGGTGGCATGTTCAAGTCGACAGGCAAAATCATATACGGATTCCCAGGGGATCTGCAGTTGATCCGAGAGGAAACGGCCCCACAGCCTCTGCCGCCGCACGACACTCAAAGCCCTCAAGCGCCCCATCTCTGTCAGCTCTACCCCTTTATAGGGCTTGTGTACGAGCAACATACTCCCCTCCAACCGTTTAACCATCTCGGTCGCGGAGACCGAGGAGACTCCCAACCGCTGCGCGATGAGCGACACAGGGACCGGTTCGCCCTCGACCTCAAGCTCGTAGATTGTTTTCAAATACATCTCTCGGCTCTCAGATTCGGCCATAGCTGCTCCTCACCCCTTTGCGTTACTCCAGTGGAATGGTGATCGCATCAAAGACCTCGCCCCCAAGGGCAACCGCTTTGAGCGCAATCGTCTCAGCGTTCAACTCCATCAAGAGGTAGTGGCTTATACGACGGTATCGTTCACTCTCCGGCGCCAGTTCACCTTGCGCATACAGGATCGACGAACCGCCCCCCGAGATGATGTACGTGATTCCATTCTTCGCCAGACGCTCATATGCCTGAAAGTGCCCGGATAGAACCAACGGTACGTTTGCCTCCTCGAATTTTGGGACCCATGTCGCACGTATGGCGGCACTGTCATTGGGATGCACCGCACTGCTGTTGAAAGGCGCCACGTGGATGACGGGGATCGTGACCCTGAATTCAGGATCGGCGAGGCGCTCCTCGAGCCAGGCCTCCTGCGCCTCCCGCCCTGGCTGACCATAAAAAGCCTGAGAATCCAGCATCACAAATTGAACGTCTCCGTACGGAACGGCATAGTTTTGATTGTTTACCCCTTGCTCCTGGCCGGGAAATTGAGGATCCGGAAAGGGCGGGAAGGCATAATAGTAGAAGGGCTCATCATCCAGGCGGATGTCCCCGTCATAATCGTGGTTGCCCGGTACGGTATACACCGGCATTGTCCTCAGCAAAGGCTCAAACGGCGTATAGAACTTTTCTGCGTAGGAATCGAACGGGTCGATGCCGGATCCAGTCTCATCCACCACGTCCCCTGCATGGATGACAAAATCAAGATCGGCAGCAGCCATTTCCCTGATGAGCGCCTTGGTGGTCTCATCCCCGAAGCTGGCATCCCCGATTACGCCGATGCGCAGAACGCCTTCATCGGATCGAGTCTGGAAGCTGACCGGTCCCCAGGCGCGAGCCAGGAACCCGGGCTGACGATAGCCTTCATCCGTTCCCACTGCAACGAGGGCATCGTAGCGCTGTCCAGGAACCAGGTTGTCGACGGTGACCAGATGTCTCGTCCCGGAAGGATCCAGGGGGATTTCAATCAACTGCCCTCCGGATTCGGTTGGGCGGATTGCGACGAACCCGGCTGCAGGCGTCTCGATCTCGAAGAAGAGCGTCGCGCTGTCCTCCGTAACATGTCGGATGGTGAGGGGGATCTTGTATTGAACTTCCCCTACGGGCAGCTCCTCATTGAAGAACCTCGGGGTCGGAGAAGCCGGGGGTGTGAATGTTGGCTGGAGTGTTGGCGAAAGACTCGGGACCGCGGACGCTTCCGGAGTCTCCAATCGCCCTCCCTGCGTAGCCTGATCTGAACCAGCGATCGATGTACAGCTCGCAGTCATCAGAGCAAGTGCTAGATAGAATAAAACCCTGCTTTCTCGATGCATGAATCTCCTTTGACTGCGAATAACGTACGCTCGCCCTCACCACCATATTGTAGGCTATATGCCCTCGTGCTAGGGCTCATGTTACATTTATCCCTATTCATATGCGAAGGTCTTCCTTTGTTTTTATTTATAGGTAAACCATAATGTTATGTGGTATGGTCTGCATAATATCATAGGGCACAACCAGGTTCATAGGGTAGAAATACATGGCGCAAAGAACAACATTGGACCAGCTCATACCTGGTCAGGTGGCAACCGTGATGAAGGTCGGGGGGAATGGACCCGTGCGCCGCCGCATCCTCGAGATGGGCGTGACGAAGGGCGCGAGCATCGAGATGATGAAAGCCGCACCGTTGGGTGATCCTGTCGAATACAAGGTACGTGGATACAACCTCTCCATGCGCAAGACCGAAGCCAGGATGATCGAGGTCGAAATCTAGGGGGGGGTCAGACGATGAGTTTTTCCATCATCCCAAACTCGCCTGTGCGCAATCGCTGGTTGTCCTTGAGGTGGATGGCAGGTCCGGTCAGGGCGATCATCATCGGAGTGCGATGGGGGGGGGCAAGACGCGGCGGCTTCAGAAAAATCTGGAGCAAACTGGGTGGGGCAGACGTCCAGGAGATCACGAACGACGCCCTGGCCGCGTTCATCATTCCGAAAAATATGCTTTCTGCCCGTCTGTCGATCGCAGGATGGCAGGTCGGATCATGCACTCGGAAAAGTACCAATCATAATGGATGGATGAAATGTCCTTCACCGTAGCCCTCGCCGGTAATCCCAACGTTGGTAAAAGCACGATCTTCAACGCATTAACCGGTGCCCAGCAACATGTGGGAAATTGGCCCGGGAAGACGGTTGAGAAGAAAGAAGGACGTCTTAAACTAGCTACGGGAAATATCTTCATCATCGACCTGCCGGGAACATACAGCCTGACGGCCTACTCGATCGAGGAAATCATCACCCGCGATTACATCGTTCACGAACGCCCAAGCGCGGTCGTGGTTGTGGTCGATGCCTCTAATTTGGAGCGTAATTTTTACCTTGTCGCCCAGATCATCGAACTTAAAATTCCCGTCATCATCGCGCTCAACATGATCGATGTCGCCACAAGCCGCGGCGTGAGCATCGACGTAGACGAACTCTCCGCGCGCCTGGGAGGCATCCCGATCGTGAAGACGGTGGGCAGCCGCCAGACCGGCATCGACGAACTAAAGCGAGCGATAAGCCTTGTCGCCACCAAACCGCGCGGCGCGGAGTTGCAAGTTGAGTACGATGGCATCGTTAGAGATGAGATAAACATTCTCGAGGCCATGATCGCTAGAGATGAGCCGCTTGCCACGGCCTACGATCCACATTGGCTGGCGATTAAACTTCTCGAGGGCGATCCCAGCATTGACCAGGCGCTTACGGGCAGCGGAATAACGGATCTGGTGAAAACTTCCGATGAAGCCAGAGCGCGGATTGAAGAGAAGACAGGTGAAGAGGCGGACACGATCATCGCCGATCAACGTTACGCCTTCGTGGGCTCGGTTATCGACAGTGTCGTCGTCCGCCCACGCCAGTCGATCTTCACCGGATCCGATCGGATCGACAAAGTTGTCACGCATCAGATATGGGGGCTGCCCATATTCCTGCTGATCATGTGGATCGTCTTCCAGTTCACGGCCAACGTGAGCGCACCTTACCTCGATTGGATCGATGTGCTCATCAACGACGTGGTCTACGGTTGGACCGCAAGCGTGATGGCTGCATTGGGTCTCCAGGGCACCTGGTTCGCAGCGTTGATCACGGACGGCATTATCGCCGGGGTGGGAGGCGTTTTGGTCTTCATCCCTGTCCTGCTCTTTCTTTATCTCGCTCTGGCCGTATTGGAGGATTCGGGCTACATGGCCCGCGCCGCTTTTGTGATGGACAGGGTCATGCGCTGGATGGGACTGCACGGAAAGAGCTTCCTCCCCATGATTGTGGGATTTGGCTGCACCGTCCCGGCGGTCTATGCCACACGCACACTCGAGGACGAGAGAGATCGCAAGCTGACGGGTTTCCTGGCCACCTTCATGAGCTGCGGCGCTCGTCTTCCCGTATATGTCATCATCGGCGCCGCCTTCTTCGGGACAGCCGCCGGAAATCTAATCTTCGCCATGTATTTGCTCGGCATCATCACTGCCCTCGTCATCGGTTTTACGCTGAAACACACGATCTACAAGGGACAGGCGCCGGCGCCCTTCGTCATGGAGCTGCCGCCTTATCGTCCCCCGCGCATCGCTGATGTCTGGCGGCAGATGTGGGAACGCACGAAGGGTTTCATCGTCAAAGCCGGAACCGTGCTCCTCCTGACCTCGATGGGATTGTGGCTATTAATGGCCATCCCTGCGGGGTCTGATAAAGGGTCGTTCAACGATGTTCCCGCTGGAGACAGCGTGTTCGGCGCTCTTGGCAGTGTGATTGCACCCATCCTGGGACCCGCCGGGTTCGGCACATGGGAGGCTGCCGGGTCTCTTGTGACAGGGATCATTGCCAAGGAAGTCATCGTCGGCACGATGAACCAGATCTACGTCCAGGAAGTTGGGGAAAACGAACTGGTGGGCGAGGGCGCAGCAGTAAAGCCCACGAATTTCGGCGAAGATCTGTTTGTATCCGTGATCGGGTTCGGAAAAGCGGCGATACTCACCGTGCAGGAAGTCATCAACATCGTACCGCGGACGATCAACATCATTCCAGGCATACATATTGGAGAGATCGCATTCTTCCCTCAAACGGCGGTTGTCGAAGATGATGCGAGCAGCCTGCAAACTGCCCTGGTGGCCTCCTTCAGCGCATCCGCGGGTTCCCCCGAAGCCGGGAGAGTTGCCGCCGTGGCTTTCACGGCATTCGTCCTGCTCTACGTTCCCTGCATGGCGGCTGTGTCTGCAATGCGGCAGGAGTTCGGTCCCCGCTGGATGTGGACACAGATCGCATTCACCCTCGCCCTGGCCTGGGTTGCAGCAGTGTTGGTCTTTCAGATCGGGAAAGTTCTCGTTTTATAGGAGATCACGGACGATGACCGTCAGCACACTCGGGAAGATCTTGGCCATCTTTGAGCAGTCAAAAAACCCGCTTTCGAGCCGTGCAGTTGCGCGAGAGTTGGGGATTTCACCCGCGCGGCTCGATGGCATGCTTCAATACTGGGTAGGGAAAGGGCGCATCCGCGAAGCCGTATTGCCAGATGGTTGCGGCGCCTGCGGCACTAAAGGCCGCTGCCCTTTTGTAGTCGAGTTCCCCCGAAGCTACGAACTGGCGCCGTCGGATGACGCCACATCATTGGAAACCCGAACGTCGCCGTGTGGTCAAGGCTGCGGATGTGGTACTCTCTGAAACTCATAAAGGACATCAGATACCCCATGAACATGAACCCGATAAATCCTCGATTTTCCACACACTTTAAACTGCGCGATGCAGTGCTTTGGGTCGTCGCCCTGTCGATGGGAATCATCTTAACGGGGTGTGCCGGCGCGGCCGCCATCGATGCGCCTGCCGCCACATCCCAGCTTATAAGCCCCGTTGAATATGTCGCCGATTTCGATGATCCGGCCTCGCATCTATTGATCGACGTACGAACAGCAGAGGAATTCGCCTCCGGGCATATCGAAGGCGCGCTCAATATCCCGGTGGAGCAGATGTCGGGGCGGTTGGACGAAATCCCTGGAGAGGCACCCATCGTGGTGTACTGCCGCAGCGGCAACCGCAGCGCATCAGCGGCGCGCATTCTCACCGAGGCTGGCTACGCGCCCGTGTATGACCTCGGCGGCATCCGGGATTGGCTCGACGCCGGCTTGCCTATTACGAATTAGAGGGTGTGGTTTTCTGTCAGCAATGCTGCCGATCGTCCTCGTCGACGATATGTGCCAGGAGACGCCGCTCCCAACCCCTTGATCCCGCACGGATGATCTGACGCATTGATTGCAGACCACATTATCCCTCGGCTCACTTCGAAGCACGTATTGATCCCGGAAACATTTTTAACAACTCTGCCTGCGATCGTTATCCACCAGTCCCGGAACCAGGACCCCTGAGCTCGTTCGGGATGCGGGTTATCCATCGGTTCTTCTATACCGGGGTGATCAAACTTTCAGACCCCATCGGCCTGCACACCACGGCGCGCAATGATCGATCAATCACGAGGAGGTCCCGACGACGCAGCAAACGATATCTGCAGGTCGCCACCAGGGCGTTTCGAACCAGAGAAGCTGCAGATCTCGACGACGCGGGATCAGGCAGCCTCGGGAGGATTCGCACCTCTCCGTGCCAGCCAATAAATTCCTATCAGGATCATCGCCAGGTAGAGCACATACGCCAGGCTCTCGGTCAGCGAAGGATTCCCGTTATATCCGAAAAGTGCCTTTAGCACGCTCCCTACAAGCGAGTTCTCATCCAGTATCGGGTTGAGGTTCCAGATCGGATCGATGATGGCCGGGAGCCATCCTGCCTCGACAAATTCATGGACACCGTGGGCGAAAAGTCCCGCTGCGAACAGGATCAAGAGGAAACTCGTCGCCAGAAAAAAACGACGAAGATTGAGTCGTACAGTCGCATTGAACAACACCCAGCCCAGCAGTAGGGCTGCCGTAATTCCCAGTACTGCACCCAAAAACACCTGGCGCTCATCGGCAACGATCGCGGTCGCGGTGAGAAACAAAGCTGTCTCCACCCCTTCTCGCAAAACAGCAATGAATGCAATCCCAAAAAGCACCCAAACCTGCCCCCCCTGCATGGCCCGGCGCACGTCATTCTCCAAACCCTCCTGGTATGCACGACTCTGCTGTTGCATCCAGACAATCATCCATGTGAGCACACCAGCCGCCAGGAGCATCATGGCGCCCTCGAAAATCTCCTCAGTTGTTCCCTCCAGCGAAGCACCAAGCCACCGCAGTATCAAAGCCGTGGCCAGGCTCACCACAATGGCAGCACCGACTCCCCCCCAGATCACATTTCGGTATCGCTCCTGTTTCATCTGGGCAAGAATACCCAGCACCAACCCCACGATCAATGCGGCTTCCAACCCCTCGCGTAAACCAATCAAGAAACCCGGCAGCATGCCAGTTCAAATCTCCTTATCAACTTGTTTGTCGACGCCCTCTACAAATGATGCAATGGCTTGATCAATCTTAGACTCTCTTCTATCTTGATGGAATGGTCATTCATCCCTTTACAAGTTTATATTCATCTATTTTGTCTTATTTACTTGAGGCGAGGACCTCACATGGTTCACGGGATCTATCCGGCCCGATGGGTGTTTAGCTGTCCTTGTGGGGAACTACGTTCAATGATGCTTGCCTGGTTCGACGTGCACGGTGACGTCGTTGATGGGTAACTCCGAATTCAACAATCGGTCTTTCACGGCATGCCCGATGTCATGACCTTCGCGGATGGTGAGCTCGCTATTCACTTCCACATGAATGTCCATGAGATAACCCAATCCGCTTTTACGGATCCTGCACTTCTCGATGGCGATAACGCCCTCGACGTTCGAGGCCGTCTCCACGATGCGCGCTTCTACATCATCAGAAGGAGATGCATCCATCACCTCGTTGAGCGCGGGTCGCAGTAAACGCACCCCATTGAAAAAAATAATACTGCATGCTAAGAGCGCGGCCCAATCATCCGCAGCTTCAAAACCTTCGCCTCCGATCAGGGCGATGCTTATTCCAACGAAGGCGGCCAGGGATGTGATCGCATCCGACCGATGATGCCAGGCATCGCTTCGCAGAGAACTGCTATCCAGGCCTTCGCCGACCTCATGCATACGACGGAAAAGCAGTTCCTTGACCACGATGACCATCCCCAGGACAACGAGCGTGTACCAGGCAGGGGAGCTTTGTGGCGCGCGTATCTCCCGAATACTTTGCACCGCAATGAGAACTGCCGCCCCGATAAGGAACAGCGCCACGATCATCGCGGCCAGCGATTCGGCCTTTCCATGACCATAGGGATGATTTTCATCTGGAGGCCGGGTCGATAGTCGTAAGCCTCCGAAAACGATTAATGACGCAAATATGTCGGTCGTTGATTCGATACCGTCCGCGATCAAAGCATAGGAATTGCCGATCACACCGGTGGATATTTTAATGAGCGCAAGGACCAGATTGATCGCAATAGCACTTCCGGCGATCATCAGGCCGGACTCGATCGAATACAATGGACCTCACTTTCTTCTTCAGAAACAAACCGCCATTCAGATAGGATCCCCTGGTATTTTATCGCAGGCCGACCATAAATAATGAGCGAATATGTGGGTTTTTAGATTATGTCGAAGAAGATGGCTCGGGGCACAGCCATGATGATTTGCGGGCTGATAGCCTCTGCGCGCTCTTCCCTGTTTAACGAAGATCCCGCAGCAACCTTCAGGGCATCTTCCTCGAGCATCGATCTGACGGTAATCCCATCATAAAACCTACTCTAGGTCACCAGCGAGTCGTTGCAGGGCTTCGCAGAATAGAAAATGGGTTTGTGAAAGCTCCTCGAACGAACTGTAAATCGAGGATATCACCAGCCCCTCCTCTCCCGACGTGCATCCACATCGATCATTAACGCATCAAACGAAAGATCGGCCAGTGATTCAAGCTGCATGTCCGCCCCACCCAGATCGAGCTGCTTGGTAATTAAATTGGGAACCACGATGACGAACAAACCCGCAGCGTGGGCGGCCGCAATGCCGTTGGGGGAATCCTCCAGCACGATCGCTTCCCGGGGCGTGATCTTGAGTCGCTCGAGCGTCAGCAGAAACAATTGCGGGGAGGGCTTCGTTTCTGCGACGTCTTCCTCACAGAGAATGCTCTCAAACAACTGCATCACCCCAAGGCGGTCAAGATGGGGCTCGACCCAACGATGCGGCGAGCTTGAGGCAATCGCCAATCGATAGCCGCGTCCATGCGCGGCCCGGATGGTCTCCACGGCTCCAGGCAGTGGTGGCGCATCGGAGACGAGCTCGAAACGCTGCATATCGAGAGCCGCGACGAGCCTCTCTCGATCCACGGGCTCTCCTATGTGTTCTTCGAGATACCGAAGCGGGTTGTCTTCATCCCCTTTTCCTATGCAATCCGACCAGACGGACAACGGCAGTTCGAGGGCATAGCGCGCAAAGGCATCCTTCCATACCTGATAGGTGGGCGTCTCGGTGTCGACGATCAACCCGTCGAAGTCGAAAATGATGGCTTCAGTTCTCATGCTTTCCTTCTCAGTGCCTCAGATCGGTGGCGCATTCCCGAACTGTGCGAGCGGCCGGTTTCGTGCAGGATAAGCGCCTCTCACGATCGGTTCTCACATGGGTGGACCACGCTCCCATGCTGGCTCGATTCAGTCGATCAGGTCATAAACCTGTCGACTGGGTGTTTCTTTCATACGTTTTTCTGGTTTTCGAGCCAGGTATTCTGTGCCCGATCCCAAACCCGAAAAAACCACTTCGCTCGCCAGCGTTAGCGAGTACGGATCAATGAGCCCGTTTCCGCTCAGCAGCCCGTCCATTCATGGTTCCGCGAGATGGCCTCGCCCCTTGTAAAAATCGCATGGCTATCCAGGGATTTGCTTGTCGGATTTAAGTACTTCATGTGTAACATTGTCGATGACAATGGGGCATTCATAATACGTCACCGTCGGACGGTGCCCATACTTCTCCCCGATAAAGTCCATCCACGCATCGGTGAAGAAGTTTTCCGCTCGCTCTCTTGAATCCCACAGATACACACTTGCAGATGCGGCCGCGTCCTCGGAAAGAAGATAATATTTCCTGTTCAGGCCGGTCATGCCAAAAAACTTTTCGATAGAATCGGCGAACATGGCCCGGGCACGGTCCCCATCAATGCTCTCATCGAGCGCAAACTGGATGATGGTCACGATCATCGTAGTATTCCTCCTCATGTATGGAATCGATCCGTCTTCTCATTGCGACAATCCTCGAGTCTGTTTACATTCTGGCGATCAAGCTCGTCATCGCACTTTGTTGGTCCTTGGCACAGACAACAGCTCTGCGATGGATATTACACATCGAATGACAAAACCCCTTACATCAGCACAAGCATACCTGCCGAGATCGCCAGGAGGAACGTCATTACACCATCGAATATATTCCGGTCGACGCGGTCCACCGCCCATCGCCCGACCCAGACTCCCAGCGGGATTAAGGGCGTCGCCCATAGAAGCTCTCGCATCATCGACGGAACCACAAGCTGAGCGATCAAATAACCGGGGAGTTTCATCAAATTCAGAATACTGAAGAACAAGGCTGAAGTTGCTACCAGAGTTCTTGGCGTCATGTTTTGCATTAAGAGATATACCGTCACCGGAGGTCCGCCGACATGCGCCAGTGTTGAGGTGGATCCCGAGATCCCACCTGCGACGAAACCATGCCACCGGCGGGATTTATATCGATGCGACTTGATGGTTCGGCGTCCGAACACCTGATAGATCACAAAGACCGCGATGATGACACCCAGGGCTTTGCGGAGCACATCTACGGATACACTGGTGATAAAGAGCGTTGCGATCAGCGTCCCCAGCAATGCCCCAGGGATGAGTATGCGGATGAGTCCGCCCTCCCATTTGCGCCAGTGCACCCCCACGGCAAATACATCTCCGACGATCAAGAGCGGCAGCAACATGCCTATCGCCACGTCCACTGGCAAGACGAGCGCCAGCAAGGCAGTGATGAGCGCACCCATCATGCCTCCCACTCCGCCTTTCGAGAAACCGACAAGAAATGCGCTCAGACCGATGACGGCCGAAATCAGCATTCCATCATTCATCGAAGTGCGCCGTCATATCCATGGATCAAGGCTGCTGGACATGTACAGGGGCAGCTTGGATGACTGCCCCTGTACAACACAACGTAAAACGGAGATGAAGAGAAAGAGCGGGATCACATTCGAGCCGATTCCAATTCAGCCGATAGGCGGTTCAGGCGTCCTTCCCGTTCCTTTACAAATCTCTCAATGCCTTTCAAAATCCACTCAGGAGATAGCTGAGCCTCTTCAATCACTTCCTCGAGGTTCCCGCCGGTTCGCCAACGGTCGTCCCAATCGGCGGAAAGCGAGTACGCCTCAGATACCTTGTTGAACAGCCAGTCGTGCATCAACCAGCGACCTTGAGTCGTGATCACGGTCGAATCTACCCGATCGGCTGATGTGATCACGCTCTCCCGGTATTCGACCGGCTGTCGGGCGAAGAGCTGCGGGCTGGCAGCATAGATGATCTTGACGTTGAGCTTCTTCTCGTCCAGGTCAGGCAGGATTTTCACGATGTTCGCCATCGCGCTTGTTCCCTGAACGATAACAGCGCCCCCTCGGGGAGCACCCGCCTTATAATCCCGCACCACGTAGGCTCCCTTTGCAGCTTCATAATGGGAGGGCATCCCAATCTTCTCGCGATCGGGGATTTCAATCGGTGGGCGGGTGAGATGGAGTGCGATAATGGGAACTTCAGTCTTAAGCGCGGCGCCCAGGAGCACCGGGACTTCATTGTGCTCCCAGGGATGTAAATTGATGACCTGCCCCTCCGGGAAGAGCTGAGTGACCCCAGGCGAAAAGATGCCGAAATGCGTGCGACTGTCATCTGCCGTTTCGGGTCCAGAATGGCCCGCCACCCATAGCGTCTTGCCGACCTTTAGATCGCAATCTTGCGCCAGTTGGCTGAACAATCGCATCAGCCCATACATCAGGTAGGAGAAGGAACCGTAGGTCGAGGATGCCGCCCAGAATCCATCGAAATATTTTTCGGGGTCATCAGCGAGATTAACGGTCGCCAATCCGGCCATGATGCCCGCATTGGCGAACTCCGTGATCTCCTGCGGAAGGAGCACGCCTGCATCCGTACCGTAACGCTTGTACCAGCCATAACCCTCGAAATCTTTATATTTGTCCGCAAAGCCGCTGATGTTCGTGGAACCGGCGAGATCGGCTGAGCTGACAAGGAACAAGGGTCGACCGTATTTGGTCGCGCCGAATGCGTTCACCCACGCGCCCCACTTCGCCAGTGCGGCGCGATTGGCGACCTTCTCACCCGGTTCTGCGAAAAGATCCGCGGGGTAATTCTCATAATCATAAAGCGCCGGATCCTCGAATGGGTTCCCTTGCTTTCCGAGTAGAAAACCCTTGACCTCGAGAGGAACGCTTTCGCCAATTTCCACGAGCGCATCCGACAGATAATCGACCAGAGTTTGGTCCTGGCGAAGCACATCCATCACCGCGCGCAGGTTTGCTTCAAATTCTTCCTCAAAAGCTTCCGGGCTCTCTGGTGGACCGCCGCCGAAGTTCGTAAACTCAACCCCATATTTTTCCGCAAATGGTTCCTTTAACTTCCAGAAGAGTTCGCTGTTCATCGGATGCGGCGTCCCGTGGGAAGCGTTGTCATACTTGAGATACCCGCGTCCCTTTCTCGTCTTAAACCAGGCCGCCGACGGGACACCATCCTCGCGGGCCCCCATGGCCAACTCGAGAATCGTCCTCAAGACCGGCCCCCATTCACTCCCCTCGTCCGTGCCCACGACCCTCCAGCCATGCGAGGCAAACCAATCCGTCGGCGTGCCATAAACCGCGTCGCTTACGCTGTGATCGTCGATGCCATAGTCGTTCCAATCCACGAGATAGTACAAATTATCCAAACCCAGCCCCCAGGCCGAGTTCATGGTCTCGTGCGTGGAACCGGGCGTGAGACCCGCTTCACCTTCAAAACAGAAAACTTTCACCTCACCACAACCGGCCCGCTTAAGCGCCAGGGCTTCGCCTGCAGCCGCAGGACTGCCATGACCGGAAGGACCGGTGTTGAATTTCAGGAAGAGAGTCTTGCCTTCCATTTCGGCATGACCCGAGAGACCACCGCGCCGACGGAATTGGAGCAGATCTTCCCAGTAAAGCGCTCGGCGCTCCGCGTTTCGGATAAGGTATTTTTTGTCCCCTGTCTGCTCATGTTTCATCCGCATGGCTTCGTTCAGAACCGCAAACGTGCAGTAAAGGAGCGGGATGGTATGCCCTGCCCCAAGGATAAAACGGTCGCCAAATCTCTTCTCCGGATCTCGGACATCCCAACGCATGGCCCCGCTGAGCAACAGACTCACCATCGCATGCACCTTTGATCGAGATCCTCCCGGATGGCCGCTTTGCCGATAGTTCAGAATGATATCGATGAGCTGATCAATGATGTCGGCGGTCTTCTGCCACTGGTCAAGATTCTTCTCCAACGCTTGATAACGCTTATCTATTTGCTTGATGGATGCATTCACTGACGTCTCCTTGGTGCCGATGATGTATGATTAAAATCCTTATACTCGTGACCAGGCTTCTGCCCACACTCGTTTTGTGCCCGCGATGATCTGTTCGGACGTCTCTCTCTCATTCTGAGGTTTCACCTCGAAACCAACCCAGGGGAGTTCATCTTTCCCCTCTGCCAGGTAACCGACCGTGAACAGGGCGCCGATGAAATCAGCAAGTTCGTCGACGTCGTTGCATCCGCCCGGCCAGCCAAAGCGCGGGTGCATATCACCAAAACCAGGTGTGTCCGGGTCCACCACACCGTTGCCTACGTGAGCATGCACAAGGTGATCTTTCAAAAGCGTGAGCGCAGGTTCGGCCTCTTCATAAAGCAGGGGTTGGTGGCTGAGATCGTACATGAGTCCGAACTCAGGGTAGTCCACTTTCACCGCTGCTGCAAAACCCGCCGCATAATCACTTGGACCAATCAAACATTTCTTGTCGATCTCCCGATCGAAGGTCTCACAGACCAGCGCCAATCCCTTCTCGCGTGCGTACCCGGATACTTCTTTGACCGAAACGATCAACTTTTCAAGCGCCGCAGGACGGTCCGCATCACCCGGATCCTTGCCCGATAAGAACCCAACCCGTTTCGCCCCCATCTCGACCGCTTCATCGACATTCGATTTCAGTTGGTTTACGGCCTGTTCCCGTTCTGCCTCGTCAAGGCTGTTCAGATTCAAACCCTGGAGCAGAAGAGATGGTTGTGCGCCATAACCAACTTTAATATGCGCGTGATCCAGGATGGCTTTGGCATCTTCCCGTACTTTTGGATCCTTAATCCAACCGATTTCGATGCCGGTGAAAAAGGGGTCTTCCGCGATCTTGCTGATCGTTTCAAGGATGGGCCCTTCGCCACCTATCGTGTTCGGATAGGCCATGAAATGCACGATGCTCACCGTACAATATTGATTCCAATGTTTATCCATCTTGACTCTCCTATTTCGTTATGGATGCGCTCATTATGTCACGACCACCGGATATTTTGGCGCCTCCCCGCGGATGACCGCGAGCACATCTTCGATCACCATGGCCATGCGAAAGAGGGCCTCGTCCGTATGCGAAGCCATGTGAGGCGAGAGTACGACGTTATCCATCGCGAGAAGAGGGCTGTCATCCGGCAGCGGTTCCGGATCATACACATCCAGTCCAGCCCCCCGGATCCAGCCCTGCTTGAGCGCGGCCACGAGCGCCTCTTGGTCCACGACGGGGCCCCGAGAAGTATTGATGAGGAACGCGGTCGGTTTCATCTGTTTTAACTCGACTTCGCCGATGATCCCACGGGTATTTTCAAGAAGCGGCACATGGATCGATACAAAATCCGCACGAGCGAGGACCTCCTCCAGGGATGCTTTCGTCGCGCCCAGCGTCTTCTCGACCCCGGGATATTGAACGACATCGAAATACTTGATGGGCATGGACAGGGAGGCATGACACAACTCCGCCACACGCTGCCCAATTCGCCCGAACCCCACAAGACCCAGCGTTTTACCCAGCAACTCGGTGCCGATCAGACGGTAGCGCGACTCCCAATCACCTGCCCGAATCGCAGAATCCGATTCAAGCAGTCGCTTGCCCAGGGCAATCATGAACGCGAGGCACTGTTCTGCCACGGACTCCACGTTGGCTTCCGGCGTGTTCACCACGACGACGCCCAACTCGGCTGCCGCCTCGTGATCGATCGCCTCAACCCCGGTTCCATGTCGAGCGACGACCTTCAAGTTTGAGGCCGCCTCCATAATCTTTCGGCTGACCTTTCCATTGGCTCGGATAATGATCCCGTCCACATCGGTTACGTCTTTAATAAGATCAACTTCCTCCAGGCTTGCGGCCACGCGGACATTCGCCTGCTTTTGTAGAAGAGCCATGGCTCTCTCATGGATAGGTTCATAAAGCAATACGACGGGTTTGGTCATGATCTTACGGCCTTATTTGTGATGCACACAGGCTCGTGCGCCGCGTGATTCGTAACTCATCTCGTGGTAAACCGTCTTCCACTCAAGATACTCGTCCACTGCAAGGGCACCCTGCTCGCGACCCATGCCGCTTTGCTTCATGCCGCCATAGGGCGCCTGCACCATCGATCCATGGATGTCGTTGATCCATACCGACCCGGCCGTCAACCGCCGCGCTGCCAGGAAACAGTTTCTCTGGTCGCGGCTGAAGAAGTAGGCCGCAAGTCCATTCCAACCGTCGTTTGCATATTCAAATGCGCCCTCGAGGTCCCCGCCGACTTTCATGAACGCCAGTACAGGACCGAACGTCTCCTGCTGCATGATTTCCATGTCTTGTTTGCAGTCCACCAGGACGGTTGGCTCAAAGAAGTTCCCGCCATCAAAACCCTCTCCAGTAAGAGGTCCGCCGCCGGCGAGCACTTTTGCGCCCTCGGAGAGGGCCTTCTCCACCTGATCTGTGACCCATGCCAATTGACGCGTATTCACGAGCGGGCCGATATCCACAGCGTCCTTAAATCCGTCCCCGACGACGATGCGCGAGGCTAATTCGGCGACCCTTTTGACGAGTTCATCATAGATCTTCTCATGCGCGTAGACGCGATTGACCCGGTTGCATACTTGGCCACAGCCGCGGAATGCCTGGAACACAAGCGCATCAACCGCCTTGTCGATGTCGGCGTCCTCCCAGACAATGCACGGGCACTGCCCACCCAGTTCGAGTGTGACGCGCTTCATCCCTTCTGAAGCAGCTTGCATCACGGCAATACCGCCAGGCAGGCTGCCGGTCAGAGAGGCGTGTGCGACTTTCGGATGACGCACGAGCGCTTCGCCCACTTTCCCCCCCGGCCCCGTGATCACGTTGATCACCCCCGGCGGCACGCCAACATCGACCGCAATTTGTCCCATCATCAAGGTAGCCATGGGGGTGTCCGAAGACGGCTTGGCCACGACCGTGCAGCCGGCAGCGAGAGCAGGACCCATCATTCGGCTGAGCAGGTGAAGCGGATCGTTCCATGGAGGAATGGCGGCCACGACACCTTGCGGTTCGCGGAGCACATAGACGAAACGATCACGGTGATCGGATTGCAGCACCATGCCGCTGATACGGCGCGCTTCCTGAGCATAGAATTCCATCACTGCACAGAAACCGCCGATCTCGCCTTTCGCCTGGGGGAAAGGTTTTCCTTGTTCACGGGTGAGTACGTGGGCGATGTCGTCGATGTTGTCTCGCATCCCCTGAATAAGCTTGAGCATATAACCGGCTCGTTCAACTGCAGGAGTATCGCGCCACCCCTTGAACGCATTATAGGAGGATTGAACAGCAGCATCGATCTCCACCTCGCTTGCGATGGGCACCTTCCCGACCACTCCACCATCCGACGGATTCACAACTTCGATAAATTCCTTCGATGCTCCCGCAACTTGTTTTCCATCGATGACCATAGGGAGTGTTGTTACAGTGTCATTTTTAGCCATGTCCGTTTCCCTTCTGAGTGATAGATCTGATTCTCTAATAACACTTTCAATTTTTCTTTTAAATCAAGGCGTCACAAGAACTTTGATCGCCTGTTCGGGATGGTCCACCAGTGTTGAAAAAGCGCTCGCCGCTTCTTCAAGTGGAAAGTGGTGCGTAATGATGGGGTCAGGGTTCACATCCCCCGAGGCAATGAGCCTAAGCGCATCTTCGAAATCGCCGTTATAAAGCCTGGACCCCACGATGCTGAGTTCCTTCCTGTAAAGCAGTTCGAAGTCGTAATCGATGGCGCCATGAGGCAGTGCGACAGGAACGATCGCGCCGCCCCGGCGCGCCATTTCGGCTGCGTCCACCAATGTCGCCGCTCGGCCCACCATGTCCATCACCACATCAAAGCCGCCCGGGGAGAGCTCACGACCGGCTGCGACACTATCGCCTTCAAGATTATTCGACACCCGATCCACCCCCAGACTTTTGACGACCCCCAACCGTTCCGGGATCCGATCGACGGCAAAGATGGGCCCACATCCCCGAGCCCTGGCAATTTGAACGACCAGCATTCCGATTACGCCTGATCCGATAACGGCCAGGCTCATCCCTGAGCTCAATTGCGCCCGGTTGCAGGCATGGACCGCAACTGCAGCAGGCTCGACCATCGCAGCATGCCCTGCGTTCATCTCCCCGGAAACCGGATACACCAGGTCCAGCGGCGCGACCATCTCCTCCGCCATGCCGCCATCAAGATGGACGCCCAGCACGCGCACATCCGCACAATGATTCGGTCGATGATCGATACATGCGGAGCACGTTCCGCAGCACAATGTCGGCCGGACCGTCACGAGTTGATCTATCTGCACTCGATTCGGATCCGATGTTTCCAGCACACGCCCTGCCAGTTCATGACCGGGCACGACCGGATAGATGGCATACGGATGTGTACCTGCCATTAAGGCAATATCGGATCCACAGATACCGACAGCTTCGATCCTTAATCGAACAGCGTCATCACCGAGCGGAGCTTGATCTCTCTCGACGATTTCCAATACTCCGGGCTCCTGCACACAGGCAAGCTTTATCATCGTACGGCTCCATAGCCTGGAGCCCGGCGCGGGCTGAAGCTCATGCTGGGTGATCCCCTGCCAAATTCCCGAACCAGAACATCCAGGAGCTCGAGCGTTAATTGACGAAAATCCGACACGACAATCGCGTTTGTATAGATATCCTTTACAAAATCAGCGCCGATGCCCACTCCCACGACTTTGCACCGCGTCCGCTCGATCATTTCAACCGTTTTTATCAGATATTCAGCATCACCGTTGGGTTGTCCATCAGAAATAACGATGATCACCTTTCGCATTTCAGGGCGGGTGTGGATACGCCGGAACGCAAAGAGCAGATGTTCTTCATCCCAATTATTATGCCGCGGTCGAATACCGATCAGACGAGCACGCACAAATGGGAAAGGTTCGTCGAATCGCTTGTAGATGCGGTGCTCGAGCGGGCTGCATCTCGTCGTCCGATACTCGTAGGCAGGGCGTAAACCGAGGGTCAGCGCCGCCTTAGCTTCGTACTCTGCCGTCGAATACCCGATGATCTCCAGAGGGACATCCAGTTGATTGAGGGTCTCGCCAAGCAGAATGGCTGTCTTTGTCGCCAGTTTGTATTTGCCCTGTCCCTTCATGCTTGCGCTCTCATCCACAAGAAGCGTGAAGGCCACGGGTCGCTCCATTCCGCTGATCGGACGTTGAAAAAGCCGATATACACCGAGCCGCTGTCGCCAGAGCTTGGCAGTATTCAAGCCTCCCGTGCGAAAATTACCCCCGTACCGCAAATACACATCCTCACGCAGCAAGGAGGTCAACCTCCGTACCAGAAAACCAGCGTCGTGTTTCACCTCCGTGTGTAAGCCTCGGTAGATAGAAATATCACCTTCGGGTGGATTGACGATCGTTTCTCGATCCGTTCGAACCGCGGACGGATGCACTTTTTTTCCCCCGAGCCCACGCTCAAACCATGGTGCAGTACCTGGGCGGAACCATTCCGGAAGGTCCCGCTGTCGACCGGTCAAACCGACAGCAACGAGTTCATCGGTCCTCTCTATCTCGGGGCTGCTATATTTCTCTATTTGATCGGTTCTGTCATCCGCCCCATCTTCTTCGCGATCGATCGCATGGAGCTTCGAATCCGTTCCTGAAGATGCTGAACTGCGGCGGGATACATGTTCCGCTCGGAGAAGAGGTGCAACCTGCGGGTAAATCTCGATCATTGCGTTCAACGAGACACGCGGGGTTGGTCCATGCGCACCTTTGCGAATGTCTTCCGACATCCGATTAAGTACATCTTCAACTCGAGGATCCCACGCAGCTCCTGAAATCCCTCTCCCTTCAAGATACAATCCCATTTCGACCTGCTGCGTGGTGGCCATGAGTCTTATTAAGGATCCACGCAAATTGGGTGGAATTTTCGTCCTGAAGAATTTATCCGCACCGGGCCAGCGATCGAGCAGGCTGTTCTCAATCCGTGCATCTTCGATTGCGTGCCAGAGCGAAACAAAGTGAGGTCGACCCTGGTCTTCTTCGCGCCGGACAACGGGCCACCACTCCGTGGTTTCATTAAGGTAATGACCCAGAAGGTGAAGGACCCGTCCAACGAGCGAACGATGAAGCGAGTTTCGGACAAGTTCCGGTTCCACACCCAGGATGAGATGGCCCTGGCTTATCCGATCCATTTCGCCAAAATCAAACCGCAGCTCGTAGTCACCGATCGCATTTTGGATCAGGCGCTCCATGCGATCGCGCCGCACTTCAACCACCTGGTTGAGATCAGAAGTAGAGGTCAATGATGTCCTCCACTGCTTCCGCGTCGTAACGACTCATCTTGCTGACGATCGTGAACTGAGCGCTCTCGCGCACATCGAATATTTTCGACATTCGAGCCCAATCAATCACTCTTCTTGTGCTGAAGGAGCCGAAAAGCTTTTCGCTTCGGACGGCCTGGCGCACGTCGTTCGCCACTTGAACCATTCGCGTGATAAGTTCACGATCATCGTTGCCGCTTTGTGCAATGACCGCCTCGATTTCCTCTTCTTCGGGCAGGTACTCCATTCTGATGACCACCGGAAACCGATCCATCAGCGCTTCATTGAGCATCTTTGTGCCGCCATAACGGCCTTCCTCGCTGGGATTCATGCTCGCAAAAAGTCGGAAGTTCGGGTGGGGCCGCACGATGCGTCCATCGTGTTCCGTCAGAACGACCATGCGGTCATCATCGAGGAGAGAATGCAGACAGAAGGCGATTTCGGGTAGACATGCGTTGATCTCATCGAGCAGGATCCAATCTCCGGTTTGCATGGCATCTACGAGCACACCATCGACCCAGTACGTTCCCTGCTCATTAATGAGCAGTTTTCCGAGAAACTCATCGACGGTTGTCGCACCGTTAAGATTAACCCTGCGCAGACCATTATTGGTCTTCCACGCGAGATGGCGGACCGCCTGGGTCTTTCCTACGCCGGTCTCACCGATGAGGAGAACGGGCAGGCGGTTGGAAACCGCGTAGACAAGTTTCTCGAGATACCCTTGCGGCGGGGTCAGGTAGATTTGTTCCGGTGGGATGTACTGGCTCGTATTCCCAAGGTTCATGGGTATTGAGACTGCACCCACTCGAAAGGTTTTTTCTTGTTTCGGCATCAGGCAATTACCGCTTCTCCATTCAGATTGAAACTGCTTGCATCAGAGCCAGTTCTCGTCACGATTGACCTTCTATCTTAAACCGGTGCGGCAATCGACCGATTCTGACCGACCATGATCAAATCTCCTTGACAACTAAAATCGGAGATTCCGTGCGCCGAGATGCAAGCCCTTCTACGGTATACAGGCGCTGATCAAAGATTCGATCCATGTCCATGTTGTGCTCGATGATGTCGACCACCATCATCGCCCTGCGGTTGTAAGCGCAGCGCCTATTCAGCTCCTTTTTCCTCCAGCAACCGGAGCACCTTCTCCGGAGTAGCCGGGACATCCATGACCCAGATGCCGACCGCATCATAGATCGCGTTCACAATCGCGGGAGCCTGGGAATTGGCGGTCATCTCCCCGATGCCTTTGGCACCATAAGGCCCGCTTTCGGAGTTCATCTCAACCACCACAGCTTCCAGATCCGGCACGTCTTTCGCGGTCGGCATCATGTAGGAGAAAAAACCCTTCGGGTAGTGATCCAGCGTCGGGTAGTATGGGTGGAGTTCTTCCAGCAGCGCAGAACCCAGCCCCATCGCTGCGCCGCCATCGATCTGACCTTCCACCAGCATCGGGTTGATCGCTTTGCCGCAGTCATAAGCGCTGACCAGTTTGAGCACGGTGACTTCGCCGGTATCCGTGTCGACCTCCACTTCGGCGATCGTCGCCCCATAGGCCATGTTGTGCAGAGGCTCGCCTTTGCTTGTTTGTGGATCTATCTCGGCCACCGGCCAACCATAGGCGCCCCGGCCTGCAATCAATTTGCGCTCCGACCAGGTTGCATGACCAGCTACTTCAGAGATGGGGATCGCCTGTTCCGGTCGATCCCGCACGACCACAGTATCATTCTCGGCAACAAGTTCCTCTGCTTCCACGCCTAATTGCTCCGCGGCGACCTCGAAAAGGACCCCACGCGCCTCTCTGGCTGCGAGGAGCACGGCATTTCCGGTTTGATGTGTAGCACGACTGGCAAAAGTTCCCGTGTCCAGTGGACTGCTGTCCGTATCCACCGTGGTGACGTTCACCTTGTCGATGGAAACCCCCAGCTCCTGCGCGGCAATCTGGCGGGCGATAGAGCGGATACCCTGCCCGATGTCGACCGTCCCGATAATGACGTCCACACTTCCATCGGGCTGCATCTTGATCATGGCCTGACTGGGGTCACCGCCGCCGCTCATTCCAGTGGAATACCAGACTGCTGCGATGCCCGTTCCGTGTTTTGTAGCCATTTATGCCTCCCTGCCCATTTTGGACGACATCTTGAGGAGATCATCATCCAGCTTAATGCCCGCTCGAGTCGCTGCCGCCTGCATCACCTCAATCAGAGCGCAGGCATGTAGTTCCGCCTGAGTTGGAGAGAGATTGCCGTCATGGACAGCGTTGACGAAACGCACACGCCACGAGTCCATCCCGATCGTCTTGGCGATGCGCTCCATCTGGACCTCATGGGCGAAAGAAGCCTGATAGAGGCCGAATCCGCGCATCGAGCTGGCGGGCCTTTTGTTCGTGAAAACAACGTACGCATCCACATACACATTGGGGATATTGTATGGACCTGCCACACCGAAGGCGTGCTTGCCCTGCACGTAATCATTCGTAGAGACGTAGGCACCGCCATCTCGATAACTTTTTATCTTGCGGGCGATGATGCGGCCATCTTTCATAACCCCGTCGGTAAAGTACATATGCATCGATCCGCGATGGGTGGATGCCACGAACTCTTCCTCACGCGTCCACAGCCACTTCACGGGTTTGCCTTCCGTGTACAGCGACAACACCGCACAGATATGGTCGGCGTGCGGATCGTTTTTCGCGCCGAACCCGCCGCCGACAACGCCCGCGATCATATGCACGTTTGAGAGAGATTTATCCAGAATGCTCGCAATCGTACCCTGGTTGAAGAATGCCGCCTGGGTGACGGAATGGATGTGGGTTCGGCCCATCGAATCGGTCTGGGCGATGCTCACCTGTGTTTCGATCGGGCAGTGCTCTTGAGCCGCGGTCCGGTAGTAACCCTCCACGACATAATCGGCTTTTTCAAGGGCAGGCTCGACATCGCCCTTCCGGACAGGTCGGTAGGGCATGTCCTCGAAGTAAAGCAGATTTCCTTCCGGACGCACCTTGGGTGAATCGGGCTCCATGGCCTTAAACGGATCCAGGACAGGCGGCCGTTCTTCGAGCTTCACCTCGATCAGGTCCACCGCGTTCCGCGCCGTCTCTTCATCGATGGCTGCAACCGCCGCAACCTCCTGGCCGATGTAACGTATTTCCTCATCCGCCAGAACGGGATAGTCACCGGCAAAGCCGTAACGATTGTTCGGTACATGTTTGTGGGTGATGACGGCAACCACGCCAGGAACTTTTTCTGCTTTGCTCACATCGATTTTCTTGATCCTGGCGGAAGGCACCGGGGAGCGCCACGCTTTCACATACAGCAAGCCCGGAAGTGTAATGTCGTTCACAAAGCGGGTTTTCCCGACTGCGTGCTGCATGCCATCGTAGCGCGGGAGTCTTTTACCAACGTATGCTGTATCCGTCATGATTATCTCCTCCGCTACTTCGTCTCTTCCGCAGCTGCCAGGACCGACTCGATGATTTTGTTGTACCCCGTGCAGCGACAGACGTTCCCCACAATCGCTTCAACGACATCTTCGCGAGTGGGTTCTTTAAGATTTTCGACCAGTGGCTTCAACGCCATGATCATGCCGGGTGTGCAGAAACCGCACTGCGCACCGTAGTGTTCTGTAAAAGCCTTCTGCAGCGCATGGGGTCCTTCCGGCGTTCCGATCCCTTCGATCGTGGTTACTTCTTTGCCATCGACCGTAAGCGCCAGCACAAGGCATGAATTCACGGCTTCGCCATCGATATTGACCGTGCAGGCGCCGCAGTTGCCCTGCTCGCAGCCGAATTTTGTCCCTTTCAGATCTAGGGTTTCGCGCAGCAGGGTGAGCAGGTTCACCGTTGCGGGGGCTTCAACCTCAACTCGTTCACCGTTGAGTGTAAAAGTGATGGGGTAATTCATTTCACGCCTCCGTTGAGCCCGCCCGCTTCTCGCAATGTCTGTTCGACAAGAACCCGCGCGACCTTGCGCCGATACCACACCGTTCCGTGAACATCATCGATCGGTTTGATTTCCTCCGACGCGATTTTCGCGGCTTCGCGTATAACTTCCTCGGTAAAGGGTTGGCCGACAAGGAGCTTTTCAGCTTTTTCGATCCGAAGCGGTGTCGGTGCCGCCGCGCCTACCGCGATGTACACCGCCTCGCAGTTGCCATCGCTGTCCAATTTGACGCGTGCGGTCGTGTTGAGCACGGCTAACGTCATCGCCTTCCTGCGCCCGATCTTTTTATAGGATGACCCTTCTTCATTCCCGACAGGTCGGATGCGTATCTCGGTCATAAGCTCATCCGGATGGATCACCGTATCATTCGGCCCGGTGAAAAACTCCCGCAGTTCGATCACGCGCTCACCGGACAAACTTTTCAACACGACCTGTGCATCCAGCCCCAACAGCGCACAGCCGGTATCCGCACCCGGTGAAGCATTGCACAGATTCCCGCCCAGCGTCGCCAGAGACCGGACTGGAGGACTCGCCATCTTTCCCGCCGCGTCGGCAAGCGCACGCGCTTTTTCCTGGATCAGGCTTGAGGATGCCGCCGTTTGCATCCTTGTGCCCGCGCCCACGCGGATGACGTCGACATCGGGTTCGACATACTCGAGTCCCAGCCTGCCAATCCACATGATGCCGTCAGGTATCTTAAATTCAAGGTTCATGTCCCGGACCAGATCCGTTCCTCCCGCAAGCACACTGACGGTTGATCCGTGCTCCTTTAAGATCTGGAGAGCTTCCTCCATCGTATCCGGAGCGTAATACCTCACTTCTTTGCTCACTGGTTGCACCTCCCGGGCATTATCAAGCGTCTTATGCTTTCACAGCAGACATCTGTGCAAGGACCTTGAAGACGGCCGCGAAATCTTCCTCTGCGAATCCGGACGCTCGAGCTGCTGTGTACAATTGATGCGTTAACCCCGTCGTGGGTAGAGACGCATCGAGATCGATTGAAGCATTCACCATCAAGCCCAAATCTTTGTGCATATGTTTTAGCGGGAATGCCGGCGCATAGTTGTCCGTGACGATGTTGTCGATTTTTCGCTCGATCAATTTTGAATTGATTCCACTGGAGGTAACCACCTCGCCGACCTGCTTGAGATCGAGCCCTGCCTTAGCCGCGAGGACCATAGCCTCGGCGAGCGAAATCACCTGTCCCGCCACCATCAGGTTGAAGCACAACTTGACGGCTGCCCCGCTTCCCTGATCGCCCATATAGAAGATGTTCTTCCCCATCGCACCCAGCAAGGATTTTTGCGATTCGAAAAGATCCTTGTCCCCGCCCACCATGATCCCCAGCGTGCCTTCCGCTGCCGGTCCTGTGCTGCCGTAGACCGGCGCGTCGAGCATGCGAATTCCATGCGCATTGAGGAGTGCGGCAGTGCCGCGAGATTCATCTGGCGACACCGTGCTCATATCGATCACGACCAGCCCCTCATCCGACCCGGCCACTAAACCCAGCTCCCCTTCCAGAACCGCCCTTACGGCGGAGGCGTCACTCAACATCATCACGACGACTTCGCTGTTATCTGCGACTTCCTTTGGGGAGGCCGCGAGTTTTGCGCCCAGTTGAACAACTGGATCTGCCTTGTCAGGGCTTCGGTTGAATACGATCAGCGGAAATCCTGCTCTGGCGACGTTCGCCGCCATCGGGCCCCCCATCAACCCAAGACCAATGAACCCGACCTTCTGCATGCGTACCTTCCCCTTTCTGTCAACGTTTATCGACGGAATGGTTCTTTCTCGCGCCTCGTTAATAGGGTATGAACTCTCCCCGTTCTTCAGCCGCTTCTGCGGCTGGCTTGCCGTACTCCCAGGAGTATTCCGGGCGATAGCGCTCGCGCCAGTCTTCCCACTTCATCCGACCGATGTCGGCTTCGTTCGGATAGACCCACTTCACGCCCCAGGCCGGAATGACAATCTTCGCCTCCGGGAGATGTCGCTCCGCAACCCATACAACTTCTTCGGGATCCGCGTAGGTGTTGCCCCAATTGTCCCAGTGCATGGGCATAAGGACCTTTGCATCGATCGTCTGAGCCATGCGTACTGCGTCGTATGGGGTCATCTTATCCGTAGCGCCTGGCGCATTCGTCCCGATGTTGAACGTAATCACATCAATGTTGTACTGTTTGAACGTCGTGTAGGCATTCTGAAAAAGTGTATCTGCGAGATGTGCCAGATTCACGCCGCCGATCTTGAAGAAAAAGGTCACGGCAACGTCATCATAAGGTCGACGTAGACCTGGTTTGGTCTCGACGCCGGGACCGCCCGTCATCGTGGCGATGCGATCATAGTTGGGAAGGATCTCGATTTCCACATCCTTGATTTGATATTTCTCGCCAGGACGGACGAGATTAATTCGATCCTCGGGAACCTGAAATATGCGCATGCGCTCGACGGATGAGAGCGGGGCATAAAAAGAACAGTCGCTCGTCTGTGTGGCGGCTTTCAGTGTGTAGATATCGGTATGATCCGCATGCTGGTGACTGCAGAAGACTCCATCGAGCGTCTCGAAACCCCAAATATCGATCACCTGCGGGTTGAGTCGCAGCCAGTCGATCGTTGGCGATCCGCTCGTGCGGCACACGCCGCAATATTCGTACTCCGTGTAGTGCGCTGGCCCGGCGTAATTATCCACCAGGAGGACGGCGCCGCCTGGAGACTTGATGATAAACCCCATACCGCCCGTCCACCACATGGCAAAAGTACCTTCTTCGACTACGGTTTCTTCGATCTGCCGATTGAGGAATTGCCCCCACTCCGGGAAACACTCCAGCAACCAGCGGATGCGATCCATAGGTCGATCTTTGTTCAGAAGGTAATCTCCCTGCATGGTGCCGCGGCCATCGCCCACAATCTCGATCTCTTCATAATTAATCTTCTCTTCATTGCTCATAGCATCACTCCTGATATGCAGCATAAATCTTCATCTCGGATAGCTAGAGTTGGGGCTTGATAATCACCTTCCCGCATTCTTTAGCAACCATTTGCTTCAAGCCATCTTCCCACTGCTCCATTGGAAGCACGCATGTAATGACGGGCTGTGGATCGAGCCCGGCTTCGAGTAGACCGTCCATCATATGCCACGTATCCCACATGTGCCGTCCTGCCACGCCCTGCGCTCGAACCTGCCGTAAGATGATGGAGTAATTGAAGTCGAACTCCATTGGCGTGGAAGAGATCCCGAAAAGGGTCACCCGTCCGCCCTTGCGCACGGTCTCAAATGCCTGTTTGTTCGTTTGATGCGCCCCGGCCAACTCGACGGCGACGTCAACCCCAACGCCCCCGGTTCCATCAAGGATCACCTGGACGGCATCGACTCCTTCCTTCAGGTTATTAATAATCACGTCCGCGCCCATTTGCTTTGAGATAGCGAGGCGATCTTCGATCACACCGACATGATAGATCTTGCGAGCGCCCGCAGCACGAGCGACGCCGACAGCGAACAATCCGATGGGACCATCGCCAAAGATGGCCACGGACTTGGCAGTGACGGGTTCCACAAGCACAGCTTGCACAGCGCCCCCAAGCGGCTCGAGAATCGCGCCGATATCGAAAGAAACATCATCTGCAAGCGGCCACAAAGACGTCTCCGGTACGGCAACGTACTCTGCAAAACTGCCATCCGTTTCATTGCCGAAGATCTTCAGGTTCTGGCAGATATGCTGCAAGCCGATCTTGCACACGGCACACTCACCGCAGACGATATGGCTGTCGGCGGCGACTCGGTCCCCGGACTGAAATCGCTTCACCCGGTCCCCAACTTCGACAATCTCACCAGCGAACTCATGTCCGATCGTAATGGGTGGATTGAGCTTGCTTTTTGCGAAATCATCCCAGTTATAGAAATGCACATCACTCCCACAGATCGCCGTAGCATGTACTTTTACCAATACTTCTTCCGAGGCGATCTCGGGGATATCGACCTCAACCAGGTCGAAGCCTGGCTCACGTCGCACCTTCTGAATAGCTCGCATTTTTCCCTTCATCAACTAACTCCTCTGCTTTTAAAGAACTCCCATTTCTTTTAATACTTCTTTCAACGCTTCACGCTTCTCCAGTGTCATGGGACCTACAGGCGCCCTTGAAGGGCCTGCTTCCAACCCCATAAGGTCGAGGGCCTCCTTGATGACCACCGGAAAGGTCCCCCAGGAAAATGCGAGTCGTAGGGGAGCCAGCGCATCTTGAGATTCGCGCGCCCCAGCGATGTCACCGGCGATGAAACGCTCATAAATACTCGCCACGAGATCCGGTCGAACATTCGCCGTCGCAGCGATCGAGCCCTTCGCCCCATAGATCAGTCCTGCAAGGATGAGCGTGTCCCTCCCCATCAGTACGGAGAAATCATCAGGGGCAACTCGAACATATTGCGCCATAAGCTGTAAATCTCCGCTTGAATCCTTTATCCCAACAATGTTGTCAATCTCAGCCAATTGGCTGAGTAATCCCGGCGAGATGTTCACACCCGTACGGGCGGGATTGCTGTAGAGTACGATGGGCAGGGAGGTCGCTTCTGCGATGGTCCGGTAATGATCGTACAGTTCGCGCTCGCTTGGAGAGAGAAAGTATGGCGTCAGGATCGAAACTGCATCCACGCCGATGGCCTCAGCGTCTTTGGTAAGTGCAACGGCTTCTCTCGTCGTGATCGCAGCCGTTCCTGCATAGACGGACGTGCGACCATTCGCCTCATCCACAACGATTTCTGTGATGCGGCGTTTCTCGTCAGCCGAAAAAGCCCAAAACTCCCCCTGACTCCCTACGGCGAATAAACCATGCGATCCTCCGTCGATCAAATGATTGGTCAGCTTTCGTAATGCGGATTCGTTGATCTCATCATCGTTGGTGAGTGGTGTCACCATCGCGGGAATGATGCCGTATGGTTTCATCATTTTAACTCATCGCTCTCCTAACCTTGCTGCTCTTCCTTTAACACCGCTTCGGCATTGCTCACCCACCCAAAGCGCGGATCGATCGCAATTTTGTAGCCTTTGTCTTCGCCTGAAAGCACCCATAGATAGCAGATCGTCGTGCCCGGAGAAGCGACCGTGGGATGGTACCCACTCAGCATCACGGTGACATCATCATTGCCGACGATATGACCCTGACCCTCTCCATCCTTGTACATTAATTGAAGGCCATAACTGTCAGCTGGCTTGGCTTTGAAAAGGTAGAACTCCTCCAGGAAGTTTTCCTCTTCCGTCACCTGATCGTGTTTGTGAGGCGGAATCCCGGACCAATTACCCGGTGGATTAAGTGTCTCTCCAACGATGAGACGCTGGCTTATGGGGGATCCAGGGGGAATGATCAAACGCACATCGCGGCGCCAGTTCGCCATCCCCGACGATACGACTTTTACATCGGTTGGTTGGATGAGCCTCGCGGGTAAATCAACCTCACAGGGTGCTTTCGCAATGGCGATTTCAAGCTTAGAGGTTGCCGCAACTTTAACATTACTTTTGCGAGGCGCATAGACTGCCGTCGCCGAACCGCTGAAAATGTCTCCCCGAGCCCCCAAACCGGACCAAGACTCCCGCTTCCCGTTTTCGACGCTGATGTCGCTCCCTCCGCTGAGCAACACGAAGGCTGCTTCCTCATCGGCAAGCGACCCCTCCCACGATTCCCCGGGTTCCAGACGCAGGACTTCTAAGCCCAACCAGTGAATATCCTCCTCCCCAGACTGAAATATGGATTGATGCCCCCCCTCGGGTGCGACTTTGAAAAGTGGTCTCATGATTCGCTCCTTATATTGGGTAATGGTTCTTCATTGATTGTCGGTCCGACATTACACCACGCCAGGGCTTCCATGCCCTTCGCCTTGGGAATGTATTCCAATCCAATGTATCCGCTATAGCCGGCATCAGAAACGGCGGCTTGAATATTGCCGAAGTTCAATTCTCCAGTGCCCGGCTCGTGCCGGCCGGGGACATCCGCAAACTGGATGTGGCCGATACTCGGCATGTTATCGACCAACATCTGGGTCACATTTCCCTCCATAAGTTGGACGTGATAGGTATCGAATTGAAATTTAATATGCGCATGGTCGATTTCGGCTACGATTTCAATCCCCTGAACGGTTGACGTCAGGAAATATCCTGGATTGTCGATGGGATTGAGCATCTCGATGGTGAAAATCACATTCGCCTGTTCGGCCAGCGGCGCGGCATATTGAAGGTT
>CAZMZL010000002.1:21596-60156 GCA_964570595.1 uncultured Anaerolineaceae bacterium | reverse complement strand
CGAGTCGTTGAAGCCGTCCACCAATAAAAACGCCTCGTCATTTGTGGAAAATTGCGCCGGCCCCATGATGCTTTCATGTCCGGCCTCACGCACCCATTGTTCTGCTCTCGCTAATAGCGCCGCGGCAGCTTCGTCGTCGTCAAGGACTTCAAAAAAACCGAAGAAACCGATGTTGACCCCTTGAAATGTGTTGTAGCCATCATTCGTAAATGCCGCGATCGTACCGACGGTTTGATCTCCCCGCCAGGCGATAAAATATTCCACAGTGGCATGCTCAAAGAAGGGGTTTTTCTTAGAATTCAGAAAATCCCATCGTTCTGAAATCAGAGGCGGCACCCAGTAAGGGTCATCACGGTAAACTTTCCATGGAAACGTGATGAAGTTCTTCAGTTCGTCCTTACCCTTCACCGATCTTACCTGCAGCTCATCCATCAGATCCTCCTTATAGTCGTATCGGGATTATACAGTCGTGTGTGCATGCCGAAAAGCTCCCGGATTTCGACGATCCCTGCCGCTCCATGACAAGATGGATCCAATCAGGGGGATATATCTGAACCGGGTTGGATCCTCTCGGGCCGTTGCACCCCTCCTGAATTGTTGCTCGAAGAACCCCAATGGTATGATTCGGATCTGCCAAGTGAGGGTACATCATCACCTATCCTGTCATTTTTTCCCTTGGGATCCTCATCAGCCTGCTCTGGATCGGGCTTATGACTGGCCGCAAAGAACAACGCACTCCACCTTCTCAAGGATTTACCAATCCGATCGATGCAGGACTCCTCGTGACTGCTTGTGCGTTGCTGGGCGCTCGCGCGGCCTTCGTCGGCTCACATTGGACTTATTACTCCCTGCACATCCCCGAATCACTGTGGTTCTGGCAGGGAGGGTTAAGTTGGGTGGGAGGCGCCGTTGGAGTCCTGGTTGGCATGTGCATCTTTTCCGGGATCAAAGGGCAGCCGCTGGCAGAATTGGCGGATTGGCTCGCCATGCCCCTGGCGATCGTCGCGACGGCATCCTGGCTTGGATGTCTTCTCGATGGATGCGCCTATGGGCGGGAGATATCCACGAGTCTGGCCTTCCTCAACAGGCCGGATCTGTTCGGCCAGATTGCCCCCCGCTGGCCGACGCAACTCCTCGGGGTGCTGTACAGTGCATTCACAATCTTGATATTATTGTATACGCGGGACCGCTTGCCCCGGACGGGTTCGACCTTCTTGTTGGCCGTACTGCTGATTTCGGGGGGGTTATTCGGTCTGAGCATGATGCGAGGAGATCCTGCACGCTGCTATGGCGATCTCCGCATGGATGCCCTCGCTGCCGGAGTGATTTTCACGGGCGCCCTGCTGGTCATGATCTGGAGTCGTAAACGATGGAAAACATGAAGAAATACCTGGATAAACTTCGAATTAACACCGAGGTCGTCAGGAGTACGCTGACGTCGTTCATTCACACCGAAATCACCCGCGCTGGTTTTACGCAAGCCGTCGTAGGGGTGTCAGGCGGCATTGATTCTGCGCTTGTGTGTTTTCTTGCGGCCGAGGCCCTTGGACCTGATCACGTGCTCGCAGTGCACATGCCATACGATACCACGTCGGCGGAATCCACCGAGCATGCCGAGCTTGTCATCGATCACACTGGCGCACAATCCCTGACCGTCGATATATCACCCTTGGTCAAGCCGATGTTGGATACCATCCCTGAGGATGCCAGGATCCGACGCGGCAACGTCATGGCAAGGCAACGGATGATCATCCTTTATGACCAATCGGCGGCGCTGCCCGGCCTGGTCGTTGGCACAGGGAACAAGACGGAAATTCTTCTTGGCTACACAACGCTGTTTGGGGATTCCGCATGTGCGCTCAATCCCATCGGGGATCTGTATAAGATCCAGGTCCGACAACTGGCAGGGGAGATGGGTGTCCCGAAGGCGATCGTTGAAAAGCCTCCATCGGCCGATCTCTGGGTCGGTCAAACCGATGAGGGGGAGCTGGGCTTTACCTATGAAGATGTCGATCAACTGCTGTATCATATGATCGAGGAAGGATACTCCCCCCAAGAATGCGCTGAAGCCGGTTTTGATCTAGACTTCGTCGACAGGGTCTTCGAGAGAATCAAGTCTTCTCATTTTAAACGCACGATGCCCCCTATCGCAAAACTGAGCAATCGCACCGCAGGCTATGATTTCCTTAATTTGCGCGGTGGGGGTACATAATGACGGCATACGTTGAACGAAACAGTTCGACGCGAACGCGGAGTGTACGAGAATCGGGCGGCCTGAACCCATAAAGCTGCCACAGGGAGCGAGTAATGAAACGTGCTGTGAGTGTAAGCCTTGGCTCGTCAAAACGGAACAAGAAGGTCGAGATCGAACTACTCGGCGAACGAATCAGCCTCGAACGTATTGGCACCGATGGAGATATGGATGCGGCGACGGATTTGTTCCGTGAGCTCGACGGGAAAGTTGATGCTTTTGGCGTCGGCGGCACAGATTTGACGCTGACCGTGGACGAGCGTGTCTACACGCTTCATTCAGTTCAACGGTTGGTGAAAGACGTTCACCAAACGCCGATCGCAGATGGCTCCGGATTAAAAAATACGCTCGAGTCTCAACTGGCGCCCTATATCGATGAGTTCATCGGCGAGCATGTGCATCCCCGGCGAGCGTTGATTACCAGCGGAGCTGATCGATGGGGCATGACAGCCTCGTTCTTCGATGCGGGCTACGATTGTGTCGTCGGTGATCTTATGTTTGCACTCGGTCTTCCTATTCCGTTGAGAAGCAAGCGCGCGTTAAAAATTATCGCCGCGCTAGTGATCCCCATCGTGGCAAGACTACCGTTCGAGTGGTTGTACCCGACTGGTGAAAAGCAAGAGGAGCGTGATCCGAAATGGGGGGAGTATTACGAGTGGGGTACGGTCATTGCCGGCGACTGCCACTTTATTTCGCGCTATATGCCCTCGCGGCTGGAGGGGAAAGTCATCGTCACGAATACGACCACACAGGCGGACGCCGATCGTTTCCGGGAAGCCGGTGCGGCCTACCTCGTGACCTCGACCCCCGTAATTGAGGGGCGCTCGTTCGGGACCAATATGATGGAGGCAGCCCTCATCGCAGCAACCGGGAAAGGGGAACCGCTCAGTCAATCCGAGCTCGAAGCTCTCGTCGATCAGCTCGATTTACACCCACAAATCCGATCATTTCACTCATCGCATGCATGAACACAGGTTTTCATGGGAAAAAAACCTTCCACCTGCGAATCCGAATACGCACAAAGTGTTTATTCGCTCGTCAGCATGATCCCTGAGGGCAGAGTGATGACTTACGGTTGGATCGCATCCCATACCAAGCCTCCGGAGGGTACCGATATCGCTGCATACGAACGAATTGGTCCGCGATGGGTGGGTTACGCGATGAAGTCTTGCCCCGACGACGTGCCCTGGCACCGGGTCGTTAACGCGAACGGGAAGATCAGCCCTCGTCCAGGTCTGGGCCCGCACCTTCAAAAGTCCATCCTGGAAGACGAAGGTGTCATGTTCGATCAGAGCGGACGGATAGATTTAGGCTCCTTCGGATGGGCTCCCGGCAGCTCCATCATAAAATCATGACCCACGATTCATTAATGAGGGCGGCTCCATCATGAATGCAATTGTTCTTGCAGGTGGCGATCTTAAACCTGGCGATCCCCTCTACGACGAGAACCCGAATCGGCCCAAATCCTTGATCGACGTCGCCGGTAAGCCCATGGTGGGCTGGGTGATCGAAGCACTCGATTTAGCCCAATTAACCCACGAGATCGTCGTTGTCGGACTCGAGGGAATCCCTGGAATCCAGACCACCAAACCGCTCCATTTTCTGCCCGACCGCGGGAATATTCTGGAAAATGTCGAAGCCAGCCTCTCGTTCGTTCAGAAGATTCATCCTAATGAAGAACATGCCCTGGTCACCTCCGCAGATGTCCCTGCGATCACACCCGAAATTGTGGATTGGCGCATTAATTCGCTCACTTCGAGGGAGGTCGACATCGACTATGCGGTCGTCTCAAAGAGCGTGATGGAGAGAAGATTCCCCGATGCTCGTCGTTCCTACATCCACTTCCGGGATATCGAACTGTGCGGTGGAGATATTAATCTTCTCAAAGTCGGTCTTGTGCATGAGACGGCTTTCTGGGAAAAAGCTGTGGCAGCCAGGAAGAGCGCTTTCCGGCAAGCGAAGTTAATTGGCTACCGCTTCCTGATCCTTCTCCTGCTTCGACGCATGAGCTTGAAAGATGCTGAGCTGTACATCAGCGACCGTCTTCAGTTGAACGGTCATGCCACAGTATCGCCATATGCCGAAGTCGCCATGGATATCGATAAACCGGGCCAGCTTGCGATCCTGCGCGCAGATTTGTCTAAAAAACCGGGATGAATTCATCTCAATTCAACCAAATCTTGGAAATCGACCATCGTCTGACGGCACAACTGCAGTTCGATGATGAGAGCAGAGTCGAGCGCCGGCTGGTGGGCCTGGGAGCACACTCTGGCGATTCCTGGCTGATCCTTCTCGGACTGGGTTTTATTTGGCTTATGGGGGATCCGTCATGGCACGCGCTGGCGATCCGTATGATTGTGGCGGTTATCGTCCTGGCCATTTTCGTCGGTCTCATCAAATTCACCGTCCGCAGAAAACGCCCGGAAGGGGATTGGGGGCAAATATACAGGAAAACCGATCCGCACTCCTTTCCCTCTGGCCACGCAGCCAGAACGACTCTTCTCGTGGTGCTGGCGCTTGGATGGGGACCAGCCTGGCTGGGCTTACTGGCATTTGTGTGGGCGATCGCGGTCTCGCTCTCCCGCATCGCCATGGGGCTTCACTATGTGTCGGATGTGGTTGTTGGAGCTTGCATTGGATTTTCGGCAGGTCTATTGACGCTCATGCTACTGAGTTGATCCGACTCGGCTCAAAGCGTGCGCGCCTCCTGGACCTCGTCTTGCAATTTAAAGATGGACAAACGTGAGAAGCGTTTGCAGATTCTCCGATGATGAACGGGTGGGATCATGGATCAATTTCCCCAACTAGCTGAGCCTCGCTGCCTGGCGACCACATTAGGGAGCCTCCCGCACCTCGACGTGGGAGCAGGCACTGCATTGATGTTCGAACGTACGCCCGAAATCCCCGCCTGGGTGCAGTTCCCGAAACGATCCCCCTTTGAGAACATGATGATCCAGTTCACGGAAGGGATGCCGGGGTTGGTCCGGGGGAAAGATCGCACCCATTTCGACACGACCACCCCCGATTTCACCGATCAACTGACCGGGTTCTACGAACATTACCTGGCTGCGGTCGAGGAGAACGACACAGCTTCGCTGGAACACTTTGCGCTCTCGAACGAATATGCCAGCGGTTTCCACGCCTTCCTGGAGCGCCTTCCCACCCAGATCGCATCCCAGGATGTCCTGATGCTAAAGGGCCAGGTGACAGGTCCCTTCACGCTTGGCACGAACCTCCTGGACCAGGAACGCCGCTGTGCCTACTACGATGATCGGCTCCATGACGTGATCGTAAAACAGGTCGCCCTCAAGGCGCGCTGGCAGATGATGCAGTTGAAAGATTTCGATCGCCCCGTCACGATCTTTCTCGATGAACCATCCCTGCTCGGTTTTGGATCCCAAACCTTCATCACGGTGAGCCGTGAGGACATCCTCCGCGATCTGAACGAGGTCACCGATTCGATCCATGAGCTTGGCGGCATCGCCGGGATTCACTGCGAAGAAAACACGGACTGGTCGATGCTGATGGAGAGCGACATCGACATTCTCGATTTCGACGCCTACGACCACATGCGCTCCATCACGCTCTATCCAGCGGAGCTCCACGCCTTTTTAGATCGGGGAGGGTGGCTGGGATGGGGCCTCGTCCCCACGCTGAGCCGCGAGGCCGCTGCCGCGGAAACACTTCAGAGCTCGATCATCCGGTTTGAATCCGGCCTCGAGCGTCTGGTTCAACTTGGGATCGAACGTGATCTCCTCATTCGACGTGCGCTCATCACCCCGAGCTGCGGCGCGGGCGGCGTGCTCGACGAAGCGCTGGCAGAGAGAGTCCTGGAGCTTCTTCAAGAGCTCTCCATGACGCTCCGTGAAAAGTATGCATTGGGAACAGGGGATTAGGGATTGATGTGGAAGGCGAAAAGGCAAAGGGGTAAAAAGGCGCGAAGGCAATTTGGCGCCAGTGGTATGAAGGGAAGGGATTAGGGTCCTTGCCGGGTCCGAATCATCCGCCCGGCAAGCGGTTGATAATTTCCAGCCAATCGTAGCCAACGATCACAGCGATATCGACTTCGCTCTCGGGGTTCGTCTGAAAGAGGATCTGCCCCTGGGTGAGCCCCATAGACTCGAGCAGATATTGTGTGGTGTAAGGATTCCCAGTGTAGTCGATGATTCTGGTTGAAGGGTAATCCATTCGGTCGGCGTTGCCAATTTCAACGACATCAAGGCCCAGGGCCGTTACTCGTTGCGAAAATCGAGTCGCCAGCCCTTCTTCTCCTGCGCCATTCAGTACCGCTACCCTGGCAGTCTCGGTAAGGGCGGCGCTGGCCGCATCCCCTGTCTCGATCGATGGTCCGATGGCGCCGCTCTCCGTGAAAATCTCGTCCCGCAGCATGCGTATCTTATCTGGAACGGGTTTCAAGACATCCGCTTCTGCACCGCCGTAAATCACCTTCTCCAGCGTCACCATCTCTGGCGGACCGATTACGCCCCGCCCGATATTCTCCTGTGGAATGTCGAGGGCGAGCATCCCGAGCGCGATCAACTGATCCAATGTAAGGTTCGTCGTGATACCTGATGCTAGCTCGTTATACAGCGCGGGCGCCTTGGTTAAGAGTATCGGGATCATGTCCAGACGCAGGATCTGGTTCCGAATGGCGATGGCGACCTGCTGCTGGCGTTGAGCACGATCGAAATCCCCCCCCTCTGTCTTCCGATTGCGCGCATACCCCAGCGTAAGCGGGCCTGAAAGGACATACTTCCCGGGATCGAACCAGATATCGTTATCCTTACCGATGGGGTCTACTTTGATTCTCTCGGGTATGACAATCTCAACGCCGCCAATTTCATCAACCATGCGTTCAAATGCACGAAAGTCGATCAGTCCATAATAGGGAACCGGAACTCCGAGTAACTTCTCGATGGTCTTCACGGCCAGCTCTGGTCCACCGCCCGGGAGCCGGTCGCGCTCTCCCAGGAAATAGGCCGTGTTGATGCGCCCATGACCGTAGCCGGGAATGTCCACCCAGAGATCTCTTGGGATCGACATCATGCCGCCCGTCTTGCTCACAGGATCGAGAGTCACCAGCATCATTGAATCGGTGCGCGAAGGGCCATCACCAGCCTCCCAATCGCGGTAATCAAGCCCCATTAAGAGGATGGTCACCCGCTCTGTACCGCTCCAGGGGTCGGGTAACTCCTCCAGGATCTCGACGAGGGAGTCTGCATCGACAGATTCCTCACCCGTATTCGAAAACTGAAATGACGGCAGCCCCGTTCCAGACCAAGAGGCCGCCAATCCCCTCACAGCCATATAGACCAGCAAGATGGAGAGCAACGCCCCGGCAACAAATGCCACCCCCAGCACCTTTACTAAGGATGAAGGTAATGATCGTTTCCGTCTGCGTCGGTTTGATTCACTCATGATGCATTGTCTTCAAATTGAGGTTTACCCGGATGAACCGGCGGATTATATCATGCCTGATTGGCGCCACGCGAAAGGGTTTCCCAGAGATCGAGCTGGAACTGGAGCTCATTTTCCAGGGCGCCATACTTCTCGCCCAGCTCTACGACCTCTTCCACACGCTCGCCCGCTCCCTCAATGGCTTGTTCTAACTCACGCAGCGCGTTCTCGAGATTCATGATGCGTGACTCTACCTCATGAAGGTTTTCCTCGCCGCCCTTCTTCTGAGGGATCTTCTTTTTCGAGGGCGGCTTCTCCCCTTTTTTCTGTGCTCGATGATCTCCACCGAGCTTGTGAGCCTGATATGCAGAATATCCGCCCTTGAACACCTGCAGAGCTCGATCTCCAGGAGAGATGGACCATATCTGATCAACGAGCGATTCGATCAGGTAGCGGTCGTGGGACACCAGCAGGATGGTCCCCGGAAAGTGTTTGAGTGCCTCCTCCAGTGATTCTTGCGAGGGCAGGTCGAGATGATTGGTTGGTTCATCAAGAAGCAGAAAGTTTGCGCCCTCCAGGATCAGTTTCGCCAGCGCTAACCGCCCTCGTTCTCCACCGGAAAGCACGGCGACGGGTTTGTCGACATCATCTCCAGTGAACAGTAGCTGAGCAATAAAATTTCGGGCTTCCGAACGTTTGAGGGTCGGGTCAGCTTCAAGCACCTCGTCGAGGACGGTATTGCTCATATTCAAGCTTGCATGCGCTTGTTCGAAATATCCCAATTCAAGCCCTTCTCCAAGTCGAACGGATCCATCCAGCGGCGCCAGCTCGCCCAACAGCGTCCGTAAAAAAGTTGTCTTCCCGGCGCCATTGGGCCCGATCAATGCCGCCGTCTCCCCGCGCCGCAGGATAATTTCAGGTGTTGAAAAGAGAGGTTCGTCGAGATCCGGATGCGCGACCACGAGATTCTCGGTCTGCAGGACGATATCGCCCGACCGATCCACGGATTGGAATTTTATTCTGGCGGTGTGTTCCTTTTTTTCAGGATGCCGTGCATCGTCGCGAAGAAGGCGATTCAAACGTTTCTGCCTTCCCTGGGCCTGGCGCGTGTTCTGACCGGCGATGTTGCGTTGGATGTAATCCTCCTCATGCCGGATGAATTCCTGTTGAGCCTTATATTGCTGACTCGCGTACGCGTGCCTCTCTGCCCGCTGCTGAACATAGGCACTGTAATCCCCCCGGTATGTCGTAATCCCTGATGAAGAAAGCTCCCAAATCGCATTCGCAACCTTGTCCAGGAAATAACGATCATGAGAGACCACCAACGCTGACCCGGGCCAATCTGCAAGCCAGCCCTCCAACCATTCAATAGCCTCGATATCGAGGTGGTTTGTCGGCTCGTCCAGGATGAGGAGATCGGGGTCTTCCAGAAGCAGTCGGGCGAGCTGCGCTCGAGTCCTCTCCCCTCCGGATAGATCCTCTAACGACCGGTTGAATTCATCCCGCTTAAAACCCAATCCCGACAAGACCTGCTGGATCCGTGCCTCGTACGTATAGCCACCCTCGCGTTCATACGTTTCCTGGAGCGTCCCATACTGGTCCATGGTCTCACCAAGGGAACGTGGATCGCTCATAGCTTCTTCGAGTTCTGCCAATTTTCTTTCCATAGAACGTAGATCTTCAAACGCGCTCAGACATAGGTCCCAGATGTTTGTGCCCAGTTCATTTCTTCGAGATTGCGAGAAGGATATCTCCTGGGGCAGGTACGCGATCTCTAACGATCTCGCTCGATGCACGGTGCCAGTGTCGGGCGTTTCAAGCCCGGCAAGGATGCGAAACAACGTCGTCTTTCCAACACCGTTTCGCCCAACAAGCGCGATATGCGATTGACGAGGAATGGTGAGACTTACGCCTTCGAAGACATCTTGAGCGCCATAATATTTCGTCAGGTTGGTTGCTTGTATCAAGGACATGGGATCTCGGAGCGCATTATACCCCAGGCCGACCCACAGACCTTTTGCAGCGATTTTCCACTCGGCAGGCCGCTGGGCTATAATTCCCACTAATCCTTGTATGGTCCCATTAAATGTTAGATCCGCCATCGTCGGGCTACCGAAGCCTCATCATCGCCGCCATCATCATGGCCGTCGTCGGTTGGATGGGGTTGATCATTCTTCTATCGACAACACTACCTACGGTCGGTCCTCGCTGGTTGTTCTTCTTCTTGATGACGCTCGCTGTTACCGGAACCACCTTGCCTTTCGTCTGGATGCTGCATCGGCGGTTCTCCAGGGATGGGGGCGCCCCTTCGTCCACGCTGCTCCGTGAAGCGCTTCTCTTCAGCCTGTACGTCGAATTCCTCATCTGGCTGCAGATCAATCGGAGCCTCAGCCTGGCCTTGGCAATTTTGTCCGCTCTCAGCTTGATGGGCATCGAATATCTGCTCCGCCTTCTGGAGCGCAATCGGTGGAGGTCATATCGATGACGATGAGAGATCTGCCCTCCGTTGATAAGCTCCTTAAAAACTCTATTTCGAGAAAATTGGCCGAATCCTTCGGCCGGGGCATCCTCACGAATGCGATACGGGAGAGCCTCGATCATGCCCGAAGCTCGATCCGTGAGGGGTCGGACGCACCTTCGGATGAGCAAATTCTCGCGGAGGTATTCGATCTTTTGAAATCCTGGACCGTCGCAACATTGCAGCCGGTGATCAACGGTTCGGGCGTGATTCTTCACACCAATCTTGGGAGAGCGCCTCTCTCCACAACCGCCCGGGAGGCCATGTCGTCGATTGCCTCCGGGTACAGCAACCTGGAATATGATCTTCCTAAAGGGAAGCGCGGTAAAAGAGATCACCATGCGGAAGCCCTGCTTACGCGGCTGACGGGCGGCGAAGCTGCGCTGGTCGTCAACAACAATGCCTCCGCCGTCCTGCTCGCACTTACAGCGCTTGCCCGTAGAAAAGAAGTGCTCATCGCACGCTCCCAATTGATCGAAATCGGCGGCGGTTTCCGCATCCCCGATGTGATGAAGCAGTCGGGGGCAAAACTCGTCGAAGTTGGCACCACCAACCGCACCCATTTGAAAGATTTTGAAACGGTCATTCATGAACGCACAGGCATCATTCTGCGTGCACACCACTCCAACTTTAAAATCATCGGCTTCACCACCGAACCCTCTCTCGAAGAACTGAGTGCACTGGGAGAAGCATACGATGTGCCAGTCCTCGACGACATCGGCTCGGGGGCGCTGCTTGACACAAGAAAATACGGCCTTGGTCATGAACCGATGGTGCAAGAATCAATCCAGGGAGGGGCTGCACTGGTAGCCTTTTCGGGGGATAAACTCCTCGGCGGACCCCAGGCCGGGATACTCGTGGGCCGCAAAGTCCTCATCGATCGGCTGAAGCGCCACCCGCTCGCCAGAGCGCTCCGCCCTGACAAGCTCTGCCTCGCTGCGCTCTCGGCGACGCTGCTCTCCTATCTCACCGAGAAGGCAGAGGTGGAAATCCCGATATGGCAGATGATTTCAACATCTGAAGATGAGCTCAAGGCACGCGCAGAGCGATGGGTTGCAGAACTGGGTATGGGGGAGCCTCGAGCGGGGCGCTCGACCGTCGGAGGGGGAAGTCTCCCGGAGGAGACTCTCCCGACCTGGCTGCTCGCTTTCCGTGTCAAACATCCTGATGCGACTGTTCGTCGATTGCGGGAGGGGGATCCACCGATCGTCGCTCGCATCGAAGATGACCTCGTCGTGATCGACCCCCGCACGGTCCTGTCCCATCAGGAGGGCGCTTTGCTGACGAAGCTCTCCCGCCATCTTGAGGAAATCAAGTGAGCCTATGGCATATCCGAGCTTCTATCAGGTATGATGTTCAGGATCATGTAATAGAAAGACTCGTCGAACGGCGGGATCCATTAACATCCGATCCGGAGGTCCATTGATGAAATCCGATATTGATCGAGGTATGAAAGAAAAAGGACTGGCCGCCATCCTCGTCCGTGGACCAGCACAGCACAACGCTGCTATGACCTATTTCACCGGTTTGGTGCATCTTACCGGAGGGGTTCTGCTGAAGACGATTGGGCATGCGCCCATCCTCTTCTGCAGCGATATGGAGCGGGATGAAGCCGCGAGTACCGGCCTCGATACTCGAGTTCTTTCCGAATATGAACCCATGAAGCTGTTCGAGGCCGCCGAAGGAGATCTTAACCTCGCCGATGCGATGTTGCTGGAGAATATTCTCAGAGAATATGACGTAAAAGGACGGGTGAGCATCTATGGACAGGGCGAAGCCGGGGCGACCTACAGCACCTACAGCATGCTCGCGGCGCGCTATCCCGAGGTCGAGATTGTAGGGGAATCCATGCTGAAATCGGTCTTGACTCAGGTCCGAGCCACAAAGGATGAAAACGAGATCGAACGAATCCGGGAGATGGGAAAGATCACCACGGCCGTCGTCGCAGACGTCGTTGGATTCCTCACCTCACACCAGGCGAAAGACAATCTCCTCGTCGACCGGAATGGGGACGCACTCACGATTGGCGACGTGAAAAAGAAGATCAATCTATGGCTGGCGATGCGAGGCGCGGAGAATCCGAATGGCTCGATCTTCGCCATTGGACGAGATGCAGGCGTTCCCCACAGTTCCGGAACCGATGAGGATCCGATACCCCTCGGCGAGACCATCATATTCGACATTTATCCATGTGAAGCCGGCGGCGGTTACTTCCACGACTTCACACGCACCTGGTGTCTGGGACATGCGTCCGATGAAGTCCTGGCTCTTTACCAGGATGTCCTCGATGTCTACGAAACGATATTCGAGGCCATCGAACCGGATGTCCCGACGAGAGAATATCAATTGATGACCTGTGCATTATTCGAGGAAAAGGGACATCCGACGATTTGTTCAGATCCCAGGACCCTTGACGGCTACGTCCACTCGCTTGGCCATAGCCTGGGATTAAGTATCCATGAGGCGCCCTTCTTCCGGCACAGCGCGATGAATCAAGCCGTACTTGTACCCGGCACGGTATTCACAATCGAACCCGGATTGTATTATCCTGATCGTGGCATGGGTGTCCGAATTGAAGACACCGTCTTGATGCGGTCGGATGGGAAGCTTGAAACGCTTGTCGATTTCCCCAAGGACCTCCTGATCAAGATCCCCGGGGCGTAACGAGGTTTTTCCGGCCAGGATGGAATTCGTTCGGAGCGAGCTGTATTGAATAATCGATATCAAATAAAGAGCGGTGATGATGAGTGAAGAAACCAGAATCTTAGGGATCGAGACCTCCTGCGACGAAACTGCTGCGGCGATTGTGGAGAATGGAAGGCACATCCTCTCCAATGTCGTGGCGTCGCAAGCCGAGATGCACGCCGAATTTGGCGGCATATTTCCAGAGATGGCTTCGCGTGCCCACGTCGAGGTGATTTACCAGGTTGTTGAGCGAGCGCTCGCTGATGCACATGTCGGTCTTGAAGCCCTCGATGCGATTGTGGTCACGCGTGGGCCGGGGCTGGCAGGCTCCCTCGTCGTGGGCATGAATATGGCTAAAGGTCTAGCAATGGGCGCCGGACTGCCGCTTATCGGAGTGAACCATCTCGAAGCGCACCTGTACTCGATCTGGCTAGTCGAGGGTGAAGCAGAACCGACATTCCCCCTCCTGGGCCTCATCGTTTCCGGGGGACATACAGAACTGGTCATCATGCATGATCACCTTCGGTATGAACGGCTGGGAGGCACGCTCGATGACGCTGCCGGGGAGGCGTTTGATAAGGTCGCCCGGTTGTTGGGGCTATCCTACCCCGGCGGGCCGGCCATTGAACAGGCCGCCGAAAACGGAAATCCGCAGGCCTACAAGTTCCCTCGCGCCTGGCTCAAAGAAACCTGGGACTTCTCATTCAGTGGACTAAAAACCGCCGTCCTGCGCGATGTCCGGAAACAGCAGCCGGAGCTGGAGGCGGGAGTCGATCTCCCCGAACCCGGATTACCGGTCGACGATCTGGCAGCTTCATTCCAGGCGGCTGCAGTCGATGTCCTCGTAGGAAAGACGATCGCAGCCGCCGAGCAATTCGAGGCGAGCTTAATCCTTGTAGCTGGCGGTGTGTCTGCAAACCTTGCACTTCGACGTTCGTTCCAGAATCAATCAAAGATTCCGGTGCGTGTGCCGCCTCTCGATCTCTGCACCGATAACGCGGCAATGATCGCGGCGGCCGGCCACCAGCGATTTCTCGCCGGCCAGCGTGATGCGCTTGACATCGATGTCTTCCCCACCTGGACGCTCAGCGCCTGAGATTGAGATCCCCAATCCGCCGCCCTGACCAACCCCTGGTTCCGAAAATTCTCTGAGTTGGCGTTCATTACAAAGCTCATTTATGGGAAAAAGCCTGCATAACCTGATACTGCTGCAGGGATGTCTGCAAGCGAGGTATGGGATGCAAGAGCTTGCGTGGTCCGGCAAAGGTGTGCATTTCTCGATCTTCCATGATCGGAATTGTGGAAATACGCCATCGTTCATAACCCGGTTCCGAACCATGCCTGCCGTCAACCCCTAGAAATCAGGTTTCTTTATGGAACGTATGGGGTGAGATCAACGGCTCATAAACAGAAGAAATCTAACCTTGATACTTTACCTGATGTGGTGGACAATGCGTAGCATTGCGGACGTTTCGCACAATTGAGCAAATGACCTCATCGCCTGGTCATTGCTTGGCAAGGATGTTTTGGCAAGAGTGAATGGATAATCCAGAACAGGAAAAACGCACCGTCGGCTATCGCGCGCTCGTTCGAGAAAATCCCAATTTCCGCAACTTGTGGTACGGCCAGATTATCAGCCTCTTAGGGGATTGGTTCAACTTAATTGCCTCCGCAGCGCTCATCGCCAGACTCACCGGATCCGGGCTCGCCATCGGCGGGTTGTTCATCGTCCGCTTCCTGGCCCCGTTCTTTATCAGCCCCCTGGCCGGCGTGATCACCGATCGATACAACCGCAAACACGTCCTTATCCTCGCAGACATTAGCCGGGCGTTGATCGTGTTCGCGTTTCTGTTCGTCCGGGATCCGGACGATGTTTGGCTGTTATATTTCCTGACCATCCTTCAACTCGGCATCAGTGGGATCTTTTTTCCAGCGCGCAGCGCCCTGCTCCCTGATCTTGTCGCCCCAAATGAATTGGGAGCGGCGAACGCGCTTTCATCTACAACATGGTCGGTGATGCTCGCAGTTGGAGCCGCCCTCGGCGGCCTCATCGCCGGCGGCTGGGGGATCTATCCTGCATTCACCATCGACGCAGTCACTTTTTTGTTGTCGGCAGTTTTCATCGCCCGGATCCACTACCATCCCCCCTCGGTACCCGTGGGGCGCGATGTCCGTCCTATCAGCTTACTCAGTGAATATGTCGATGGGCTTCGCTTCCTCATTAAAAAAGTTGATCTTTTATGGATATCCTTGCACAAAGCAGCATGGGGTCTGCTTACCGGAGGCATATTCTCCGTACTCATCGTGCAGCTCTCCGAGGACGTCTTTCCCATTGGAGAGGCGGGTGGAATCACCCTGGGTTTGCTCTACGCAATCGCCGGTATTGGCACCGGAATTGGACCGATCGCCGCACGCCATTTCACCGGAGACCGCGAGATCCCGGTTCGCACAGCCATAGGCCTTTCCTATTTCATCACATCTGCGGGCTTGATCATCACTTCCCTGCTCTCCAGTCTTAACGTGGTCCTGCTGGGGAGTTTTATCCGCGCTTTCGGAGGCGGGATAAATTGGGTCTTCTCCACGATGCTTCTCTTTGTTCTGGTCCCTCAACGTTTCCGCGGACGAGTCCTTTCAACCGAATTTGCCTTCTTCTCCCTCGCAAGTGCACTGGGTTCTGCCCTGGGAGGATGGGTGATCGATCAGAACAGCATCACGTTTCAATCCATCCTGTTATGGACCGGGATCCTGTCGATGATACCCGGTGTTTTGTGGTTTCTCTGGATACGGAATCGCACAGGTAAAACGGGGGGCGGAGACGCTCAACAAATGGAAGAGCCGCGAAGGTTTCCTGATCCCGTTCCTTCCCCGCCCCTCAGGATTCACCCAGATTCAGATGAAAAGGACTTGATCTAGGCCTGTTTTGAATCTTTTTCGGTTATGTCGAGGATCAACAAGGGGCTGTCCCGACACGTGATCATCCCAGGATTTGTAAGGACGGGAGATGAGGCGAGAATGGATCAGGCACAGAGGCTCGCACCTGCGGCTGGTGGCATCTCTTCGCAGGAGCCGCCCATCGTGACGGTCCTGATGATGAGGACAGGAAGGGCGAACACGGAGGCCTGTCCCTACCTGTTATTAATCCTCGCGGGGAGACCTGCCAATGTGCGGGCCGGTTTTTGTGACATCCGGTAGAGGATCATCCCTGTGGGTTAACTACGAAGGCGGGCGGACCTGTGTGTCCGCCCCCACATGTTGATGATGATCGCGCAGGAGGATCTGAGGCTGGTTGCTTTACTTCGCAGGGTGTTGACCGATGCCTCTTCGACTCGCCCTTACTTGAATGCGCGAAACTCACGCTCATCCCCATCCAGAACGATACGCCAATAGGGAGCCCAGCCGATGCCGAAGAGATCGATGTGGATATCCTTCTTATACGGCGTGATCACCTTTTCGTCGATTTCGGCGGCGATATCATCCCAGCGAGCCTGGATCTCATCCAACTCGTCCTGCAATTCCACCGCGATTTCGCGTAGATCCTCCTGATACTCCTCGATGACATCCAGCGATTCCTGGACATCTGCCCGTGCTGTTGATGTCATTCGACGTTTCGTCATCGAACTCGACACTCGTCGCTTACTGCGAGAACCAGAGAATAATCCCAGGATATTTTCGGCTGCCGTAGCCATCTCCTCCAGCTTCCTCGCAGAATGATCGGCCCGGTCTTCGGCTAACTCGCGTTCCTCTTTTTTTAATTTATCCTGGACACGCATTAACTTGGCTTCGTATTTATCTCTCAGCTTCTCGGATTCTTCGTCCTGGCCTTCTTGAGCTGCCTGGCGGCATTTTTGAATGAATTCCTCTTCAGTCATCTCCGGCGAAGCCACAATTTTTAATTTCGAGTTGAAAGGAAGCGTGAGCGATACGCTGGTATAGATATAATCGATGAAATCCTTCTCGAGGTCTTTAACCACCTTTGCATCATTGAGCGGGGAGCCCAGTTCTGCGAAATAAGCCTCCGCCAGAGGGTTGGCATCAGGGGAGGCGATAGGTTCATCTCTCGCTGTAAGCTCCCCCCAACGGACAAATCCCCTACGATCAGGGCGCGGTTCAAGATATGCAATCGTCAAGGCTGTGTCGATCCCCGATTTGCGGTCGACCATACGCACATCTGCTTGAGCCAATAAGGTTGGCCGATACACAGCTCCCTTGGTCTCGTAGGCGCTTGAAGAGACACCTTCGCGTTTGAGCGTCTCCGATATCGTCAATTCGTTGGAGATGAAGAACTCCTTAACACCTTTGGGCGCTTTCGGTCTTGTTTGGGATATTTTTCCCGATATCAGGCTCTCGCTTACGCGTGATTCCTGCCCGGGCTTGCGGATGGCTTCTTCACTCGCTGAAGCGCTTAAAGCCGGCGCCTTTGCGCCAACAAGGTCGTTCAGCTTTTCAATTTGAGCGCGTGAAATCGGTCCCGGCAAATAAGCCATGGCCCAGCGAGTGTGAAAAATCTGTTGAGCTTTTTCATGGATGTTGTGAAGGAGAAATACTCGTTTTTGGAGCGACGAAATAATGTCGCTCACTTCGCCACGTTTGAATCCCCCCTTCCCCGCAACGATACTCTCGAGTCCATCGAGCAAGCGCGCTTTATCCTGTTCAGTTTGAAGTTTCCCAACGAACCACGTCCCTGCATTTCCGAGCCCCTTGTAATCAAGATCGACCGGATTCTGCGTTGTCAGCAGAACCCCCAACCCGAATGCTCGAGCTTGTTTCAACAATCGCAGCAAGGGCGGTTTTGAGGGCGGGTTCGCGACCGGCGGCAAATACCCCAGGACCTCATCGATATACAATATGGCCCTCAAAACCGAGGATCCAGCTTCAGCACGCATCCACGCTTCAACTGCTGCAAGGAGCAGGGTCACAAAGAACATGCGCTCACTGTCCGGAAGATGGGCCAGGTAGAACACACTATGACGTGGTTTTCCTTCGCTGTTCCATAGCAGTTCTCCGACATCCAGAGGCATCCCTTCCATCCAGGTCTGAAATGATGGGGAGGCAAGCAGGTTGTTTAATGCCATAGCAAGCTTGAAACGATCGTCGGAAGGGTAAAACTTCTCCAACTCGAATGCGCCCAATTTTTCGAACGGGGGATTCTGGATTTGACGGATAAGTTCCTCCAGGTCAAGATCGCGCCCCTCCACCCAGGAAGCTTCAAACAAATTGGAAAGCAGGATATGCTCCCGCGACTGAACGGGATCCGCATCGACGCCGACCAGTCCGAGCATCGCCGTCACAGTGCTGGAGATTTTCTCTCGAAGGTTCTCCTCATTCTCTTCCCACACAATCTCCGGCGCCTTCAAAGTTGACAGGATATCGATCGAAATGCCCGCATCGCTTCCCGGTGTGAACACAGCATATTCGACGGATTCTGTCACCTTTACGATTCGCTCGGGTGGAATCCCCCATTTCTCCAGCCCACCACGCCACAGTTCTGCTGTGTCGCGAGCGATCTCCTGGGTTGATTTCCCTTCACGTCGAGCCTGGTCTTTATCAATCCAGGGCTCAAATTCCTCGGCTGCGAGCGATGGGAAGTGAAGTAGAAGATCCGCCAGATCACCCTTTGGGTCGATCAAGATGGCCGGGATGCCCTTCAATGCGGCTTCTTCCAGAAAGTCCACACATAATCCCGTTTTCCCCGATCCGGTCATACCCACGACAACCCCGTGGGTTGTAAGATCATCGGGGTCGTAGAGGGTCGGAGCATCGCCGACCTTGTTGTTCTCAAGATCGTAGGTTCGACCAAGATAAAATTTACCCTCGTGTTCCACTGTGACCTCGCTTTCTGCTGCTGTTATGGGACTGCAAGGTTATACAACCGTTCAAATTCTAACAAGAATTTTGCTGCGATTTCTGGGCTGTGGATGATGAGGACATTCTCGTCATTATACACTTCCGCGTTTCGACTGAAGTTGTAGGAACCCAGAATGGTGATGGCCTCGTCAATGACGATGACTTTGTGATGCACCTTCGCCGGTTCACTGTCTTTCCGAACATCGAGCCCGGACCCACGAAGCCTAGCGTACTCGCTGCCCATATTTTCAACTTGAGACCCCTCCAGGAGGCCACGTACCCGGACCCCCGCATCGGCTTGGGCCAGGAGCGCCTCACCAATCTCATCCAGGGTAAGAGAATACATCATAAATTCTATGCGGTCATCGGCCTCATACAACAGGTCGATAATGCGCTCTGATACACCATCATCCGGGGAGAATAAAACTTCGATCGCCTCAGCCCCAATTTCAATAAAATCGTTTGGGGTGTCCTGCCTCGATGAGGCGCCAAATCGAGCCTCCGAAAACATCTCCTCAAATTCACGGAGATAGCTTTCCGCGAGCGCATGCGATCGAATCCGTATAATGTTGTTATGATTGCGATAAACACCGTTGATGGTGAAATTCATGGAGCCGGTCCAAACATCCATGCGGTCGATGATGACGAACTTATGATGCATGAGATGCTCGCTACGATCAGCTACAGTCACGATGCCCGCTCGCCGAAGATCTTGCACCTCGGGATTTTCGAGATAATCCCCGTCCGTCACGAAGCGTACGATTATGCCCCTTCGATGCGCGTCCAGGAGCGCATCCCGCATGCTCCAGAGATCGAAGTCATAAGCGGCGACATCCACCGAGTAGGATGCGTCTCTGATCGCCCCAGAAAAGACATCATCCGGTCCCCCTTTCAGGAATCTAGAATCGGGATCCATCGGGTCCGAAAAATACAGTGCATACCATTCGGATTCGGCGGAGGCCGGCGCGGTCGGAGAGAGAGGTTCAATTTCACCCTGAATCTGAAAAAAGAAAAAGAGTGAAATCAGAATGATGAGGGTGAGCCATGCTGCAGCCTTTGCGAAATTGCGGTTGGACGACAAGATTGGATCCCCCAATGACTAAAGTGGGCTCAACATGCGGTATACCCGCGAACGGACGGCCCTCTTTTCAGTCCCTGGAACAGGCAAGCTCTTGACGGATGAAGGAGACGGCCTCATTTCTCTCTGAACTATCGGCAACAGACGATGCAATACGATCCCAGGCATGGCATACCATTCGAGCCATCGCAGGCTGATCTTCAATAATCATCATGCTTTGTTCCAAGGCAATATCCCAATACCCAAGATGCGCATACCCCTCGATAAAGGGGATTCTCTCGGAAGCATTGTTGGGTCGATCGCTCAACCCGAAAGCGATCTCCCCAAGTTCCACAATCCTGGCCCACTCTCCTTGCTGTCGGGCGAGGTCCGCTTTCAAATAATAGTAGCACCAGCCGCGGGTAGGTTCACGTCCAAAAACATTCTCCGGAGGCCGAGCAGGGTCTGATGGATCTGCGACGATAAGGTCCAGCTTCGAGAGCGGGATCGCATCACGAATCTCCGGAGGAAACCCCGGCAGCGAATCATCATAAACGACATCGAGCACACGCAGACATCCCGGAGGGGCGTAGGACAATGCCAGCACCTTCGAAGTGGATCCAGAGAACGTCGTCGCCCGATACCATTGTTCGATGGACAGATCCTCTTCGAGCGCGGGAAGCCCGAGACCCAGTCTCACAGAAGGATAGTAAAGAATGTAGGCCATCTCAGGAGAATCGCTATCGGGATCAAACATCCAGTTGATGGGGGCAGTGAGAGAGTTGTCGCTGTAGCGTTTGAACGGAAGCTCGTTCGACAAGACCGTCGTGCCCGGCTTGAGACCCGGAACTCGCCAGGCAAGCTGCCACATGAACGTCTTCAGGACGTTGAATTCAACCCTCATCTGGTTGGCATAATGAACCTGCATTCCGGCGCCAAACCCCACCAGCGCGGCGATGATGACAATCTTGATCAAGCGCCTTCCTGGAATGACGCTGATCAAACCGAGGAGAGTCAGGCTCGAACCAAACGCCATCGGCAGGGTGAATCTGTCATTGGGGAAGTCCAGTGTCATCGGCAGTTGGGTTATCCAGAATGGCCATCCCGCGATGAATAACGCCAGTAAGCCCGTGATAACCATCTGCCAGGGCCAGGTCCTTTCCCCCGACGATGGGGGTTTGTCCTTGGAGGGATCACCTGCCAGGAACATATATGTGCCAAGCAGTAAGCTTGTAACCGCGATCACGCCAGTATAAAGAATCAGGGACTTCGAACCTTCCCAGCGCACCTCCTGGGGGTAAAAGATTCGGCTCCAGGCTGTAAATCCGGCCAGGATGATGTCCTCCTGGATCGTGGTTAGAAGCGAACTGATGCTCGTGAGAGCATCCAGATTGGTGGATTCCAGAAGCAGAGGCTCATAGGTTGGGAAGGCAAAAATGACCGTGCGCCAGACAAGATAGGCGATCGCGAGAATGAGGTAGGGCAACCATGCTCGCATCGTTTTTTTCAAACGCCCTTTCCTGGGATCATCCTTGATGACCCACCATATCAAGACCGGTCGGATGAACTCGAGACCCACAAAATATTCGAGCGAAAACATGCTGTAGGCGGATGTGAGGAGCGCCAGGAAAATGAACAGTCGGCGATGCTTCGGTTCACGGACTGCTTTGATCCCGAGACCTAACGACAGGAGGAACACAGCGTAAATTAGAAAATAGTGGCTGTATATTAAGGAAATCGCATGCTGTGAAAATCCTGGATAAACAAGAAATAGTGCTGCCCCCCAGAATGCCTCCCGGACGCGCGTGGGCCACACTGTCCGGAGCATCCACCAGAACGCTGCGGCGCTCAACCAATGTGAAAGAAGTCCAAACAACTGCCAACCAAACGCACTTTCTCCAATGATGAGCGTGGTGATCTGATAGGTCCAGGCCAGGAAGGGGCGGTCAATCTCATAAACTTGATGGAACCCGGAAGGACCGAAACGGTGGAGGAACCACAGCTTAGGCATGTCATCCCAGTAAAAGCCCAACGCAGGAAGTAATATGCCGTAAGCCAGGAGGGTCAAAAAAAGGAGCACGATCGGCGGCATCCAAGGCTTGCTGATCATTTCACTCACCCGAGACAGCCAAACTCGATCGTCGCTGGAGATAGAATTCATCGCATCGCACCCATTTGGTGGAGCGATTGTACTTCCCTCATGGCGACCTGTAAACATAAATGGACACGCGGTGCGCATCATCCGAGATGAGAGGAAATATCGGACATCTATGTCTCGCAAAATAATTGGAGATTTCGTATAATTGCTCCAATACCATTTTCGGTAACGGAACGAAGGAGGTCAGTATGCCAGAAGATAAAGGTTCATCCAATGACGTCATGAAATCGAAAAACGAGGACATGAAGAAAGATGCCAGCCCTCTAGACGCCATTTCGGACGCCAGCAAAGATTATGAAGAAATTAAAAAAGCGCGTGAGGAAAAGGAAGATAAATCGAAGTTCGAACCCCTGGAAAACTTCAAGGTCAAGACCTTGCACACAGTTGCAGCAGGTGAGAACTTGAGCATGATCTCTGAGAAGTACTTCAAGACCGGAGCGAACTGGGTTTATATCTACCGCGCCAACATGGATGTGATCGGTGATGACCCCGACATCATTCAGGCGGGCATGGAACTAAAAATCCCGGCACTCTAGACCCGCACCCGAAAAGAAGCCTCTCACGACGTGAGGGGCTTTTAATATTTCAGGTCTCCTCCAACTATTGTGAGGAGGTCGATCAAGCGCGTCTAAAAGTCAGCCATAGAGACACATAAAAACCGGATTCTATTCATCCATAATCCGGCTGATACCTGCAAATCCACCCGTTGTCCGCGTCTCAAACCTGTGGAGTCCAGATCGACCCCCTTCTGGTCGCAGGCAGTGGATAACTCCCGGAAATCATGAACCTCCCGTAGGTTTGGGACCTGCGGGAGGTTATCCGTCGCCAGGGAGAAAACTGCAACTCATCGGACATTGGCGTTCTCTCGATGCATCGGAACCAGCCCTGGCGGGCCATTGGCGTCATGATGTGTTGAGCCTGGGTGTTCAGCTCCTGACGGAGGGAGGGTGCGAGTATTCACCTGGTCACCCTTACAATTTGGAAGAGAACTTATTGGGTTTGCTATATGCGCTGAGAAGGGCGAAAACCCTTCCATGGTCCGAGGTTTATGGCCCTAATATCGAAAACACGTTAGCAGGTGGTCGTCCACGATGCCAACCGCCTGCATAAATGCATAGCAGATCGTCGTACCCACAAACTTGAAGCCCCGCTGCTTGAGAGCTTTTGACATCGCATCTGATTCAGGGCTCGAGGCTGGAATCTCCGCCCAGCTTCTCGCATTCGTCCGTTTCAAGATGTCGCCCCCGGTGAAACCCCACAAGAAATCATTAAAGGAGTCGAACTCGTCGAGGATGTCCAGGTAGGCCTGCGCGTTTGTAATGGCTGCGTCAATTTTCAACCTGTTGCGAATGATGCCTGCATCGGCGAGCAGACGCTCCCTCTCGCGATCCGTGTAGCGGGAGATCTGCAGGGGATCGAATCTATCAAAGGCACGACGGAAATTCTCGCGTTTATATAGGACTGTCCTCCAGGATAGCCCAGCCTGAAAACCGTCCAGGATCAGATGCTCGAATAACTGCACGTCATCATGTACCGGAACGCCCCATTCATCATCATGATAGGCCATCATGAGCTCATCACCTGCGCCGAAACACCTTGAAACCTCGCTCGTCAACGCTGGCGCCATCCTGTGGTCTCCCTCCGCAATTGGCCATCCACCTTATGACATCTGTCCTTTCGCGACCTGTGCACGCGCACGAAGTTCAACTTTCTTATAGCTGACCACTTTAAGCAGCTCGTTGATCCATTTTGTACCGCCCGTAAGCATGAGCGCAGTAATAACCCCGTCGATCCATGCCGGACCGGTGTATCCAAATGGCGCCAGGACAACGAGACCTAGCCCAAACGACAGGCCCAGGCCTACCACCAGAGCGACGATGCTCAGTATCAGTTCCTTATAGGATTTGAGGAACATATTCAGAAGCGGATTCAGAAGTTCAATTAACTGCTGAAGCGCAAAACTGGCAATAAAAATCGGACCCAGAGCCTCAATCAAGGTATCCATTGACCCCTCCTTCATCTTCATATATCGCGAGCCTGGTGATCTACATCATACAACGAATAACGACCGAATATTCCTCGGTGGGCGAGCAGCTTGAACGCGCGCGCATCTCACGGGAATTTACGCTCAGGTTCGGATTCTAACTAATCAATTTTTTCGACAATGGGCGTGATGAGCTTTGGTTTTAAATCTCATCCATAATTTTCCACTCATGATTGCTGGGGAGGCATGCAAGCCTTGAAGCATAGACCAGGGGCGGCCTTGAAGAATGATCTCATCGCCGAATCCATTCATGAAATCTTGATTCGAACCACGGTTACACCGTCGCCCCCCTCGCCCCTTTTCCCTGGTTCGAAGGACGTGATGTAGTCATTATCCTGGAGCGCTTCCCGGATCGCAGCTCGTAATTTTCCGGTTCCTTTTCCGTGCACGATGCGCACGTACGGCATTCCGGTGAGATAGGCGGCATCGAGACGACGATCGAGCATGTCGAGGGCCTCATCAGCAGCCATGCCTCGAAGGTCAAGTTCTAGGGGAGGGGGCTCAGGCCGTTTGGGTACCCGGGTCGTCCTTTTCGCCTCCCCCGAACCAGACGACCTCTCGCCATGCTCGGAGTCCATCGTCACCTCATCGAGCCTGGCTCGCACTCGTAGACGCCCAACCTGTACTTCGACCTGGTTTTCTGACAAGCCGGTAACCACCCCATAGGCGTTGATGGACTTGAGAAATACGCGATCGCCCAAAACAACCGAACTTCCGGGGGAAACCTGGAGCGCATCATCGAGAAGCGGCCTGCCTGCACGCTCCTGCTCGAGGTTTTCAATCTCGCGCTCGGCAGATTCGACCACATCCAGAGCTTGGCCCGCCAACGAGAGCTTTCGACGGATCTGCCGTACTTCTTCCTTGATCTTTTGGAGAATCTGGTCGGCTTCCTCACGTGCATGTAAAAGCACATCGCGGCGTTCTCGATCGATTTCTTGGAGACGAAGACCAAGCTCATCCTCGCGCGCTTGCACTCTCGTCCGAACTTCCTCGGCTTCTTCCGTCGTCAACCTCACCTGATCCCTCTGACGGTAAATATCTTCCAACAGCGAGTCAGTCTCGAGGTCGTCCGCTGAAACGAGTGTGCGGGCTTCATCGACAATCGATGTACATAGACCGAGCCGCTCCGCAATGGCGAGAGCGTTCGATCGACCAGGCAGTCCGATTAGTAGTCGATAAGTGGGTCGCAGGCTGTCCAGGTCGAATTCAACACTGGCATTACGCACCCCGGGGGTCAAATGCGCATAGGCTTTCAACGCAGAGATGTGGGTGGCAACGATGGTCATAACCCCGCGTCGAAGGAATTCACCCAATAATGCTTGCCCCAGCGCAGACCCCTCTTGTGGGTCCGTTCCTGCCCCAAGTTCATCCAGGAGCACGAGTGAGGTCCTTTCAGCCCGACCGAGAATGCGGATGATATTCGAGAGGTGGGACGAGAATGTCGAGAGCGACTGCTCGATCGATTGTTCGTCCCCGATATCCGCATAGACAGCATCGAAGAAAGAAACCTCGGACTCGCCGTCCACGGGGAGATGAAGACCGCAGGCAGCCATGAGAGAGAGAAGGCCGGCCGTCTTAAGGCTCACCGTCTTCCCGCCTGTATTCGGTCCGGTAATCACCAACACACGTGTGTCTTCATCCAGGACAAGGTCGATGGGAACAACTTTTTGAGGGTCGAGCAATGGATGCCGCGCTTGAAACAGCCGCAGCCTCGTAACGTGATGAGTCGACCGTGTTTGTGGGGTATGCAGTACAGGTTGCAGGGCATCTATTTCCTGAGCATAACGTGCCTTCGCCAACGCCAGATCAAGTTCTGCAAGCCCATCCACGGTGCTGCGAAGCGCATCCGCACAAAGACCAATGTTGTCAGATAAAACCAGCAGAATCTTCTGGATCTCGTCCCTCTCGGCGAGTTCTAACTCTCTAACTTGATTGTTGTGCTCTACGACACGGAGGGGTTCCACAAAGAGCGTCGCGCCGGAGGCAGATTGGTCCTGGATAATGGATTTCAATTTCCCCTTGAATTCCGACCGAAGGGGTATCACATAACGACCATCTCGCTGCGTAATGATGGGTTCCTGCAGCATGGGGCTGATCTTTGGATCACCAATCATCTTCTGGAGCTTAGACATTAATTTATCGCGGGATAACCGCAGATCACGCCGAATCTTCGCGAGGTTTTCCGAAGCCGAATCGAGCATCTCGCCACGATCATCGAATGTATTGCTGATCGCCTCCACGAGTTCAGGATGATGTGATAGCCGTTCAGAAATCGTGCATAAAAGGGGAAAATGTTCGGGCGCATCTTCGAAGAGTTTCGAAAAGCGTTTTGCCGCCAGAAGCGTGGCCTTGATATCCAGCATCTGACCGGGTTCCAACATGACGCCTCGCGCGGCAGCGTCGACCTCCGCACGGATATCATGCGCCCCGCCGATCGTGAGATCCGGGTTGACCTTGAGCAAGGCAACGGCCTCACCTGTCTCCTCGAGGCGCGTACGAGCAGCTTCCGGGCTGGAAGCCGGTCGTAGAGCAAGCGCAAGCGACTTCGAGGCTGAAAACCCTGTATATTTGCTAAGCGCAGCCAAAACTGTGGGGAGTTCGAGCGTAGCGATCGACTTCTCATCCATGGAGAGGCAGTGTAACATGGATCATGTGAGAAGCATCGCACGCCCAATCCTCCAGGTCTTCTTGATCGATGGATCCCACTTGCCAGGAGGCAGATCATGGTTGACAAGAAGTTTCACCCGCTCTTTAATAGCCTGACTTCCGCGGGTACGTGTCTGGTGGAGATATCATCATGAGTGAGATTCCCAAAAAAAGACAAGTGGATCCCTCCATACGACCGCTCCTGCGCAGTCTCCTCATCGAGACCGTGATTTACATCCCCGCCGTCGGGTTGTTCTTCTTCCTGGTGCTCCGCTATGGAAGCCCTCACCTGACCAGGCTCTATCACGAAAACCTCACCTTATACGCCGTCCTTGCACTCATTCTCATCATCGCGCAAGGAACGGTACTTGAATTGTTCACTTCGTGGCTGCTGCGAAAAATCGGGTTGAGGCACTAGCTATGATATTCCCGATCGCCGGCGTGGTCGTCAGCCCGATACTGCTTGCGGTTATCGGCTTTTCGGTGGGCGTGCTTGGCGGGTTCTTCGGAGTCGGCGGAGGTTTTCTCGCCGGTCCATTGATGTTCTGGACCGGCGTGCCCATGAACTTCGTCGTAGGGACCGATCTTGCGCATATGACCGGCAAGTCGATCGTTGCGGCCAAGAGACATCGTGCCCTCGGAAACATCGACTTCCGTGTCGGCGCACTGATGATCATTGGCACCATCCCGGGTATTGAAATCGGCGCCCAAATCATTGAACGCCTTGAATTCATGGGAAACATCGACCAGGTTGTCGGTATTGCTTACGTCATCATATTAATGAGCATTGCCTTGTTCACGGGATGGGAGAGCCTCAGGGCGCTGCGGCTGACACGAACGGACCAGATTGATGCAAGCGACGCGTTGGGCGTGCGCAGAATATCCCATCAATCTCCCCTCTTCCAAATCCCTCCGATGGTTCGGCTTCCCGTCTCAGGTATTGAGCGGATATCGGTGTGGGTCATCATCCTCATCGGGTTGATCACCGGGATCCTTGCAGGTTTCTTAGGCGTGGGCGGGGGCTTCGTCCGGCTCCCCCTCATGGTCTATCTCATCGGGCTCCCTACGCACGTGGCCGTTGGAACGGATCTATTCGAAATCATCATTTCAGCCGGGTTTGGAACGCTCAGCCATGGTCTGAAGGGGAACGTGGACATCATGATCGCTCTTACAATGCTCACAGGCGCAGCAATCGGCGCACAGATTGGCGCACGGGCCACACGCTATTTTACCGGTCCCGCGATTCGCTTTCTTTTCTCCTTCCTGCCATTGATCGCCGCAGCGCTTGTACTTATTCAAATTATCAATTAGTTTGGAGGTGTCATGAGCCAAATACCTCGAAAACCCCAGGCTCTCATCTGCGTCGGGGAGAAAGATCCAGATCCCGCCGCGATCCATATGGCGGAAGAAGTCAGTAAAGCGCTTGGTTTGGACCCCGTGCTTCTGCATGTCCAACGTACGGGAGGTCATCCACATGAAAGCGCTCAACTCCTTGAGGCCACGCAGAATTCCCTCAGTTATGAACCTGAGCGTGTTATTCAAGTCGAAGGGAAATTTGAAACGCAGGTATTGGAAGAACTTGAGAGTGCGCAATTCAGGCTTGTGGTATTGGGAACCTCAGCTCATGAAGAAGATTCTCTGACCGATCGCGCCCAACACGTCGCCATGCACGCCGCCGACAGCGTGCTGCTTACACACAACGCATCACCTGAGATCAACCGTATCCTCCTGTGCACCGGAGGTCATTCCGAGTCAAATCGAGCCGTGGATCTGGGGCAGAAGCTGGCCGAATCGCTGAACGCAGATCTAACCATCCTTCACGTGGTTACGACGACCCCATCCATGTATACCGGTCTGAACGCATTGGAAGAGGGGGTGGAAGATTTGCTCAGCCGGGAGACGCCGCTCGCAGAACATCTGAAGGGTGCCGCTCAACGCGCAGAAGATGGCGGCGTAAGAGCAAAGATTGAACTCCGTCACGGCATGGTAGCAGAAGAAATACTGCGAGCGTGCGAGATGGAGGAATACGATCTCGTCGTGATCGGATCCCCGGATCCGCGCGGCCTCTTCAACCGCCTCACACTCGGACGAGTCGCTCCACAGCTTCTGGCCAGCACGTCCATCTCCATCCTTATCGTCCGGTCTTCGGTCGAGGTACCTGCTGAGGCGTAACCGCCGGCACGCTGCGCCCTGAACTCACGGGGACATGGTTCATTCGCCTCCATCGCGATACCGCCACACGCTGAACGCGCACTTGATCGCTCCAACGCTCCAATCCCGCCTCGCGCTCTGATGATCAATCCCTTGGCGCCTGATCCCAAATCTCTCCCCTCTGTACCTTAATTGCATCTCGCCTTCCTCCTTCATCCCCTATCCCTGATTCCTTGGTGCTACCTCCCCCATCATGTCTTACCTTTCCCCTTGTCCGCGTTTGTTCCCGCACTTCAACGATATCCTACAGTCCAGGCGCCGTAATTTATCACTATCCCTGGGGTTGAAAAGGAGGCCAAAATGAAGGGGTGACCTTGTAAATCCTCGAGTGCACTCGCTGGAGAATGATCATGATTGATTTGACGAAAGCCTTCCTCGAACTCATCCGACTCACTTCAACAGACCTTGCTCCTGATGTAGAAGCTGCGCTTACCCGGGCAAGAGATCAGGAAGAACCTGGTTCCGCAGCTCGAGGAGCGTTTGACACCATCCTGAAAAACGTTGCGCTCGCCAGAGAAAATTCGACGCCGATATGTCAGGACACCGGCACACCGCTCTTCTATGTCCACCATCCACCAGATTGGCGCACTCGTGATCTCCGCACCGTGATCCGCGCGGCCGTCGCCGAGGCAACCCGCAGGACCTACTTGCGACCAAACGCAGTAGATTCGCTGAGCGGGAAGAACAGCGGGGACAACCTTGGCGACGAACATTTCCCAACAATTCATTTTGAAGAGTCCGACGAAGATGGGTTGACAGCCGATTTGATGTTGAAGGGTGGGGGATGCGAGAACGTCGGCGCTCAATACAGCCTGCCAAACAGCAGGCTGGGCGCCGGGCGCGACCTCGAAGGGGTCCGGCGTGTCGTCCTCAACATGGTCCATACAGCCCAAGGCAAGGGCTGTGCCCCGGGAATTTTAGGGGTTGCCGTGGGCGGCGATCGGGGGTCCTCCTATCTCACATCGAAAGAGGTATTGCTCCGTAAGATGGATGACCCCAACCCCGATCCCAAATTGGGGGAACTGGAGAGCCGTCTGATCTCTGAGTCTAACCAACTCGGAATCGGGCCGATGGGTTTTGGCGGTGAAACGACTGTACTGGGCGTTAAATTGAAGGGGATCCATCGGCTTCCCGCAAGCTTCTTCGTTTCGGTCTCCTATATGTGCTGGGCACACCGTCGCAGGAGGATGATCGTACACGGAGTTGATGTGCGTTATGAGTAGAGGAGTGGCGCGATGAACAACCTCAGCATACCCATACCGGATGAGGATATTCTTTCCCTGAAAGTTGGCGATTCGGTCACGTTGTCAGGTGTGATGATCACGGGAAGAGATGCCGTGCATAAGTGGATGATCGACAAGTTCATCGAAAAGACGAAACCGCTCGAAGGCGATGATCAGGAAGTCTATGACGCAATCAAGCCCATTTTGGACGGGAGCGCAATTTACCACTGCGGACCCGTCGTCGCCGGTCTTGAAACAGGCGATTACGCATTCGTCGCCGCGGGTCCTACCACGAGCATACGAGAGGAACCCTACCAGGGCGCCGTCATGCGGCACTTCAATGTGAAAGCCGTCATCGGCAAGGGCGGTATGGGACCCAATACACTGGAAGCCTGTCGAGAGACGCCTGCTGTGTATCTGCATGCCATCGGCGGCGCGGCTTCTTTGATTGCGCAGTCGGTGAAGAACGTCAAGGCAGTGTACAAAATGGATTTCGGCGTTCCCGAAGCGATCTGGGTCATCGCCGTGGAAGGCTTCCCTGCAGTCGTGACCATGGACTCACACGGAAAGAGCCTGCACACTGAGGTCGAGGCAAAATCAGGGGAAGTCTTAGCAAAGCTTATGCAGATTTGAACAGACCGGGTGATCGTTGACATCTAATTTCATGTTACCTACAATTTGTTGCATTTCCAAGAGGGCATGCAAAATAGGCTGACTCACAAGCACGCAGGCCGACGAAGCCTACGTGCTTATAAATTCCAGTAAACAGATTCCGTTCCTATGCCGGTTTCCCGCCTACGATGCGAGCACTGTACACCCTTGGCATGCCGGGGACGTTCTCTACGACCCGTCCTGCATCGACCTTGTCCTCTACCTGCACATCCTTAAAACCGGCCTCTTCCATTTTTTGTACGTACTCGACGACATCGATCGCACCTGTGACGCACTCGGCCCAACTGTCCAGGTTCGCGCGAAGCTCAGCTGAAAAATCTCCCTCGGTGACAATATCGCTCACCGCAAGACGCCCTCCTGGTTTTAATACCCTGAAAGCCTCTGCGAAAACGGCATCTTTATCTGGCGATAGATTGATCACACAATTCGACATGATGACATCGACCGAATCCTCATCCACAGGAAGATCCTCGATTTTCCCTTTTCGAAACTCGACATTCTCTATCCCCATCTGAATCTTGTTCGCCTCTGCTTTCGCCAACATCTCATCCGTCATATCAATCCCGATCACGGAGCCATGTTCACCGACCTTCCTGGCGGCCATGAAGCAGTCGATACCACCTCCGCTGCCAAGATCGAGCACCACCTCGCCGGGTCTCAACTCTGCAAGTGTCACCGGATCACCACATCCCAGCGATAGCCCGGTGACGTCCACGGGTAGATCCACCAGCAATTTTTCATCATAAAGGACCTGTGTAAGTTCCGTGGGATCACAGCACGCCTCCTCCGGTCCGCAACAGCTGGAAGCGCCCGCCGAGCTCGCAATTTTGCTATACCTTTCCTGCACCACATCATGGATCTGGTCATTCTTATCTGACATTAAAACCTCCTTAATATGTATCGAACGTTGTCGATATATTTATCTAAAAAAAACGTTTTTATTGACATTACACTTCCCGAAGCTTGATGACCTCATCGGCAAATTCAGGTGCATAGTTGGTCATCAAATTACCGCAGCAGATCGACATCATCTGCTGGTTCAAAGAATAGAAACGCTGACGACCATCCTGGCGAATGTGCACCAGTTTCGCCTCTTCGAGCTTCTTGAGATGGTGGCTTACCGTCGGTTGGTTTACCCTCCCGTGTAGCTGATCCACGACGTCGTTCACACTGAGCCACTCGCAGCATAAGAGTTTCATGATTTCCTGGCGGGTCTCATCCGCCAAGGCTTTGGCAAAAAGTACTTGATCCATGTGTTGAATTATATCGACAAACATCAATATGTCAAGCATGTGCCAGCATGTGCCAGGATTTACGCTTGATGGTGCCAGTCAGGAAATTGCACCGTCTACCGCTGATACAATTCATCCAGATCTTATAGCAAACAAGGAATCGTCGATCGATGGCATCCAACGCACTTCCCAGTCACCCGCAACTTCCCTGGACACAGCCAGGCTGGCAAGAAGACGTGCAGTCCTGGATCGACCGGGAGCTGACATCTCAGGGAATTCGGATTGAGGGACCGCTCGAGATTCTCCACATGCGGACCTGGTCGGCATTCGCATCCATTCCCACTTCCGATGGGATCGTCTACTTTAAAGCCCCCTCCTCTGAGAACACTTTTGAAGCAGCTTTAACGCAAAAGCTTGTTCAACTGCGACCAGATTGCATGGTGAGACTTCTGGCAATTGACCTGGAGCGGGGATGGACATTGTCGGCTGACTCGGGGGACACACTGCGCAGCTTCAACCACTCAGTCGATGATCTCCCGCAATGGGATCACGTCCTGCCCTTCTACGCTGAATTCCAAATCGATCTCGCGCAAAATCTCTCCGACTTGTTGATGACAGGCGCTCCCGATCGTCGTTTGGAGCATTTTCCACACTTATACCGAGAGCTATTGGATGATACGGAGAATTTACGAGTCGACAACGCACCCGGGCTGTCATCCCAAGAGCATAGACATTTACTAAAACTGCAATCCGAAGTTAAAGATATGTGTCTCCAACTCGGCAGTTATGGATTGCCAGATACCATCTGCCACGAAGAAGTTCATGACGCCAATGTCATCCTCGAAGGGGATAGCGTGATCTTCACGGATTGGGCGGATAGCTGTATAGGGCATCCCTTCTTCACCATGCTCGTCACGATCCGCAGTGCAGCTTTTCGTGCGGGTATCGAAGAGTATGCCCCTGAGATGCTCCATTTGCGTGATATTTATCTCGAGCGCTGGTCCTTGTTTGGCTCACCCACAGAACTCAGGGAAGCATTCGACATCGCCTATCGCCTGGCGATGATCAACCGTTCGCTCTCCTACCATCTCAGCATGGCCAGTCTACCTGAAGAGTACAAGATCGAGAACGATGCCATATCTGGCTGGCTGCAGGATTTCCTCGAGACGTTCGAGTAATCAAATCCATCCGATTGGGATCACAGTTATGGGGAATGGACCGATCAAATAGACGTGGGGGCAATCAGGCCAACAGATCGATTCCCTCGTCCAGGGTCGGGTAAGCCAATTCAGGCAGCAGCTCCGCCTTCATTCTGGATGTATCTGAGAAATAGGAGGCCATCCCAATGCGGATAAAGTCCCGCGTGATGGGTGCAGGTTTTCGAAATATCGAGGCGAACAGCTCGACAAAGAATGCGGCCAGGTAGAACGCCCACTTCGGCGCTCGCCAGGGGCGTGGACAACCCCACATTACCGCGGCTCGATCCAAGAACTCCTGTAAGGTGATCGCCTCATCATCTCCGAGGTTATAAATCCCTTCCACATTTTCGTTTCCGATGCTGGCCAGAACACACGATATAAAATCAGGGAGGGAGAGAAGGTGGATCCACGTCGGAGCGCGCCATACCGGCAGCAGCCGACGAGCAAGAAGCTCTCGAGCGGCATCGATCATGAGTACCCCTTGAGCGTAGATCATGCCGGGACGTAGTGCGATCGGCGTCATGGCCCTTCCCTCACAGGCGCTGAACAAATGGTGTTCAGCCTCCAACCGTGTCCGTGCGTGAATCGAATCCGGATCCCCCTCACGACGACCTGTCGCCGGGGTATTCGGTGTTGTTTCACCTTCCACATGCGGGAAACTGATCAGGATGAACTTACCCACACCTCCCTCGAGAGCCGCGCGGACGAGGTTGCGCACGAACTCCACGTTCGTCTCGGGCAGGAATCGCCCTGGCCAGGGTTGAAAAAGAACGCCGGCAAAATGGACGACGCAGTCCGAACCCCGACATACCTCCAGGAGCGTCTCGGGGTCATTCAAATCTGCCTGGAACAAAGAGACATGCTCGTAAGCCTCGATGTCGAAAGGGAGGGCGCGCTCGTGGATCATGAGCCGCAGATCATGCGGACCATCCAGCATCGACTGGGCCAGCAAGGAGCCCAGATTGCCTGCCGCACCCGTGATCAGAATCTTCATTGAATTATCCAACAAACCTGAAGTTAGGCGAAATGATGTGTATGCTCCTGCAGGAAGGATACCGCGATCGAAGAGGGTGTACCTATGGATGATGATCTATCGGGCCGTTCGGCGTAGCCTGGCGATGACCGAAGCGTGGTCTGAGTACTCTGGAACGCGCTTTTCCAGGTGACGTACATCTTCAACTTGCCAGTGTGGCTCGCCACAATGGAGAAAGAGATAATCCAGACGATGGCGAAAAACGCCCAATGGAGTGCGCAGCGCATGCGTGGCCCCGTCCTCATCTGGATTCTGTCTCCGGTAGAGATCCACCCAATCGGAGCTCGCCTGCCGTATCTGCAGTTTTTTTTCATCGGCATTGAAATCCCCGCCGATGAGCGCCATTTGGGAGCCAGAAGTCGCCGTGACCCAACTGCGGAGATGTGCGAGCTGGCCGATGTTTGGGCGATTGAGAATCGCAAGATGCGCGCTGAAGGCCCAGAAATCCCCTCGATCGCCAGAAACCCTCGCAGCCAATGCCATCCTTTTCACAAAGGGGATTCGCGCCGGCTCCAGTTTCAACGCCCGGCTCTCCGAGATCGTTTCCTTTGAAAGGATCGTCAGACCTTCTTCAAACCCGATCGCCTCAACATGACCATTCACTCGCACATACACGGAAGACATGCCAAGTCGATCCGCCAACCATTCATCCGCACGCATCCCTGGAAGACGTACAACTTCCTGCAGGAGTACCAGGTCGGCGCCTTCCCGCTCCACGGTCCCCGCAAAGGATTCCAATCTCTCTGGCAGAACGCGGTGACGAGGCCAGTCATGCCATAAATTGGCGCTGATCACGACCAGTGATTCGCCGAACTTGGTCGGACCAGGGCCATTCACAACATGGGATATTTGCCCGCCCTCCTCTTTGAAAAGGGGACGGTTTGGCGCGATTTTACATTTAACAAGACGGCGAAGTGAATCGTGGATCGTTCGATGCATCAACATCCCCATTTCGAATAAAAAAAAGGCCGGCTGTTCAGCCGCGCCTCTCCTCCAAGATCAGCAATACCACAGCTCAACCAAGCCGCTATTTTATACCACGAGTCCTCCTTTCATGAATTAGGATGCCCGTCAGGCCTGAACAATGCCCTAACCCCGTCGATAAAGTCTGGCACGACTTCCCTGGGAAATTTTGGCCAGGTGATCACCAGCGCGGCCAGAAGCCAGGCCACCAAGATCCAGCCGGCCACCGGTGCAAACTTCATCGACACGTAGATAAACCACGAATAAATCGGCGCCTGGAAGAGCATCCCCATCGATCGCGGAATCCCAGACCACTTGAAGTAAACCGCCCATCCGAGAAGATACAGGATCACCACAAGAGGCTTCACAAACCCGGCAAACAGCATGTAAGCGAGCAGACCGATCGACACCGCGATGTCGATCTCAAGATCGTGCTCCCCGATCCAGGATCGGTACTGGTGGCTGCGTCTCGCCAACGGACCATCGATGCTGTCTCCGGTCCAGTTGGCGGCCAAAAACGCCGCCGCCCAGGGCAGCGCCTCTTCGCCGTAAAGCATGCCGAGTGATGGGAATATCACGACCAGTAATCCACGAGTGGCTGTGATGAAGTCTGCGATCATTTTGGCGACCATGTCGCTCCTCCCGGGCCGTAGGCCACCGCAGTCCTTTACCACTCTCATTGTACAACCAAAACACAGCCTAACAGCTCATCACACGCCGACAGCTCCTGGAGCGTCCATTTTATTTGTATGATTCTCCTGCATGTTCTGTGGAAAGGGGAGACAGGTGCGAATGCGTTCCGGCGCGGGGACTCATGTGCGCGGGTTCCAATCCATCCAAAATCCGGTCGAACCCTTAAGATCCGCGGTTAAACTAATCAGGGGCTTTCGCAGACCTTCGGAGGCGGGAAGCCGCCCTGCCGGTCCCACGCGCAGCTTGCCCATTGCGCTCGCACGTAAACTTCCAGTAAGTTTTGAATCTGCGGGGAAGTAATATTCCGTTGCCGCAGCCTCTCCCACATCTTCAGGAGGAGATTGCGGTCCTTGGCTTGCGATCAGGCCATAGGTCGCCTTCTCTTCTCGGGGTAACCTGGATCGGTCGCCCGTCCAGAATGTGGCCGGATCAGAGCTTATGCTCTCCCGACCACCCGAAGGACCACCCGGCTCTCCGGCTGATGGCTCAAGCCCCATGGGTTGAGCTCAGGGATGCGAGGCGCCCTTCTGCTGTGAGCCTGAGGTTTCAGTTCCGGGCGGAGCAGGACAGCCTGTGCCCGCTCAAATTCCCACACGTTGTATAGAAGAAACCATACGTTTAGGTCATCCAGTTTGCAGCCTCCTTTATCCACCGGCTTGGAAAAAACTGCTCTCCGTGGTACCGTAACGATCCATAAATGAAGGATGTTTTTGATGCAGGATTTGATCAAGGTACTCAACCGTGTCTGGCACTTTCGGCACCTCTCCATCGGCGATTTGAAGCACATCACCGAAGCCGGACAAATCAAAAACTACCGGGCAGACGAGACCATATTCGAGGAACAGCATCCAGCAGCCGGAATGTTCGTGCTGTTCAGGGGCAAAGTGCATCTGTATAAGCTCAGCCCCAGCGGCGCCGAACAGATCATCGCCACCATCGAACCCGTGATCATGTTCAACGAACTCACGGCCATTGATGCTGGTCCCAATCCCTATACCGCGATAGCCGTGCAGGATTGTAGAACCTGGAACATTTCCCATGAATCATTCAAAGACCTCGTCACACGCTATCCCGACCCTGAAATCGGGCTTGGCTTGCTGCGAGTTCTTGCCGGACGTACACGACTCCTCATCGATCGCTGTGAGGATCTCTCCTACCGACCGGTTCTTGCGCGGACGGCAAAACTGATCCTTGATTTAAGCGAGTTCGGCTCGCAGGAGATCTCCAGGGGGGATAATCCTATCAAGGACATGGCCGCGCACATCGCCACAGTTCCGGAAGCCATCAGCCGATCATTGAAGACGCTCAAGGGGGATGGTGTGATTGAATACAATCGCTCCATGATCCGCGTCGTCCATCCAGGAAGATTGGCAGAATTGGCTCAAATTGAACCCTTTCTTCACCAACCCTGATCCCGATCTTTTCCTTGCATTAATCGCGTTCCCCACTTGACGATTGACAATTACTTTCCCTTCTCCCTGTGCTAACTTATGCATGGAAAGATCGTGAAATTATTCACTATTCGGACCTGGATACACCTGTTATTTCATGGATCCGCGCTTCCAACACGGCTGCTTGGAGGCCCAAGTACAGCAATGCGAGGAGAATGCATATGCCCAAGAAAAATATCATGAGAGCCCACACACTTCATGGACTCGGTTTGCTCGTCCTGGTCGCGCTCCTGGCGCTCGCGATCACTGCGTGCCAACCTGCCGCAACCGAGGCGCCGCCGGAACCCCCTCCGCCGACCAGCGCACCCACGGAGGTTCCACCGCCTGAACCCACCCCTCTCCCGGATCAATCCGAGGTCGTAGCAGCCTGGGAGAGCGGCCCACACGCCTTTAATTATGATCTGGGCAAAGGGCCGAATACCTACTGCTCACGCTGCCACTCACCGCAAAACTGGGATCCGGACTCAACCACCGGACCACCTCCGAATTGCGTGACCTGCAAGTTCGCTCACGAGGAGGAAATACGGATAGCCACGACGATGGACTTTGTCGAGGAAGCGGATTGGGTTGGGATCACTTGCGAGACCTGCCATGTGATGGAAAACGGCGTTGCGCTCCCTGGAAACGCATGGCTCAATGTGCTCACCGGGGAACATGAAGCCGCCAACACTCCGAATGAGGTCTGCACGAAATGCCACCTCACCACAAAGGGCATCGCAGTTACCGGTGGAAGCGGCGTCGAACACGAGATAATCCTGGGTGGCAGCGCCCACAAGAACTGGGCCGGCGAATCACCTCAGGCAGATCGCCCACAATACTGTTCGGATTGTCATGATCCACATTCCACCACGCCAAATCAGTGTTTGGATTGCCATGAAGGCATCCCCGACTCCGCAGAACACATGAACGGGCTGAACGCCGTCATGTTGGACAAGGTGGATTGCATGGCATGCCACGACTCGTCAGGAATGGAAGTGGGACCGCACCCTGATGAAGATGCGGGCGGGGTTTTCACCACGCTTGTCTCCGAGATGGGTCGCGGGGGTGAAATGTCAACCAGTTACGTGAAGTCGCACAGCATTCAATGGGAAGTCGCCTGCGATCGCTGTCACTTCGAAGAGAACCCCTGGGAGTTGAGCGTGCTCACTGCCTCGGGTGATCCACCCACCGAAGAGTAACAAGAATCCATGGTTCATCGAGACGTCAGGGGCTCGCAAGCCGTCATCGGCATGGAACTCCGGGTCGGAGCAATTCCATACCGCATCGAGGCCCTTGACGTCTCC
>CAZMZL010000002.1:0-21496 GCA_964570595.1 uncultured Anaerolineaceae bacterium | reverse complement strand
CATCGAGGCCCTTGACGTCTCCTGGTCGGTGGTGATACCGATCAAGAAAATCTGCAGAGAAGAATGTCTCATTTTAGGTCACTGACCCGACCATTCATTCAAACAAGGTGCAAATAATGCTGGATCATGTTCACAACGACCTACATCGAACAAAATGGATCCCCATCCTGCTTGCGTTGATATTCGTCCTGGCGCTCATTGCAGCCTGTCAGTCCGGAGAGCAAAGTGAGGGAAATAACACTCAGGCGCCAGCAGAAGACGGGACAAGTCTCGTAGAGACTGGGGATTCTTCAGCGCAGGAAGCACCGCCGCCTGATGACCCTGCCCAGATCGAGACGGCCTGGGGTTCGAGCCCGCATGCTGACAGTTATGTCGTCACAGATGAGGGGATGAACAGTTCCTGTGCACGATGCCATGCCCCTGTAAATTGGATCCCGACCATGGATGAGATTCCAGAGAGCTGTCTGACCTGTAAGTTTGAAGTCGACCCTCCACCACCCCTGATCGAAGAATCTGTGTGGACCCATGTGGAGTGCAAGGTCTGCCATGAGATGAAGAAAGACAAGGTCGAACCCGGATTCGCATGGCTCGAGATCGCTCCAATCGGGGAATACTCCGAGGTCGCTTCCACAACCGAGCTGTGCAACAAATGCCACCTCGCGGAAGACATTCCTGCTCATGTCACGATCACCGTGGATGGCAGCCATGCCGGGATCCTGTGCACGGAGTGCCATGATGCCCATGATACTCAAGCCACATGCTCAACCTCGGGCTGCCACGAAGATGCACTCAGCGCATCATCCATAACTCCCGGACACGATGAAGATCATACGGACGTCCGCTGCGTCGCCTGTCATGATGCCGGGGAATTGAACGTGGGACAGGCAGACGGTATGTGGACCACCTTGATGACCGCAGAACCCGGCGACGAGGAGGAAAACATCCCCTTCACGTCGCACAACGTCGTCCTGCAAGCGCCCTGCGAGCGCTGCCATTTCAACGACAACCCGTGGGGACTCACGGTCTCCGTGAACCCCCCGTAATATCACAAGGAGGATGAAATGACATTGTTGGATCGATTGTTCTTGCTTGCAACGGGTCTGGTTGCCATTTATTTGATCTACCGTTTCTATTCCAGGTATAGGATGAAAAAAGGCTCCTACGACATCTTCTACATGATCTCATTCGCCGTGCTCCTTGTCGCCGGGCTGCTTCTCATCGGCTTTACGTACGACGCGCTCGGCAGTCCCTTCGTCGTCATCGTGGCGGTCTTGATCCCCGTCGGGTTGGCGCTGGGTCTGATCGCCGAGTTTTATCCCAAATATGAGAAGGGCTACCTGGTCTTCGGCGTGCTGGGGCTTCTGTTGGTCGCGGTCACCCGACTCACCGGCCTGGGGGCTAATCTGGCGACGATTTCGCTCATCATCGTGCACAGCATTGCCGGGTTGACCATTCTCATCGTGCCGATTTTGGCTGCCAGGAACGGGAGAGCGCCCAAAGGGTTCGTCTTCGTCACTATTGGCGGCGTGCTGATCGGGCTGGGCGGAATGGCGCTCGCTTTCTTGAAGACGGGAGGCCAGTTGCTCTTCTTCTCCGCCGATTTCGTCTTCACCATCCTGGCGCCGCTGCTCTTCCTGATGTCTCTGGCATTCGCATTGGGCTTCATGAAGCAAATCACTGCGGATAGGAGCGCGGTCTGAACTCGAGCAAATCAACTGAAAAAGGACCGGAAAACTATGGATATCTGTCACACCGGTCCAGTTAACTTTTGTCATAGCTCAGGAGGAGATCGGATGGTACCCTCGATCTGGATTTCCATCCAGGGGTCAACGAGGTTGTGGAATAGGGCTCTTCTGTAGATCTGAGGGCCCATAAGTCAAAGCGAGGCATCTATGCGTTCACTACGATTCAGGTATCTCTTTCAATCCACCAAAGGGCTCGTGCTTCTGGCCATCAGCCTGGTAACTTTCGTGACCTTCTTCTACGGCATGCTCTCCGGTCCGATGGCGGAATTCGGATTTAGCGAGATTTTCATCAAGATCACCGGGATGAAACTCATTCCTGCCGAGCGGGAAGGTCGCATCATCATCCTGTATCACGCCATCGCCAATGCGATTGTGGCGATCAACGTGTATCTCATCACCGGATTGGTCCCGATGCGGGATTACTTCCGCTCGATGGTCAACGGCATCATCACGGTAGGCTACATCACGGTGATGTTCTTCGGCCTGCTCTTCGCGTACTTCGGGCATAACTTCATCTTCCACGGGATCTACCTTTTCGGACTCTCGCTCGTGTTTTTTGCGGGTATCGTGCTGGCTGTTGCGCTGTGGCCGTGGAAGCAGGAAGTGCACGTCAAAGACCCCGTTTACTCGCATACCAAGCGCGGCGTCGATCTGGAGCGCGTCGCCTTCTTCGTCATGACGATCGCCATGCTGGGTTCTGCAACCTTCGGCGCCGTGACCGGCTCCTTCTGGGGCAACGGTCATGAGACCTTCCTCGCTGAAGATCTGATCCGTGAACCGGAAAAGACTGCGCTGCAGCTCTCCATCATCGGCCACCTGCACATCATGCTCACATTAATCGGGATCTCCGTCGCACTCGTGATCGGACGCTGGTTCGACTTCAAAGGAGCCCTGCACAAGATCGCCATGCCGCTCATGATCTTCGGCACGATTGTGATCACAATCGGCGCTTGGTCGGTTGTGCTTACAGAGTACGCCCATTACATCATCTATGGTGGATCCATCATGGTCCTGCTCGCGGGACTGATTCTGGTGATCTTCTCCTGGCGGAAATTGATCAGAACCGGCCTGGATGAAAAAGGCATCGAGAAAGGCACCATCGGGCAGAGCCTGAGCGCGCTGTTTCGGGATCCGCTCCGTTTTGGGTCGACCTGGCAAATGGTTTTTATGAACTTCACCGTCAGTTTTATTGGGATCTTCGTCGCCGTAAAACTTGACGAGATCTTCCGCATCTGGCCCTTGCGCGATGAGCGTGTGATCCTCACCGGTCACTGGCACGTGCTCTCCGGGATCATCGCAACGATCATCATCCTGTATTATGCCGATCTCGCCGGTTTAAAAGGCAGAGCTAGAAAGATCTTCGGATGGACGGTGATCATATTCTCCGACCTTGCGTTTTTATCCGTGACGATCTTCGAGATGAAGCGCCTTTTTGTCAGCGAAGCCGAACAACAGCCCATCGTCAATTGGACCATGCTGCTGATCGACCTGGGAATCGCCATCGTGCTTATCACGCTCGCCATATTCCTCCTTTGGCGTCTGGCAGATTTTTTCAAGAAAGATGGGCGCTGGGCCGAGGAGCTCGCCGAGGAAGGGCTCGATAAGCCGCCCCCACCGCCTCCACCTCTGACGGCGCCCCTGCACCCAACCACGACCGATAAGGAGGTGGGATCATGAAGCGCACAGTCTTGAGCCTCCCATTGATGTTCCTTTTCATCGTCGGCTGTTCGACGGCCGCTCCCTCCCAGGAACCCGCTTCGCTCGTCTACGACACAGGTGTCGATCCGGATGCCTGGTCGCTCGTACCCGCAGGCGAATTTCTTAACGGGCAGCACGAGAAAGAGACCATGGTTGAGTACGACTACGAAGTCATGGTCACCACAGTCACAAACGCACAATTTGCCGACTACCTCAACGAAGCGCTCAAAACCGGCTCAATCGAGCTTGATGTGGACGAGATCGTGGGCTACTATCCTGGAGACGCATTCAACGGTGGGCGACATGAGGAGAAGATCGCCGAGGGCAATTGGCTGCACCTTCCGCTCAGCGAACCAGACCTGCGTATTGAGTCCCTCGACGGAAGCTTTGCACCCCTGTCTGGATACGAAAATCGACCCATGGTTTATGTAACCTGGTTCGGCGCAAAAGAGTACTGCGAGTTCAATGGATGGCGGCTTCCCACGGAAGTGGAATGGGAAAAAGCGGCCCGCGGCACGGACAACCGACCCTTTCCATGGGGAGATGATATCGGACCCGAGAATGCGAACTACTACAGCAGCCATGACGTCTTCGAGAAGACATTCGGGAAGGCCGGGGATACGACGCCCGTTGGGCTTTATAATGGCGGCACATACGACGGCTTTGAAACCGTCGACTCGCCCAGCCCGTATGGTCTCTACGACATGGCTGGAAATGTGTGGCAGTGGACCGGCGACGTGTACGAAGAGCAGCATTACCGCTACATGCGCGGCGGCAGTAAAGCCAATTATGCTTACAACCTTCGCATCTGGACGCGGAACAATGCGGCCCCGGAATACAACAGCCCGAACGTAGGATTCCGCTGCGTGCGCGATCCAATTGGATCCTAGGAGGGGAGCTTATTCGTTCATGGCCATCCGTTCTATGTTGAGACAAAAAATCCGGTCATATGGGTCGCTCGTGAAGAGCTTGCAGACCGGTCTCCTGCTGCTCACGGGATTCGCGGGATATATCAGCGCGCGCTGCCCGATCATTACCTGGACAAGCCTGTTCGGTCTGATCGGAAGTTTGTTTCTGGCAGTAAGCGGGAGCACCGTTCTCAATATGGTCTACGATCGGGATATCGACAGTCGCATGACCCGAACCTGCAACCGCCCTCTTCCAAGCGGGAAAGTGAGCGCCAGGGAAGCGACGGCGCTGGGGGCGGGGATGAGCCTCCTGGGTATTGGCTGGGCGCTCGCCCTCGATCCAATGTACGGCATGGTCGTCTTTGCCGGCTGGTTCACCGACGTCATCATTTACACTGTCTGGTTGAAACGGAGGACCCCATGGTCCATCGTGTGGGGCGGAATAGCCGGCGGCATGCCAATCCTCGCCGGGCGAGCGCTTGGCCTGGGAAGCATCGATTGGGTAGGTATTTTCCTGGCCCTCTCGGTCCTGCTCTGGATCCCAACCCACATCATGACGTTCAACATGCGCTACCGGGATGATTACGCTCGTGCTGGCATCCCCACTTTTCCTTCTGTATATGGGGATAGAACCACGCAGGTCCTCATTGCCAGTTCAAGCATCGCCTCTGCAATCTTTATGGCGATTGCCATGGTGGGCGTCGGCATGACCTGGGGCTACCTGCGTTTGTTCATCGTGTTGAGCACGGGCTTGTTCGTACTCGCGATCGGTAGTTTGTGGAAACCTTCTCTCAAGTCGAACTTTGGCCTTTTCAAATATGCATCCGTCTTCATGATCGGCTCGATGATGATGGTCGTAATCGGAGTATTGGCCTGAGGAAAATCACACCTCTCGACAGGATAATCCTTCTTCTCACCGCATTATTGGCCGCATACGAGATCGTGGTCGTCATCGAGGGTTTGAATTCGATTTCAATTTGGGCCTACACCGCGGCTTTTGGGGTATTAATCGTGGCCTCGCTGCTGGTGATCATCTATGGCTTTGACATTCTTGAGAGCCAGTTCGTCGTCATCGTCGCAGCCATTATTCCCCTGGGCTTCTCCCTTGCTCTGATCACCGAATACCTGCCCCAGTTTTCTTCCGCATATATGTTGTTTGTGGCCGCAGGTTTCCTCGCCATCATTTTCACAAGGACCCTGGCGCCCCCGAGAGCCGCCACGATCGTGCTGTCCATTGCTCATGGCATCGCGGGATCGGTGATCATATTTCTCCCGATCGCCCTCACGATCGGGGGAACCACGTCGCCGAGCTTACTGTTCATTAGCATCGGAGGCGCGCTCATCGGGATCGGCGGACTCATGCTCGCATTCCTGAAATCCTGGAAGCCCTTGTTGCCGGCAGACAAGATATTCATGCTGCTGCCCTGGCTGCTCTTACTCATGACCCTATCCTTCGCCCTGGGCCTTGGTCTGGCATGACGAACCCGATCAAGGGGTACGTCCCTGTTCTCCCAAAGGTCTGGCTCATGCTCATCGCCGGGCTGGCGTGGAGTTCGATAGGCGTATTCCTCAATTTCACTGCGTTTACCTGGCTGCCGCCTCTGAGCGATCCAAACACACCCATCCTGTTGGGCATCGGCTTGGTGCTCGCCCTTGCAATAGGCATTCTGGGATTCTCACCGTTCGCGAAGAAAAATATCCGGCGCATCCAGAGGCTCCCCGATAAAGCCTCCGTCTTCGCCTTCCAGGAATGGACCAGCTACCCTCTGGTTGGGGTGATGATCACGACGGGGATCCTCCTGCGCCGCTCTTCAATTCCTAAAACATTTCTCGCACCGATGTACATCGGCATTGGAGGGGGTCTGATCATCGCAAGTGTACATTATTACCGAACGGTGAGCGTCCACCTTGAGGCAAACGACAGTGAGTAGGGGCTTCTTCATCCTCGGCGCCATTTTTGCAGTGCTCGGCGTGGCCGCCGGGGCCTTCGGTGCGCATGCCCTGAGGCTCTCTCCCGAAGCCCTGAAATTGTTCGAGACCGGGGTTCGCTATCAGAGCTACCACGCGTTTGCGCTCATCGCCCTCTCCTGGGCAATCTCGGTCTGGCCAGGAAGCAAAAAACTATTCGGGCTATCGGGATGGTTATTTACGGCGGGGATCCTGTTTTTCTCGATGAGTTTGTATGCGCTGGCGCTATCCGGGTTGAAATGGCTGGGCGCCGTCACGCCAATCGGAGGCGTTGCTTTTGTATTCGCCTGGCTGCTGCTGATCATCGGAGCATGGCGCGGCTGAACGGGTATGCAGCGGTCATCTCCTCTCGCGGGGAGATGGATAGGAGGCGTGAATCATCGATCGACGTGGATGAACGAGAGCCGGAAATCGTCACACCATCAAATTTAAGGAGGCAAATTGGATATGAATGACAAAACAGGAAAAGCCCTGCGTATCATCGCCATCATATTTATGGGACTGACCGCCGCGATGAACATCCTGGGGGGGATTGGAACAGTTTGCGCAGCCTTTTTAACGAAACAGTTCCCGCCCATGTGGGCGCTGCTGGAATATCAGTGGTTGTACCAGACTCTGATGATCACCACGATCATTATTGGAATCGCCGGTGTGTGGGCGACGATCGTTTTAATTCGCGGGCGCGCCATGGCTTACCGTAATGCCGTCATCGTGCTGGTGATCGGTACCCTCCTCGGGGCAATTCAATACTACGCCTCGATGACTCTGCGAGGCGCCGCCACGCCGGCCAATATGAAATTTTTTATCAACGCCCTCACCCTCCTGTTGTTCATGGTCCTTAAGCTCCCGGGTCTGCGCGATCGGGTTGATTTTACAAAACCCGGCGATGAGGAAACTCAAGCCACCACTGTGGGATTAAGCGCGGTCGTCGCCGGGTTGTTCGTGCTCACGACATCCATTTGGGCGGGACCTTCCCATAGCATCGAAGGAGAGAATTGGGTGCTTGTGGTGGAGGGTCAACTCCTGGCCACGGGCATATTGCTCACAATTGTAGGAGTTCGATCACTTCTCAGAAGACGAACGCTCACCCACAGAGAGACCCTTCCGGCATCGAGGGATTGACAAGCGCACGTCCATATTAAAAATATTCTCGCCTTTCCCCTCCAATCACCATAGAGAAGATTCGATCTAAGGGGAGGAGAGAGGCGAGAACTTTAAACAACAATGGATCAACCGAGAGAAACAAAAATCCCGGTTCAGCCGTTTATGGTATATGCGCCGACGATCACATCAAACCCGGGATATTATGTGCGATCCGCCTCGCGCTCAACCTCAATTTCTGTAAGTAAGTCCAGATCCTTCTGTAAGTTCTTCGATCGAACTCGAAGGCTCACGATATACAGCGCCATCGTGACCATGATCACGGCATAACCAAATAGCATATAGCCGAAAGTGTCTGCGGGAGCTTCCTGAATGAACATGTCTGTTTCTCCAAGGTGTCTTCGATGCGATTCGATCCTGATCTCGACTAGTTCGTGAGTGCCTTCATTTTCATCGCGGCGACTTTCTTCGAAAACTTCTCAAGCCGCACCCGATACCACAGCAGGGTGATGTACACAAATGTAAATGTGAGCAAACTGAAGAAGAACGCCATTCGCATCGCCGGGGTCATATCGAATGCACCTGTCGCCGTCGGGTCCCCACTCCCGACCACCACCGGATGGATCGTTCGAAAGAGGCGGATGGACATAAATGTCAGGGGGACGCTTAGGAATGCGAAGATCGAATAAATCGCCCCAAATCGAGCCCGGCGATCGGGATCCTCGATCCCCTGACGAAGAAGGAGGTAGGCCAGATAAGCCAACAGCATAATGGTTGCCGTGACCAGTCTCGGATCCCATGTCCACCACGTGTTCCAGATCGGTCGCGCCCAGATCGAGCCCGTGACGATATTGATGAAAGTAAAGACGATGCCGATCTCGACTGAGGACAGCGCGACGTCATCCCAGCGAAAGTCATTTTTCAACAAAAACGCAATCCCCGCCACAAAAGCGACGAAGAAGGCCAGCGCGCCCACCCACCCGGCCGCCACGTGGAAGTAGAACACACGCTGCACATCCCCCATGATGGCTTCGCGAGGCGCATACACCAGCGTCAAGTACAATGCGATCGCGAATAAAACCGCGGTAACCCAACTTAGAATTTTTAAAGGTTTTGGCGTTTTTTCCATATTTTCCTTCCTTCAAAAACGGGCTTGGGGATAATGGAACCGGGATTTATGAAAGCGTGATCCCTGATCCCTGATCCCAAATTCCTATTCTTCCACCACGAAATCAAAAACCATAAACGAGACCGCGAGAAAAATCACATCATATGCGAACAACAGGTTGAGCCAGGGCATGATCTCTTCGATTTCAACGCCCAGCAAAAACCCGCTGCTCGCCTTCACCGCCGGGATCAATACGGGCAGGATAACGGGGAAGAGCAAGATCGGGAGCAGGATATCCCTCGTTCTAGTCTGCACCGCCATCGCGGCCAGCAGCGTGCCCACGATGACGTAACCGAGAGATCCCAACAGAATGACCAGGATCAAGCCGGGGTTGAAGAGGTTTACGTTATACAGCAGGCTGAACACTGGAATCACAATGACTGCCACGATAAGCATAAAGACCAGATTTCCCAGCATTTTGCCAAAGTAAATGGCGCTGCGATCCACGGGCGCGAGCAGAAGCCCATCCAGGCAGCCGCGGTCCTTCTCGATCGCCATCGACCGATTTAACCCCAGAGTCCCCGCAAATGCGAATGTCACCCAGAGTATTCCGGACGTCAGCGTCTCGCGGGTACGCACATCCAACTCCAGTGCAAAGTTAAAGATGAGGAGGACGAGCAACGAGAAAACGAGCATGGCGCTCAGCATCTCTCGGCTGCGCAACTCTGCGGAGAGATCCTTCCAGATGACCGCTCCGACGGCGCGTAGATAGCTATTCAGTCGTCCACGGTTCTGCACGTTAGGTTCCTGTAACAGGACATCGCTGGAAAGGCCGGGTTCAGGCATAGGTCGCTTCCCTGTAGATCGACGGAAGATCACCGACCTCTATCTCGCCGCTGTTGATAGAACGGGAGATGCGGCCTTTGGATAAAATATCCACCCGCGTAGCAAGACGCGCCGCCCGTGTGATGTCATGTGAGGTCATGACAACCGTGCGACCTTCAGCAGCCACACGCTGGAGCAATCCATCCAGCATCTCCGCAGCCTCCTGATCCAGGCCGGTGTGTGGTTCATCGAACAATAGAATCGAAGGATGATGCAGGATCGAGCGGCCGATGGCCAATCTCTGCTGCATCCCGCGGGAGAACTGCCGCACGAGGTCCCGACGGCGGTAGCGCAAACCCACGAGCTCCAAGATCTCGTCGATCCTGTGATCCATAAGCCTTACCGAGTACATGCGAGCGTAGAAACGAAGATTCTCCTCGGCGGTCAGATCCCCATAGAGGAGCGGTTGGTGAGAGACGACGCCGAGTTGACGACGTACGGTCTGGGCCTGCTTGGGGAGCGTATAACCTGCCAGATGCACGCTGCCCATGCTGGCCTTCGATAATGTGGCGAGAATACGGAGGAAGGTGGTCTTGCCGGCCCCATTGGGGCCCAACAATGCCACAAATTCACCTTGCTCGACGTGGAAATCCATCCCTCGCAGGACCGGAACTGCCCCGAATGTTTTAACTAAATTGCGAACTTCAATCATTCTCGCTCTTCATGATTTCGGCCACTTCATGCTTTAAGGCTGTCCGGCGATTGTGATATTCCTCTTCGGAGATATCGCCGGATTCAAACGCATCGTCAAGCGCGGCGATGGCACGGAGGAGGGTCCCTTTATCTCGACTTGTATCCGGCTCGGTGTCAGGCTCTCCACCCTTCGCATCCGACCTCGATCCGGCATATCGCCAACCGACACCCACAAGAACCAATGCCAGGCCCAGGACGCCAACGCTAATTACGAGGCTCGTCGAACCCGTCGTTGAGCCGGGGGCAGGATGACGGCCTGAAAGATCGAACGCAAGCTCTTCCTCCGCGGCGGATGGCTCAACTCCGTACGTGCGAAAGCGAACACCGCCCATGTCCCGTACCCCCTGATCCTCAATGCCCTCACCGCTTATCTCCGGAGATTCCTCATCCGTCAGGATGACGATAGCTCCAACAGGAACGGTCATGGGTTGTCGAAATTCTCGGCTCCGCTCATAGGGCAATGTAAAACTGAACACCAGGTCTAAAGATGCTCCTGGAAGTACGGGGTCCTGAAGAAAGACACTGTCATCGGACATGCTCAGTTCGGCAAAGGTGCTTGCATCCGTCAAACGGAGGTTCTGGTATCCCTGCGGAAGTGGAATCTCCAGCCCCCCTTCCCCACCAAGGATCGTTTCATCTCCGATGTTCGAGATCAGCCAAAGTTCGGACACATCGACAAGATCTTCGACTGAATAATCGAACACCAGGTGAACTCGTTCAACCTCCAGGTTATCCTGATTACGAGTAGATGCATAAACGACGATGGGAAGATCTAGAACGGAAGTTTCCTCGATGAAATGTACTGCCGGGGAGTAGTATCGCACTCCCTCATATTCGATGAAAGCGCCAAAAATACGACCGGGAACGATTTCCAGATCCGTGAATTCAAAGCCGCCAAGTCCGTCCGTCGCTGTGGTCTCGGTCAGCACTAGCTGGTCCCCATCGAATGCCAGCAGGGTCACCTCGAGATTTTTCGGGGGCGTCATTTCTGTCGTCCCGGTGGTCACGGTACCATTGATGCTCCCGAGAATTTCCCCTTGTCGGTCAACTTCCACGACCCCTTCCGAGCGTTCGCCCCCGTATGCAAGTGAACGAATATAGGCGCCCAAGGCCCACGGAACGTCGTCATCGATCAGGCCTTGAAAAGCAGGCATCGTGTCACGTCCATTTAATATAACCTCTGACATGTCTTCAAGCGAGCGCGTCGCAATGAATGAAGGCTCCGAGATCGCCACGCCCCCCTGCACCTTCTCCCCTTCTGTTCCGTGGCAATCCGCGCAGAGGTCGATGTAAAGCTTCTTGCCGCGGTCGATATCAGATTGGGGCGTGCTCAACGAGAGGGCATAACCTACGACGTCCCATCGCTCGGTATCGCTCAAACTCGAAAAGGGGGGCATGAAGCGATTAATGCGCCCGTCCGTAACAATTTCATACCATTCAGCAGGCGCCGCGATGCGAGCGATCTCCGAGGCGCCGAGTTGTGCAGGCGTGATCTCCAGGTCCCCTGCCATCAATCCATCCCCCAGCCCTCGATCGCCATGGCAGAGCGCACATTTCTCCCCATAGATCAATTCGCCCTTAATCAGGTCGGGCGCTTGTTCCGGCGGGGAAATCACCGCGATCGATTCGGTCTCATCCACCGCAACAGAAGTTGAGGGCGGTACGGTAGGTTCGGGTTGGAAGGCTTGCTGGGTCGCCAATGCAGGCGGAGGGGTGACATCACCCGCCAGATTACAGGCTGTCAGGAGAAGGAGGGTGAGTCCTATGAGTGCGAGAGATTTTCTCATATTTAGGTATCTCCTACGGACAATGATTCTCCGCAGTTCGTACAGAAATGATCGTCGCTCTGGACCGCATTGCCACAACCCGGGCAAAATCGTGTGCGCTCGCTTGTGTCTTCGGCACGCAATTGCCCGACGGCAGCTTCGATCTCTGAATCGATGTCCCGGGCCTGACCGAATTCTTCAGAAGAACCGGTGATTTCGTCGATCTCGCGCAAGGTTGCAGCGCCTTCACCAACGTATTGGGCACGCTGTTCCTGATAGTCCTGCTGCGTAATCTTCTCCAGGGCAAAGTCCATTTCCAACTCCTGGAGGCCCCGCAACAATCGATCACGATTGGCCTGAAGTTGGGAGAGACGCCGATCTTCTTGAGTTACTCGAAAACCTTCATGTGTAAAGAGCGGTTTTGCGACAAAAGCGAATGCCACAATCGCAATCGCCAGTCCAACCATAAATGAGCCTAAGTTCATGCCTTTTTTCCTTCATCCCAGAACCGGAACCTGCACGACCGGGTTAGGGTGTTTTAGATATGCCGTCCAGCCGCGTAAAGCCCACGACCATGGCCTCTGGTCCTCACTCACCCGCAAGGACAGCCTCGATCTGGCTCTGGATCTGTTCCAGAGATGTGTAGGGGCCAATTTTAACGGCCGCCAGTCTGCCATCCGGACCGATGATGTAGGTTTCCGGGACCCCACGGATACGGAATGCTTGAGAGATGCGCGTCCCCAGATCGGGACCGTTTGGGTACGTAACCCCGAATTTCTCGAGATACGCCCGCGCTTCGGTCTCCGTATCGACATAGTCCACACCGAGGAAAACCACGCCCTTATCTTTATATATTTGATAGGCTTGCTCTAGCTCGGCTGCTTCTTGCTCGCAAGTTTTACACCACGAAGCCCAGAAGTTGATGACGACGACCTTTCCAGCGAGATCATCAAATGAGATAAGCTCGCCAGCGAAGGTCGTCAAGGTGAGGTTGGGAACTTTATCGCCAACACCAATCGGCCCTTCTTGCGTACGGATTAAGCTGACCCCGAGAAGAAGAAGCAGCCCGAGCACCAAGACCCAGGCGATCACTACGCCCCACTTATGCGCAGGACTCTTTCCGCCATCTGATTCATCACCAATCGGTTTTTCCCCCTCGGGTCTATCTACCTGCTCGTCCATGCATCCCTCTCATGTATCCCTTCGATCCAATTCTTCTTCAAATAGTGCGACGTAGGGGTCGTCATCCGAAGATGGGACCACAACTACCTTGTCCGCATCAATGCGCCAGTTCTTGAACGCACGATAGAGGATGAAAACACCCGCGCCGAATGCCAGCGGCGGCAGGATGTAGACCAGCCAGCTAAATCCCTCTGCGGGTGGCGTCGCCAGCACCCTGGCTCCATACTGCTCCACGAAGTAATTCTTGATTCGATCTTCGCTCCAACCTTCGGTGAGTTTCTCCTTGATCGTCGCCCGCCATTGCTCACACGCCTGCGTGGGACAAACATCCAGGGGAACATTCTCACAAACCGGACAGTACAATTGACGCGCAATAACATTCACTTCATCATCTGTGGGTTCACGCGTCTGAGCCTCCACCTTCCCAACACCCACGGTGACGAGTAGGATAGCTGCCATGAAAATCATCAGGTAGTACCGGTGCCCACGCATCATCAAACTTCCTTTCTCATCCCCACGCCTTCTTACGTCTGAGCATAGGAAGACTGCGCCCTTGTACGGCTCCTGAGTGAACTTCGCTCCTGAACGGGCCACGCGGCAACGAGTGTTCCGATGATGAACACAATCCCGCCAAGCCATACGAAGTTGACCAGCGGGTTGTGATACACCTTGAACGTCGCTCCTGCTTGCGCAATCGGTTCCCATCCTACAAGCAGCACATAGAAATCATCCTCGAGCGTGGATCGAACTCCCGGGATCGTCATCGGTTGCTGTGATGCGTAGTAGAAATCACGGCGCGGCTTGAGCTTTCCAACAAATTCGCCGTCCTTATATACCGTCACCACAGCACGGGCGACGTTGCGCCCATCCGGTGTGTCGAACAGCGAAAGGGAATCATACGTCATCACGTAACGGCCCAAGGCAAGCTGTTCTCCCTGCGCCAGCGTTGCCTGGGTCTCAGTTTGGAAAATCTCTATTCCGATGATGCCAAACGCCATGAGCACGACGCCGAGGTGGATGATGTAACCGCCGTAACGGCGTCGGTTTCTCCCGGCGAGGTGGGCCAACGCCGTGGGAAGATTTTCCCCGTGTCGTTGATGCCGCGCCTTCGCCCCGCGCCAGAATTCATAGACGGTCACGAAGAGCACAAAGGAGGCAATCCAGTAGCCAAAAAGTGCGCCAATAATCTGCATTCCCTGGAAGTACAAGAAAATGGGCACGATGATGGATGCGATCATGGGCTTCCACATGGAAGCTCCCAGCTTTTTCCACGAACTGCGACCGTACGCGGAGAGCGGCGCAACACCCATTAGAATTAACAGCCCCAACCAGAGAGGCGCTGTGGCTCTCTCATAGAAAAGGGGTCCAACCGTCACCTTCTGCCCGGTGGCCAGCTCCGACAAGAGAGGAAATATCACACCCCAGAAGCATACGACCAGGATGCTTATGAAGATGAGGTTGTTCAGTAAGAACAATGCCTCGCGGGAGAACATCGACCCGAGTTGATTCTCGCTCTTCAATGTATCCCAGCGGCTTATGAGCAGCGACAGCGAAACGACGAAGGTTATCCCAATAAACGAGAAGAACGCCGGACCGATCGCGGATTGTGAAAATGCGTGGATGGAAGAGAGCACACCCGATCGAGTGAGGAATGTCCCGAATATCACGAGACTGTAGGTCAGGACGATGAGGATCATGTTCCAGCGCTTGAGCATTCCTTTCTTCTCCTGCACCATGACGGAGTGAAGGAACGCCGTACCCGTAAGCCACGGCATGAAGGCGGCGATCTCCACCGGATCCCAGCCCCAGTAGCCGCCCCATCCAAGCACGTCGTAGGCCCAACGTCCGCCCAGGATCAAACCGAGCGAGAGGAAAAGCCAAGCGATCAATGTCCAACGGCGTGTGATCCTGATCCAGCGATCATCCGTCCGTCGGGTGACCATTGCAGCGATGGCAAACGCGAAAGGAATGACAAAGGAAACGAAACCCAGGTACAGCATCGGTGGATGAATCACCATCCCTGGATGTCGGAGCAGCGGGTTCAAGCCCTGTCCGTCCGCAGGCACGAGGGCGCTCGCTCCCCTGGGTTGGAGCATGGCAGATACCTGTTCGCCGGCGGGTGTGAGCCACAATCGAACGAAGGGGTTTTCCTGGAAAAACAGCATCAGGCTGAGGAAGAAAGCCAACGTTACCATCGTCACTACGATCACCCAGGGAAGCAATTCGCGATCGCGATCCCATTTCCTCAAGCTCACCGCGCTGGTAAATGCGGCCATGAGCCAGGACCAGAACAGCAGGGAGCCTTCCTGCCCACCCCACAGCGCGGTCGCCTTTAAATACGTGGGCATGGTATCGCTGGTTACTGAAGCCACATACGCATACTCATATCGTCCGCTTGTAAGCAGCCAGATTAAGGCCAGCGCGGAAACCGTGAGCAGCGGCCAGGTCAATAACATGGCGTGTCTGGCGCTCTCGACGAACTCGGGTTTGTCCTTCAGGGCGCCATAAGCCGCAGCTCCGGCGCCGTAGAGCGTCATGATGAAAGTGATTACAAGGGCAAAGAAACCAGCATCGGCGATCAGATAGTCCATCAGTTCACCACCAGTTTTTTCTACTGCAGGATAAGGGGGAAGGTTGAAGATTCACCGGGCTATCCCCCCAAGAGAAATATACCAATCAACCTTCTTGAGCTTGAACAGGGATCTCCTCGTCGTAGCGTGTCGGGCACTTGAGAAGCAGCTCATCGGCATAGAAAATGCCATCGGCGCCCATACGACCGGTGATGATCGCCTGGGCTTCATCGCGGAGCAGATCCGGCATCGGTCCGGTATACTCAACCTCAAGCCGAGAAGCGGTTGGATCGGTGACCGCATTGTGCAGCACTTCCGCCAGCCCACCGGCTTCCTCGATCTCGTCCAGATCTCCGGGGACGTTCACGATCGTGAACCGCAGCGTCAGCGACTTCGAATCGTAATCGATCGTGTCTCCATCCACAGCGCCCGAAATTTTTATATCTCGATCCGAAACCTCTTCGCCCTTGGAAATCAACTCGTCAATCGTCAGATAATATTGGGCAGACGCCTGAGTTGATGAAACAATTAAATACACGACTGCGGCGACGATTAACAAGCCGCCGATCAAGAACTTTGCGCGACCTCCACTACCAGCGTTTGTCCTTTCCGTCATCCAAGATCCTCCTCATATATAAATACCTTTAGAAACAAAGCGGTGTAATTTTATCACCCTTACCTTGAAGGAGAGTTCATAAGTCCCCGATGATTAAGATCATGTTTCATCTCCATTTCGGTTATCTCGCATCCAGGTTAATAGGATTACATAAAAACATTAATCACAGATGAACAGATTTAGCGCTAGGTTGGATACGTCCCCTGGAAGAAGCACACTGCCAATTAGACAAAAATTAATCTATTCAGCCATGTGACAATCTTCCCTATCAAACACGACATACCATCTATCCCTTGTGAAATGAGTTGCAAAGGATAGGTATCTGCGCTATAGTGGGTCAACCTACCCATAAGGGCAGGTAATACCACCCATGTTGCATGGGGGCTCACACCCAAGAACCGTGGGTTGCGAATGGAGGGGAAAGCCTTCATGTTTGTTTACACTCTTAACCGCAATCCATCAACTGAGAGAGGAGGTTCATCGCCAAATAGATCTCAGGTAGAAGCATACGCGATGATTTAGTAATTAAAGGAGAATGCAGAATGTATCGAAAATCAATCCTATTGCTTGGGTTGCTCCTTCTTGCTGCACTGACCCTCGCGTCGTGTGCGGGTCAGGAAGGGGCAACAGGACCGGCGGGCCCCCCTGGTCCTGCGGGTCCTGAAGGACCTCAGGGTCCGCCAGGAGTCCCTGGAGAGGGCGTCGTCGGGGCGGAATACGTTGGCAGCGCAACCTGCGCTGGTTGCCATGAGGAGACCTACAACAAGTTCATACTCTCTGGCCATCCCTATAAGCTAAACAAGGTTGTCGACGGCCAGCCACCCGAGTATCCCTACTCAGAAGTCCTTGAAGTACCGACCGGCTACACCTGGGATGACATTTCCTATGTCATCGGAGGTTATAACTGGAAGGCGCGCTTTATCGATCAAGAAGGTTACATCATCACCGGTGATGCGGATGCAACCACACAGTACAACTTCCCCAACGACGAAGTCGGCAAGGAAGAGGGCTGGGTCGGCTATCATGCCGGTGAGGAGAATAAACCGTATGATTGCGGTTCCTGCCATACGACCGGCTACAATCCGGATGGCGGAAACCAGGACGGGCTCGCAGGGCTTGTGGGTACATGGGCCGAGACTGGCATCCAGTGCGAAGAATGCCACGGGCCTGGCAGCAATCATGCTGGGAATCCGTATGGCGTGGTCATGAATATCGACCGCGATGCGCAGGCATGTGGGAACTGTCACATCCGCGGATCGGTAGATGTGATTGATGCCAAAGGAGGATTCACGAAACACCACGAGCAGGCCGAGGAACTCTATGCCTCCAAGCATCTGGCGATCGGCTGTGTGGCTTGCCACGACCCGCACGCCAGTGCGGTAAACGCCGATGATGACCTCAATCCGAACAAGGGCATCTGGAACGATTGCGAGGACTGCCACTTCGATAAAGTCTCCAATCAGAAATCCTCTGCGATGGCATCGATACTCGAATGCTCGGATTGCCATATGCCCTATGGTGCAAAATCCGCCTGGGGCAACGGCGATGTATTCACCGGCGATGTGCGCTCACACCTCTTCGCGATCAACACCGATCCTGAGGCGCCTCAATTCAACGAGGACGGCAGTGAAACCTTGCCCTATCTCACGCTGAGCTACGCTTGCCAATCCTGCCACATCGACGGCGCCACACGAAGCAACGCAGGCGCTCCTCGAACACTGGACGCGTTAGCAGAAGTTGCAGACGGGTACCACGCATCCGAATGAACTTGCGGATTACCCTGTACTACAACGCACTGGTCTGGGCTTCCCAACCAGTGCGTTGCTACATGATAATAATAGAGGATTAAGATCGCCTTCCCTGATTTCAGGTGATGAGCTTATTTTCAAATCGTTGAATCTCGACTAATATGACCATCATGTCACTGGAGTGCTGTGCATGACGCATCGCAACTTTCGACCAATTCCATTTCTCATCACAGGACTATTCCTTGTGATCTCAGCTGCGATCCTTGTCTCACCTGTTGACGCAGTGACCGCAGTCGTCGCCCCGTATCCGCAAGGGATCGATACAGACACCTGTCTGGCCTGTCACGATACACCAGGTTTCCAAACCGAGCTGGAATCCGGCGAGCCGCTCTATCTCACCGTCGATTCGGTGATCTATGCCGCATCAACCCACGGTCGACTTGGATATGCCTGTGTCCAATGCCATACGAACATTTCGGGATTTCCTCATGATCCCATCACCGTCGATACCAGGCGCGATTTTTCACTTGAACTTTATACGTCATGTGCGAAGTGCCATGAGGACAAGTACGACGCCACGCTCGATAGCGTACACGCGAAAGCGCTCGCAGCTGGCAACAAGGAAGCCGCGATTTGTACCGATTGCCACGGTATGCATAACGTCGGCCCGCCGGACATACCGCGCAGCAATATTCCACACATATGCGAACGCTGTCATTCCGAAATCTACAACGCCTACCAAGAAAGCATCCATGGCTCCGCCCTGATCGGCGAAGGGAATCCAGATGTACCCACCTGCATCGACTGCCACGGCGTGCACAATATAAAAGGTCCTTCCAACAGCGAATTTCACCTTTTCTCACCACTGATCTGTGCAGATTGTCATGCCAACGATGAGCTCATGGAGAGATATGGAATCAGCACGGATGTCTTCGAAACGTACATCTCGGATTTCCACGGCACGACGGTCACCCTGTTCGAAGCGACAGCCCCCGATCAAGAGACAAATAAACCGGTGTGCATCGATTGCCATGGCGTGCATGACATGAAAAAGGTGGATGACCCTGAGAGCCGGGTCATGAAAGAAAATTTGCTCGCCACTTGTCAGAAATGCCATCCCGACGCAACCGCGGATTTTCCCGATTCATGGTTGGGACACTATTTGCCGTCTGCGCAGAACAACCCCTTGGTCTACTTCGTAGAAATTTTTTATAAAATCTTCATCCCTGTCGTCCTGATCCCTATGACCTTCTTCGTCATCATCGATTTCCGCCGCCGGATCATCAACCACCGCAGAAAAGAGAAGGCATCCCGTGAATGATGTAAAAAAATATCTCCGGTTTACGGTTTGTCATCGTCTTGAACACTGGACATTCATGCTGTCCTTCTCTACCCTGGCCGTCACAGGATTGGTCCAGAAGTTTTCAAGTTCCCCCCTCTCTATCTGGCTCATCGATTTGCTCGGTGGCATCGAAAGTGTGCGCACCATCCACCACATCTCCGCCATCGTCACCATGCTTGTGGTCATCTATCATGTCGGCGCAGTCGGCTATCGTTTGTACGTCAGTCGCGTACGTCCAACCATGCTGCCTAGCGTCAAGGACATCACGGATGCCTGGCAGGCGCTCCTCTACAATCTGGGAATCCGGGAGCATTATCCTCAGGGCGATCGCTACACTTTCGCCGAGAAGATCGAGTATTACGCAGTGGTGTGGGGAACGATCGTGATGGCGATCACGGGTTTCATGATGTGGAACCCGATCGCTACGACGAACGTGCTCCCCGGCGAGGTCATCCCTGCAGCCAAGGTCACACATGGTCTCGAAGCGATCCTCGCCGTACTGGCCATCATTATCTGGCACATGTACCACGTATTCGTCCGGCACTTTAACAAGAGCATGTATACCGGCTTCATCCCCGAATCGGAAATGATCGAGGAACACCCGCTCGAGCTCGCCGACATCAAAGCTGGCAGCGCGCATCGACACATAGATCCTGAAAAAAAGAAGCAGCGACAACGCATCTTTTTCCCAATTTATGCGATAATTGCAGCCGTAATGCTCCTTGGTGTGTATGCTTTTGTAGCGAACGAAGAGACCGCCATCTCAACTCTTCCTCCCGCGGAGAATATTACGGTTTTCGTCCCGCTGACGCCGACACCCATCCCGACAGCAGCGCCGACCTCTCCGCCATCCAATGATGCTCCCACAAGCTGGGAAGACGGCTTCGGAGACCTCTTTACGGATAAATGCGGGATGTGTCACAACGGATCCATCCAGCAGGGCGATTTAGACCTGACCACTTATCAAGCCACGCTCCTGGGTGGCACGAACGGTCCAGGAATCATTCCCAAGGACCCGGACAACAGCCTCGTAATTATCCGTCAGATAACAGGGGATCACCCGGGACAACTAAATCCAGAAGAGATTTCGCAAGTGCGTGCATGGATCGAAGATGGTGCACCCGAAAAGTGAGGAACACCGCAGCAAGCGGGGGGGCATCTTCCAAGGAAAAAACCTCCCCCGCTTTGCCTATCATCCCCGCAAGCTTCAGGGTATTCTGGCTTTTTCCCATCAGGCAAATTCGCTATAAATGAGGAGGCCACCCATGTGGAAACGAATAAAGGTAGGATTGCATAGTTTCTTTTTCCCGTCAGCCGATAAAGGAAGATTTCTTCGGATTCTGCCCTACGTCACCCTCGGGGTGATCACTTTATTCGTCATCGCGGGCGGACTATACACATGGGAATACACGAATTCGCCCGAGTTTTGCGGCACGGCCTGCCACACCATGCCGCCGGAGTACACAGCTTACCTCGCCTCACCTCACGCGCGCGTCGCCTGCGTGGATTGCCACATTGGTAAAGACTTCATCACCACGCGCATCACGCGCAAAGCGGGCGATCTCCGCCACATCATCGCGCAGGCATTTAAGACCTACGAATACCCCATCCGGGCGCGTCAATTGCGTCCGGCGCGGGAGACCTGCGAGCGCTGTCACTTCCCGGAGAAATTCTCCGACGACAGCCTGCGGGAGATCAAACGCTTCCTCCCGGATAACGCCAACACACCGACTTCGACCTTCCTTACGCTGAAAACGGGAGGGGGCACAAAGCGAGAAGGGCTCGGGCGGGGGATCCACTGGCATATCGAAAATGAAGTCAATTATCTGGCCCTCGACCCGGATGAGCAGGAGATCCCCTACGTTCAGGTGGTGAACGATGATGGCACCATCACCGAATTCGTCGATATCGAATCAGGGATCGATCCATCTACGATCGATCCCGAGGACCTGGAACAGATGGACTGCATCACCTGCCACAACCGGATCAGTCATCTCATTCTCCCCCCGGAAGATACGGTCGACGAACTGCTCAATCGAGGGCTGATCTCACCGACAATCCCCGAGATCCGCCTCAAGGCCGTGGAAGCGCTGGATACTAAGTATGAAACCGTTGCCATCGCGATGAACGGGCTCGCCGGGCTGGAAGGCTATTATCAGGTTGTCC
>CAZMZL010000001.1:33652-79986 GCA_964570595.1 uncultured Anaerolineaceae bacterium | reverse complement strand
ATACGGGCGCCATTCGCCACGTACTCGAAGAGTTCAATGTCCCGATCTATGCCACAGAACTCACCCGTGGTCTGCTTGAGGTCAAACTGAGCAGGGGCGGCATGCTCGGTCAGGCGGACTTAAACACGATTTCTGCCGGGGATGAAATCCAGATAGGGCCATTCGGGCTCGAGTTTTTTCAGGTGTGTCACTCTATTCCCAACGGCGTCGGCCTCGGCATCACCACGCCCGCCGGCCTCATCATCCATTCGGGCGACTACAAATTCGATCACACACCCGTGGACGGGAAACCCACCGATTTCGGTAAATTGGGCGAATTCGGATCGAGGGGTGTCCTGGCGCTTCTGGCTGATTCAACGAATGCCGACGATCCCGGATGGACGCCCTCAGAAGCAGTAATTGACCCGGCTTTTGACACTGTTTTTCGCCAGGCCAAAGGTCGTATCCTGATTGGGACCTTCGCTTCTCTCATCTCAAGGATGCAGCAGGTCGCCAACGCCGCCGAGCGGCACAATCGGTCGCTTGCCTTTGTGGGAACCAGCATGGTCGAGAATGCCAAGATGGCGCGCAAACTTGGCTACCTCAACGTGCCCGACGGGCTCATCGTCAATCTGGATCAGGCTCTGGACATGAAGCCGTCCAAGGTCGTTCTCATGTGCACAGGCACGCAGGGGGAACCGTCATCCATACTTGGGCGTCTATCAACGGGCCGCAACCGCCGATTCGATATCTCGGCCGGAGACACAATAATCCTGTCATCGACTCCTATTCCGGGCAACGAAGAGATGGTGCACAGGACCATCAATCGTTTGTTCCAGCGCGGCGCCGATATTATCTACGACTCCATTGCGCCCGTGCACGTCTCCGGTCATGCCAGCCAGGAAGAAATGAAGCTCCTCATCCAACTTGTGAAACCGAAGTACCTCATCCCGATTCATGGCGAACTCCGCCACCTGAAACAGCACGCTGCCATAGGACGAGAAATCGGAATTCCTGCGGATCGGATCGCCACCGTCGAAAACGGCACACCGATCGAGTTCCAAAATGGCGAAATGAAGATCGGCGAGCGGATACCCGGCGGCTACATCTTTGTCGATGGGAGCGGTGTGGGCGATATTGGCCCCAGTGTGATGCGCGAACGTGAAACGCTCTCGCGCGAAGGTTTTGTAGTCGTTCACCTCACGGTCGATTGCGATAAAAATCGGCTCGCGGCAGAACCGGAAATCGTCTCTAAAGGGTTCGTCTTCGTCCGAGATGCCGACAAGCTCTTCAACCAGGCAAAGCAGCGGATTGAAAAAATCGCCAGGGACGACTGCGGTAAAGATCTTGAAACCCGCATCGAGAAAAACCTTTCGAAGTTCTTTTATTCTGAAACGCATCGCAGACCGATGGTTTTTGTGTTCTCTACGATACTCCCGTAAATGGCCAGAAGATCATCCAATCCGTCCATTGCACCGAAAAAGCCAGTGTGTATAATCCCAACAGTCATGGGTTTCAACCGGACACTCTTGGTGGTCTTCATCGGTGCGGCTGTTCTCGTGGGCTGCAATGCTCCGAATCAAATACAATCGACAGCCCCACCGACCGCGACGATGGCGCCTCCCACAGAAACCGCGATTCCATTGGCCGCCATGGTGGAGGGGAAACCCATTTTTCTTGCCGACTTTGAAGATGAGGTCCACCGTTTCGAAGCGGCACAAATGCGCTCTGGCATCGACCTTGCAACAATCCCGGATTACGGGGAGCAGATTCTCCAGAGCTTAATTGACCAGAGACTGCTGGCAATTGGAGCTCAAGAAGAAGGCATCGTGATCGATGATGACGCGTTGGACTTAAAAATCCAACAAATCGTCGATCAGTTCGGAGAAGGGGAATCGCTGGATGCCTGGTTAGCGCAAAACCAACATTCAATCGAATCTTTCCGCCGATCCTTGACGCTCGAGCTGATGGCAAGCCAGATGATTGAAATAATTACGGCACAAATTCCCGAGAAAATCGACCAGGTACACGCACGACATATCGTGGTCGCCTCTCGCGAAGAAGCGGAATGGCTCAGAGCACAGATCGATGCCGGAGAACCCTTTGAGGGACTGGCCGAGGATTACAGCCTCGATACCGGTACCCGTCCCGCCGGCGGTGATCTTGGTTGGTTCCCTGAAGGCTATTTGTTATTTCCCGAAATCACTGCGGCCGCATTTTCCACGCCTCCGGGGGAGATCAGCGACATCGTGGAGACTCAGCTTGGGTTCCATCTTGTCTCCACTGTCGAGCGAGAAGAAAGAGCGCTCTCCTTTGATGCGCTGGTGGCTCTGCGTGAGAGAACCGTTGTGGACTGGATCGAAGCGCGACGAGAACTGGCGGAAGTACAGATTTTTATCGATCCCTGATCTAGGGGCAGGAGATAAAAGGCCATGGAAGATCAGTTTGAAGTCACCCCACGGAAACGGACTGGCAGGTTAAGCCGGCTGGTTTTCAACTTGTTGACATTCATCGTCCTGATCGCGATCGTCGTGGTCATCGGAGCGTTTGCGGCTGCTTTCATGAACCCAAATGTTTCTTTTAATCCGTTTCCGCCGCCGACATTGCCTGCCGCGCTGGGCACCCCTACGGCGACGAGCACACCGGCTCAGCCACTTCCAGGAACATGGACGCCTACGGCAACGTTTACACCACCGCCGACCTATACCCCTACGCCGACCTCAACACCACCGCCGACCGGCACACCTACGCCGACCGAACCCGTGCCCCCATTCGCACTTCAACCCGGCAACCCCGTTCGAATCCCAAATATTGCCAATGATCTTGGTTGTGAATGGATGGGGGTGGGAGGGCAGGTGTTCAGCCTGCAGAACGAGCCCATCACCAAGCTTGGGTTGCATCTCGAGGGCGAACTGGACGGAATCCCGCTATCGCTCGATACGATTACGGGCAGCGAACCGGATATTGGTCCTTCCGGATATGTATTCAACCTCGCCGATCACCCCATTGCGAGCAATGATTCTCTCTGGATACAGCTCAACGATGGGGGCGGCGTTCCGCTTTCTGACGTTGTTGTTTTCTCCACATCCGAGCAGTGTGACGAGAATTTTGTCATGATCAACTGGCGTCAAGTGCGAGAGCCCTAATCATTTGATTACCTTCCAAATGATGGGCGCAACCAGGCCGTTTAACGCTGCCCATTCCTGCTATAGCAGGAAACCGTTAGGGCACATCGGCCTGCCGCCACCGCGGCCCCGGCTTTTCAAAAACTCCCGCAGGTTTTCAACCTGCGGGAGTTTTAACGTTCGGTCATTTAGGCGCAGGCGGGGCCTGCGATCCATATGGAATCTTTCTGAATTCCGCATCATGTCAAAGCTTATCAGTTGGACCCGCGATCATTTTCCTGAAGGATGACGCGGAATCAACTGGGTCAGGCCGTGGTTTGAATAGGTTCCAACAAGCGTACGCTTCTCCACCTGATGGATGCGTGTGTTGTCTTTTCTCCACAGGTACAGGAGCGTAGCCGAAAATCATTAACGCGGACTCAGAAATTCGCCTCCAAATTCATCCCGGCGTAAAGCTGCCCGACCTCTTCTACATAGCCGTTGAAGAGCAACGTGTCGCGACGGCTGGATTCGCCGAAGCGGCCTTCCTGGGCCTGTGACCAACGCGGGTGGGGGACATCAGGGTTTACATTGGCGAAGAAGCCATACTCATCCGGAGCGACAGCAGACCAAAGGCTGGTCGGTTGCTCGGCGACCAGATCAATTCGGACGATGGATTTGAGGCTCTTGAAGCCGTACTTCCAGGGCACGACCAGGCGAACGGGCGCGCCGTTCTGGGGGGGCAACGGCTTTCCATATAAGCCTGTGGCCAGGATGCTCAGATCGTTCATGGCTTCGTCGAGGCGCAGCCCCTCCACGTACGGCCAGGGGAAGCCTCCATTGCTCAACCCGGGCATTCGCTCGGGGTCACTCAACGTCTCGAAACGCACATAAACGGCATTGGATGTGGGCTCGACTTCACGAAGCAGGGCAGCCAGGGGGAATCCGGTCCAGGGGACGACCATCGACCAGGTCTCGACGCAGCGCAGTCGGTAGACGCGCTCCTCCTGCGTGAAGCGCATCAGGTCGTCGAAATCGAACGTTCGGGGTTTATTCACCAAGCCACCGACCCGAACTTCCCATGGAGATGTCTCGAAATCACGTGCCAGATCCGCGACCGCAGTTTTGCTGAGCGAGAACTCATAGAAGTTGTTGAACCCGGTGACATCGGCATAGGGCGTAAGCGGGTCGCCCAACTCATCCATGCCGCCAGTGAGGGTCGGGCTTGGCCCAAACAGTGTTTCCGTGGGCGCGGGGATGGTCGCGGGTGCTTTGCCGCCGCACGCTGCTAACAAAAGACCTCCACCCGCCAGAATGCCAGCGCTCTTCAAGAACTGCCGTCGGGACTGGTAAATGCCCTCGGGTGTGATCTCTGAAGGACAAATTGGACGCATCATGCCTCACTTCTACACTAAATTCTCCGGAGACCGAGGGGTCAACTGCGCGCCTGGTCGTGTTTGGATGCGTACGAATATACCGCATCCTGAGCTGGAGTGTCATGTGATTGCAGGGCTGGGTTAAACTCGCACCGGTACCTGTAAGAAGGGCCAGCGCAGTGGGGTGCCACAAATGGGATCTCCAACGCCCACAAGAGGCCAGGGACGATCCGCCATAGACGGCCCCCAGTTGAATCGCCATCCAGGCGCAGAAATATTCCTACCTCACCGGCGTCTGGAGGGATCCCCAAAGAGCTCGGTTCCAGAGATGTGACCCTCGCCGCTCGGCTCGATCGGTGTGGGGGGAACGCGTCTTCCCCCTTCTTTTCACCGTAAGGTAGCCGGGGTTGATGCGGATTGCTCCCCGGGTGGTCGACGAGATCCCCCGCAGCTATTTCTGAGAGGCGACGGGGTCGCATTGCCGCCCTGCTTCTTGCAATAACAGGAGTGTGCTTTTCCGCTTCCCAATGTACTCTTCTCCTATCGATCCACAATCGGGCTTTGAAGTAAGATTGCGCTGAAACGCGCGAAGCCGTTCCCCAAGGATGCCATGATGCCCGGGACCTTCCGATACGCTGCATTGATCGCCCTCATCATCCTGTCCATGACCGCCTGCAATCTGCCCTTGTTCGGATCTCAAGAGCCGTCACCGGATATCCGGAGCGCGCCTTTGAAGTCCTGTGGTGACGGTGTCTGCAAGCGTCCTGAAAACCCAAACAATTGCCCGCAGGATTGCGCGACGCCGAACAAGGCGACGCCCACGCCCGTTCAGGAGTTGTCGGCGAGCGCTCCGCCCGCCTCCAACGCCGACCCCGTCGTCTACCTGGGCATCATGGTGCACCTGGAGGGGTGGCAGGACGGTGTGGATCAGGCGAAGTTTGAAAAGCATGTGAGCCTGATCCGCGAGTACGCCGACCTCTTTGAACGCTATGGCGCCAAGCTAACCCTTGAAAGCAAGGAGGTCACCGAGGGCGTCATCCAGTGGGGCGATAACGTGCTTCTCGAGATGGAACAACGCGGGCATGGGATCGGCGTCCATGCCGATATCGGCGGTCAGCTATCGTATGACTGCGACCGTTTTGCAGCGGACCTGCGACGCGAGCGCGTGCAGCTTGAAACGCTTGGGGTCACCGTGCGTCATGTCTCCGGCAACACCTCACACTGCGATTGGGTTCAAGCGACGATCGAAGGGGGTTATCAATTCGCGACCGGCCAGGTTGCCTACAGCGTGATGTCGATGCCCAGTGAGAATCGACCACCCGAGTTCCGTGATTGCACAACCCCGAGCAAATGCCACGATACCTTCCCCCCCGATCTCGCCGATCGGCTGCATCCCTGGCGCACATCCGACGGCGCGGATTGGCTGACTCACGATCCCGATGGCAGGTTGGTGATCTTAAGCTCCAGCCAGGGGCTGCAGTGCTTGGCGGAGGAGTTACAGGAGGGCGTGATGGCTGAAGGCTGCACGTTCACCATCGAAGACATCGATTTTTTCGAGGACGAACTGGACATGGCGATCGAGCTGGCTCAGCCTGACCAGGTGAATATCTACTACAACAGTTGGAGTCTGGGTGGATCGCTCGATGTCGACATGCTCGAAGCCTGGCTGCAGCGTATCGACCCCTATGTAAAAAGCGGGCAGGTTGAGTGGAAGACACTGCCCGAGATGTACGATGCCTACGTTGAGGGGGAACGAGGCAGTTGACACCGTCTCCGGAGGACATTGATCAAGAAAACCATCGATCCGAATCCTCGCCCGGGAGGACCCATCGTCCAGGTACGAGGCTATAGCGCCTGCCCTGGCAGAACGAGCCCCCCGGTCTCGACATATTCAACCTGGATTACCCTGCCCAGGTATTGACGTGAAATTCCAGCCATTATGGAATGGTGCATTAAAGCCCCTCCCCTTTTCAGGGAGAGCGGTTGGGGTGAGGGGGGATTCATGCATTATCGAGAGCACGGGCCCTGGTATCGTCTTATCCGATTTCCTGCCCATCCAGGCCAGAACCACTCACGGTCAAATCCACATTTTAATACGCTGTATTCGCCAGAACCGCTCTTAACGTTTCGCAAACATACTCAACCTGGTTCTGGCTCATGACTCCTGAGAATGGAATGGAAAGACTTCGTCTTCCAAGATCTTCTGCGACGGGAAAATCACCTTCCCGATACCCGAACTGTTCTTTGTAGAATGGCTGCAGATGGATCGGCGAGAAATATGGACGAGAAGGAATTCCCTGATCACGCAATTGATGGATCACCATCGCTCGATCGATCTCGTGATGTAAACGGATGACATAAACAAACCAACTCATACGGCTGGTGGACGGGAGCAAAACCGGCGTTTCGACGCCTCCCATTCCTTTGAGACCTTCTGCATATAAGGATGCCACGATCGCACGCTTTTCGACCAGTTCATCCAGCCGGGTCAACTGAACCCTTCCCAAAGCAGCGCTCATTTCATCCATGCGATAGTTGTACCCCAGGAATGCATGGTCCAACCAGGTATCTCCGGGTGCGCGCCCTTGATTCCGGAGAGCACGAATTTTTCCCGCCCAATCGTCTCGATCGGTGACGATGACCCCGCCCTCGCCCGTCGTCATCTGTTTGTTAGGATAGAAGGCGAAAATACCTGCGTCTCCAAACGAACCCGCCTTCCTTCCATTGAACTCCGCGCCGATGGCCTCGCATGAATCCTCAACGAGGACAAGATTATGAGTGTCGGTAATCTCCTGCAGGGCGTCGTAGTCTGCGGGTTGACCAAAAACATCCACGGGGATGAGGGCTTTTAATTTCCCCTCCCCGCGAATACCCTTTCGCGGCATCCAGCGCTCGACCGAAGCGCCGCCCTGGACCAGATCGACTGCGGCCTTCTTCACGAGGTCGACATCGAGATTGCCGCTCACCGGATCCACATCCACAAATATCGGGTATGCCCGCTCGTAAAGCATCACGTTTCCGGTGGCGACAAAGGAGAATGGTGTCGTGATCACCCAGTCCGCATCACGGACACCTGCAGCCCGGATACAAAGATGCAGCCCCGCAGTTCCTGAACTCACTGCAATACCATGTTTGACGCCAACCAGCGAAGCCGCTGCAACCTCAAACGCCGCAATATTCGGCCCCATGCTCAGTCGATCCGTCCGCAGAACGTCCAGGACCGCATTACGCTCCCTATCCGTAATATCGGGCGCAGACATGGGAATTTCAAGTTTACGCTTGGTCGTCAACTCTCACTCCATTTTCTCTCAACTAGATGCCCCTTAACTTTCAGGCCAGACACTTCCGGCACGGACAATCTGACCCGCCGGCACATCATCCTTAATCACAGCGCTGTTCCCAATGCGGGCATTCGGACCTACATTCAAATGAAGATTCAGCGTTGCTCCCATCCCAACCAGCACCCCTTCACCAATCGTCACCCCGCCAGCGAGCAAGGCGCCCGGGGCCACATTGACATAGGAACTCAGCGTACAATCATGTGAAACGACAGCCGCTGTATTGACAATGCAACCGAATCCGACAGTGGAGTCGCTGCCGACATATGCATGTGGGAATACTTGCACACCAGAATCGAGCTTCACGCTCGGTTCCACAAATGCCGTCGGATGGATGAGATTTGGAAAGGCGAATCCTGCCTGGGCCAATCTGCGGAACACCTCCACACGACTGTGAACATCCCCCACTCCCCCAACGGCGTTGAGGGCAAGACGAATACCGTTTTCGCGCAAGCCGGTCAGGTCATCTTTCGATCCCAATATGGGGAGATCCATGACATGCTCGCCTTTGCCTATCCCATCATCAATGACCCCGACGATCTCGAAGGTTCCAAGTGAGCGAACAAGATCGATGACCGCTTTTCCATGTCCGCCGCCGCCATAGATGATGACCGAGTGAGGGTTAAAATCCTGTTCAAGTACGCTCAACGCACCGCCTCCTTCGCTCGTTTGTGCTCTTTGAATCATCGCTTCCGTAACCAGAGGTCCAACCGGCAGATCGGCAAGATCAAGCCCCAGCTCGCGCGCAAGTTCGAGCGCAGGCTGCGAAATGCGGAGCCCCTCCGGGGGGGTTCCCCCTCTCTCAGGTTCGATCTGAACCGGGGGCTCGGGTGGCTCCCAATCAGGCTCATGTCCCAACCAGCACAGCCGTGCGCCCGCTCGAATATGATCACCCGTGGATATCTCAAGCCCGAGGACATACCCGGCTTGTTCGGCCATGACTTCTGCTGTAGATTTCGTGGTCTCAACCGTGCAAAGTACCTCTCCCTCCTTCACCCGCTGACCCTCCTCAACATGAAGGGCGCTCACCTGGACCTCGGGCTCATTCGGGTTCAAAAGTGGCACAAGAACTTCTACTGGATCGGGCATTCCTCGACCTCTCGGTTGTGGGGATGACGGCATGGACGAGGTGGGTATTGTACACCTCTACCGATCGAAGCAATCATATGAGGAAAAGGTCCGCAGACCGATTCTTTGATTTCCTTCGAAGACGGATTGACCCTCGAATGGCGCCTTCGATCGAGCACTTGACCAAATTATCCGGTCATCGCAAGGACAGCGCTCATCACATCATCCACTCCCGGCAGGACGGCCGGCTCAAGGGTGCCTGCCGCCGGAATGGGCATATCAAGCGCTCCAATTCGGCGGGTTTTCAGGGACCTGAAGCGCTCGGAGCATCGTGCCACGATCTCGGCGCCCCATCCCAGGGTGATGGATCCCTCTTCCAGGGTCAACAGCACACCCGTCTCCTCGACCGCGTCAAATACAGATTCATCATCGGGAATCAGATCCGTCAGTGCGATCACATCGATAAACACCTCGCGCTCATAAGCCAGCCGGTGGGCCGCCTCCAGTGCAATCTCTGCCATATAACCATAGGTCATGACCGTTGCGCTCGGTGAGGGCGCGCCGGCAATGCACAAACGGAAGACCGGATAGCGATCCTCCGATACCAGGACATCGAAGTCCTGTTGATCCCATGCTTGAACTTGAACAGGATAGAGCGCCTTATGTTCGACGAACAGTACCGGGTCATCATCTTCGAAGACTACCGAACGAAGGAGTTCGGCCGGATCCATCAGTGTTGTGACCGCGACGATCCGCATCCCCGGCGCTCCGAGCAAGTGTTTCTCGAGCGTCTGGCTGTGGGTGGGACCATAACCGCGACCTCCGCCCATGGGCGTACGAACCACCAATGGAACGTGGACGCGATCATTGCTCATCCAGCGGAATTTAGAAGCATGATTGATCAATTGATCCGCCGCCAGCATGAGAAAATCGCCAAACATGATTTCGACAATTGGCCGGTATCCCCGCAGCGCCATACCGACGGCCATCCCCACAATGCCCGCTTCGGAAACCGGCGTGGTGATGACTTGTCCCGGGTACTGGCTCGATAAGCCTCGAGCGACCTTAAAGGCGCCACCATAAGGGTCAAGGATATCCTCGCCAAGGAAATAGACTTTGTCCGACTCCGCCAAACAGGCATGCATGCCCTCGTTGAGCGCCTCCAGCACAGTTCTCATCGATTCACCCCTCTTGGAGCTGTGAGGTGGTTCGGGTCGGCGAAGGGGTCCGCCTGGGCGCGCTTGAACGCTTCAACCACCTCACCTTCGATTTCGGATTCGATCGGTTGCAGATCATCCTGCGCAATCCTGGCAGCCTGGACCAGGAGGGGGTCATTCTTCCTGAACCTTGCGATTTCTTCCGGATCTCGACTGTCATCGCCTTTCGAGTGCGGCGCAAAGCGGTAGGTATCCATCACGATTGCCCGGGGACCGCTGCCTTCCCGGACAAGATTAGACGCCCGATCGGCGCCGACCGAAATCAAGGAAACATCGACGGTATCCATGGCTTCCACGGGGATGCCGAAGGCTTCGAATCGCGTGGTGATTTCACCTGCCAGGTGAAGGTGTACGGGCGTACTTTGTGCATAACGATTGTTCTCTACCAGAAAGAGCACCGGCAGGTTCCAGAGCGACGCCATGTTCAAGCTCTCATACACGACGCCTTCCCCCAACGTGCCATCGCCAAGAAAGGAAAAAACGATCCTTCCCGTCCCCGATTCCCGCTCGCCCAATGCCATACCGACCGCGAGCGGCACAGTGCCGCCGAGTATGCCGTTCGCATAAAAATCCTTCCACTGGATATGCTGACTTCCACCTCGCCCGCCGCAAATCCCTGTGGAGCGGCCCATGAGCTCCGCTGCGAGCGCGTGCATCGATCCGCCATATGCGAGGAAATGGCCGTGGCAGCGATGGTTGCTGACCACGATGTCCCCCTCCTGCATCGAGGCGAGCACCCCAACGGCATTGGCTTCTTGTCCGATGTAAGTATGGGTCGTGCCGTAAAAAAGGCCGCGGGGAAACGAATCGAGAACCGTCTCTTCAAAACGACGGATACGCAGCATTTGGCGATAAAGGTCTTGGTGCTTAAGCTGAATCATGCTTGAAAGCCCCTGGCACACACACTGCGTGCAGGACCTCTGGGGTTTTGCAATGATACCACTGCTTCCCATCCTTAAACATAAACCGCCCAGAGTACTGGGCGGTCCATTCATTGCCTTACCAGGGTGTTAGGAAATTCCTTGTTCCATATTCTGTTTGCCGAAATCGGCGCCCACGATGCGCCATGCTTCATGCGTCCCCTCGGGAACCTTCGCAACTGCAAAATAACGCGTGCGGCCATTCGACTCTTTGACCTCAATTCGCCACTCTGAACTTGTAAATTTGCTCTTGGACTTCACGTCATAAAACTCCAAAGGCTCTTTCATCTCTTTCCTCCTCGGCAATTGAATGATTTTGGGTGCTACCCAGCCCTCATCCTACCCTTCTTCATGGATTTCTGCAACTCTTTCATACGGAGCAATCTGTGCATTATCTGGACAAATATTCCTCACTCGTTTCCGCTCCCCATGAACTCTTCCGAAGTGGCATGCCCGGGTTGTGAGATCCCCTCCCGCTTGATCGTCTTCCAAAAAGTGAGCGTCAGTATCTTTATGTCTAGCTGCAGAGAGCAATGATCCACGTACCATGTGTCAAAGCGGAACTTGTCCTCCCAGGTCAGCGCATTGCGGCCATGGATCTGTGCCCAACCGGTGATCCCCGGCAGCACTTCATGTCGCCTTGCCTGTTCTTGTGTATACCGCTCCAGGTATTGCATGAGCAGAGGCCGAGGTCCTACAAGGCTCATTTCCCCCTTGAGCACATTAAAGAGCTCGGGCAACTCGTCCAGGCTGAAGGAACGCATCCATTGTCCCAAAGACGTCATGCGCTGTGAATCCGGAAGTAGGTTTCCCTGGTGATCCACCTCGGATGTCATCGTCCGGAATTTGTACAGGACAAAGGGCCTCCCTTCAAGCCCCGGGCGCAACTGGCGAAAAAAAACGGGGGGACCCAGGCGGATGCGGATGTAGATCGCCAGCAAGAGTAGAATCGGACTTATGATGACCACCCCCGGGATCGTCAATGCGAGATCAAACATGCGTTTTCGCCTCGGAACACTCTTTTGAAGATCACTCATCCCAAATCACGATCTCCATTCCGTTGAGGAAATTTCGCGCCCTTCGATGCGACCACCGCCATCATGACCCCTTCCATCTCGCCGGCCAAAGCTGGCCGATCGAAGCGCTCCTCGACGCATCTCCTCCCAGCTTTCCCAAGTCGATCTCTGAGCGCAGGGTCGGCTTCCAGTTCCTGGACAGCAGCCGCCAGAACAACGGCGTCCCCCGGTTTAATGAAGATTCCCGCATGAGCATCCTCCACCACCGTCCGGATCACGCCATCGATCATCAGAAGGACCGGTTTTCCGGCCGCCATATAATCAAAAACCTTGTTTGGGTATGTGGTCGTATAGGCATCGATAGGTTTGAGAATTGCGACGCAGGCGTCCGCACCTGCCAGAGCGCCCGGGATCTCGTTCTTGGGGACCGGCGGCAGAAACAGCACATTTCTCAGAGAATATTCTCGAGCCTTTTCCTTGAGTGCGGCCTTCTCCTTCCCGTCTCCAAGGAGAACAAAACGAATGGATGGCTCTTCTTTCAAAATCAGCGCGGCGTCCAGGATGGTTTCGAGATCATTCGACACACCGTGCGCCCCTGCGTAGAGCAGGACGAATTCATCCTGAAGATGATGCGCATTCCTGAATTCCTCTCCACCAATCGTTCGATCAAACATGGCGACATCCACACCGTTCGGGACGAGGAATACGGGCTCGCCGCCTCTTGAAGAAACATGCTCCATGAACCCGGGCGAATTGATCACCAGGCCCTCCGCCCGCTTGTACAAAAAGCGTTCAAGCCACTCAGACAAGCGGATGATGATCGGCTGTCGGAGGACCCCCACCTCGATGGCAAAGTATGGCCACAAATCGCGAACTTCCAACAAGAAAGGTGCGCCTTTCAAGCGCGCCAGCATCCATGCCGTCACCGCCTGAAAAATTGGAGGGGACGTCCCCCACACCAGCGTGACTTCAGGGATGCGCAGCCCAACCATGAAGGATGTGATCATAAACGAGAAGAAGCTAAGCAATCGATGAAAAAATGACCTATGCCAGCCGGAATAGCTTCGACAACGCCAGATCTCAACGCCCGAATCATCAACTTCGCGCGCAAACCATGCACGGGTAGCTCTCTTTTCCCCGGTTAAATAATTCACCTGGCCCGTGATCACGGTCACGCGATGTCCCCGCTGTGTAAGCTGGCGTGCAAATTCGTGATGTCGTGTCCCGCCGGGCTCACCCAGCGCGGCGAAGGCTTGATGAACCAAAAGTATGTGCATTATGAGATTTCTAATTCCTCTTCATCGAAGAGGAGTCGGTCCAGCGCCGGCTGACCCTTTTCAGGGGGCCGCCAGGCTACTTCAGCGGATCCGCTCTCATCTTCTCCGAACGTGATGCTCGTCAACAGCCGTACCGGCAACGTATTCGATACGAGAACGATCAACTGAAGAGCCGGGGTCTTTACGGCATACGTCGGCGAAAACCACCCTGATACAGGATCATGCTCCCCCAGTTCTTCACCTGCAACGAGCGTTCCCGCGGCATAGATGCCCATCCTGCAATCGCCAGCATCCACATCGATGGTGGCTCTCTCCGTGCCTACTTCCAACTCAATCCCACATTCTCGACGACGCCAGGGCAGATGCGCCAGCAACCAACTCAATCGCAGTGCCTGGTCCCCATCCCCGATAATGTCGTCGGCGATGATCCAGCGATCATCCCCCATGCGGATTACGGTCCGCTGGTGGACGACTTTGAGGTGCTCATATCCAGTTTGACAGAAAGAAAGGACCTCGGATTTCCCTGATGGTGATTTCCAGGAACCGATGAATTCGGCCTGCGCCCAGTCAAGCCACAGGAATCTTCCGGCGCGCGTCATCGGCTCTTGATTGTCGACGAGCACGGTATTGTGATAGCGCGCCAGAGCCAGGGCATTCTCCCACGGCGGCGGCGCATTATACAGATAGCTCCCCGGGTCAACAAGAATATTCCTGCCATGCCACCAGAGATCGAAGTGAAGTTGATCGCTGTGTCCCGGGCGATGTGTGAAGTGCGCGGCCCGGAGGATGCCGTGCGCTCGATGGCCGGACATGATGTACAAACCGGCCTCTGGGAATGCCCCTGCATCGGCAGTTGTTGCCGCATCGGCTGCGGGCTCAACCCTGATTCCCTCGAAGGTTATGCGCCTGCCAGGTGGGGTCCCTGCGTCTTCCGCCACATCCAGCCCTTCTGCTGTCTCACCCAGACCCAGCCAGATGCACATCTCATCCCACGGACCGGGTTCATAAAACCGCACACCTTTAAATAAAACACCTGCAGCCTGCAGGGTCGGCCGGAAGTCCTCGATAGGTCGTGTGCTCCACGGAAAGATTTGTGCGCCATCATTAGGACCGAAATTCGGTGCACAACCGTTCTCGGGCTGCACCAGCGCATGCAGAAGCGAGGTCGTCTTCCATAAATTCTCAAGGACATCGTCGGGAAGGGATTCTTGATGGATACCCGCGAGCCGAGCAATCCACAAGCCCGCCTGCAGGGCCAGGCGTTGATAATTCACTGAATGCTGAATATATCCGCCATCCTCAAAGATTTGGCGCCTGAGAGCATGGATTGTCCACTTCCTTCCCAGGTCTCGCCAGCGAGCGGCCCTTTTCATCTCCGGATAGAGCAGTCCCGCCGTATAGAGCGCCACGGCTTCAACGAGCAGGTGATTGTTCCCCTGTGCTTGTGCATAGCTCAACGTAATTGCTATTCGTCGTCCATATGCGTCGATGCTCTGGGTAATCACGCCCTGACGCTCATCTCCGAGCAGGATCTGCCCTGTGAAGGCATAGTTTGCAAACACGGTCCCGAGTAAACGGATGGCCACTTCTTGAGCCGAATACCAGTGGGGGCCGGTATTCGGAGGGTTGGATGCAAGCCATGAATTCAGCAATTTCCAGAAGGTTTCGAAGTACTTCTCTTTGCCCGTGATCACATCCGCTCGACAGAGAGCATACACCCATCCAAAGCGAGCGATCTCCCACAGCAGCTTAACATCCCCCGGCATATCGTCGATCGAATATTTGGACCAATGTTTATCAAGGGGGACGGGCTGGAATTCTGGAATATGGGGGACGGGTGCAAACGCGCCCCAATCAGGGGGAAGGCCCAATCGAATTGGAGCCATGCCAAACAAGCGGTAGCGACCTTGTACGATCTCCTCGGCCTCGCGAATCCCACCGCCGAGACCCCCCAGCAGCACGCCGATCAGTTGGGTCTGTAAAGAACGAGGATCATTGAAGAAGAAGGGAGGGGAATTTTCCGAACGGAAAGCAGCGTATTCGCCAGGCGTGATCGGGACGCCTTTGCTCAGGGAGGATTTGAGCGGGACATCATCCCATGTGGATGTAGGCGCACGCCAGCGGTACCATCCTGATTTTAACCCCAATTGATAGCGGGCGAATCGCGCCAGCGGACCTAACCCGAGTTCACGTGCAGCCTGAAATACAGGAGGAGACATGGCTGCTTTATGTCAGAGACATCGGCTCGAATTGAACTTCTGAGCCGGATCGCAGCGCGTCCAGTGCCACGATCGACGCCAGGGAGACATCAAATACTTCCTGGTAGGGTATGGGTGGTGGGCCGCCGTCACGCACGGCGCGCATAAAGGCCTCCCACTCCGGGCGGTGTCCCTTATCCTGCCGCCAGCGGTTTTGACGTACGCGCTTGCGCCCATTGCGGTTCAACTCAAGCCTGCGGAAATCATCCAGGATTACCACGCTTCCGCCCCCGAATATCTCCAATCGCTCTTTTGGAAGCGAACGGTCGCCATTGGCGACGTATGTAATTGTTCCCAGGGATCCATTCTGATACTTCAGCATCAGGATGACATTGTCTTCCCGATAGCGATCATCCGACGGCGTTCCTTTGACCACGACGGACGCGATCGGAGAGGAAGCGACGAAGCTGAGGAAATCAATGAAGTGACATCCCTCACCAATGATGCGCCCTCCGCCTTGAACTGGATCGTGGAGCCAATGATCCCGGGGCAAGAGACCCGCGTTGACGCGGTAATTCATAATAAGTGGCTCATTCACAGAATGAAGAAACTTTTTTAACTCGAGCGCGTGGGGCGAAAATCGCCGGTTGAAGCCCACGGCAAGTATGCGATCACAGCCCTCGAGTGTCTTGGCGATTGCGCGAAGATCCTCTTGATTGAGCGCCAGAGGTTTTTCGCAAAACACATGTTTGTTCGCTTTGAGCGCTTGTAGGACGAGAGGGGCGTGAAGATCATGTCGAGTGAGAATGGCCACAGCATTTACGCGGTCATCTGCCAGAATCTCATCGGAAGCGGTCGCGGCATACTCAAATCCAAAGCGTTTCGCCGTTTCTGTGGCGCTCAAACCACTCGCCGCAGCAAGGCCGACGCACTGTACACCGGAACTCTGCATGACGGGGAGCATCACGGCTCTGGCGAAATTTCCCGCTCCGATCACGCCCAAACGGACATCATCGCCGCCGCCCGTGGTCGTGGTCGATAACGCAATCCTCCTCACCGGCGGTTCAGCATCAGGATCCGACCCGGGATATGTTAAGACCACACCAAGAAATGGATCGGCATTCTCTGAAGAAAGAAGTACGTATGCTTCCTCCGCCCGTTCGATAGGAAATCGATGGCTGATCAATGGATGCACATCGAAAGCCTCCTCAGCCAAAATTTCGAGGAATGCCGACAGGTTGCGCTGTTCCGTCCAGCGCACATATCCGATCGGGTAATCCGCCCCCCCTTCTTCGTAATTCTTATCGTACCGGCCGGGTCCATAAGATCGAGAGACGATAAAACTCAATTCTTTCTGGAAGTAAGTTTTGCGCGGAAGCCCGGTCCCGACCACACCCGTCGAGATGACCCGGCCGCGATCTCGGGCGATTTCCCCGGCGAGGATGACCGTGTCATCCTCGAGTGTATCCGCGCATATTTGAACGATGTCGAACCCCATGCCCTTGGTGAAACCAAGTCCCGCAGGTTCGGCTTCGTCGCGGGCGACCGCCGCAAATCCAAGCTGTTGTGCAAATTCCACTCTCTCGGGATCCACATCAATCCCAAAAACTTTGCAGCCAGCAGCCCTGGCGATCCCGGCCGCAAGAAGCCCCAACACGCCCAGCCCAATTACCGCCACTGATTCGCCAAGTGTTGGATCAGCTAACCTGAAACCGTGGAGCGCAATCGAGCCGAGCGTGGCGAACGCGGCCGCCTCGAAATCAACGTTCTCGGGTATCTTCGCCAATAAATTCCTGGGGACGGCTGCGTACTCCGCATGCACGGCGTATCCCCCTCCTGCGCAGGCCACCCGGTCGCCCACCTGGTAATCGGTAAGATCTGGTCCAACCTGGATAACCGTGCCTGCGGAGGAATACCCCAGGGGGAGCGGATGATCCAACCTGTTCCGGACGGCATCGATGGTGGTGAGAATTCCTTCGCGCCGCGCTTTATCGACAACCTGCCGAACCAGATCCGGACGAGACCGAGCTTTTCCCAGGATGTTTTTTGAGGCAAACGCTACAAGTGCGCGTTCTGTCCCGACCGACACCAGTGATGCGGAATTCCGTACAAGCGCCATCGTGGGCTTGAGTTGAGGGACGGGCACATCGATCACGCTCGTGGATCCAGTTCGAAAATCTTGCACAACCTGCTTCATGCCACGCTCATCTCCACGCGATTTGATGCGATTATAGCACTCAGGAAAACTCCCTCACATCCTCCGCAACCCATCGGGACCATCTTCCTGGTCAGAGGCGTGATGCGTTCCCCCTGGTCGTTAGATTGAAGCACGAAGTTTACGCGTGACGATCCTCTTCAATCGAGGGTGCATCACGTAATATTGTTTCCCCTCGTCAACCATCTGGGGCCTCGGTTTCAATGTTCCGCTCTTGAGCCCGCGAATTCCTTCCATCATCAACTCGATCATCTGAGATTCAAGTCTGGTTCGGATCGCCTCGATCGAATCATCGGCTCGCACCATCTCGTGATGCTGCAGCAGCAAGGGCCCCGTATCGACGCCCCGGTCCATGAAGTGCAGGCTCAGCCCGATTTGAGCGATCTCGGCATCGTCCTCCAACAGGGGCCACTCAACGACGTCCATCCCCCGGTAGCGAGGCAGGATGCCTGAGTGGCAGTTCATGACCCCCAGCGATGGAATATGTAAAATATTCGATCGAATTAATCCCCCGCCCGTAAAGACGATGAGATGCGGGGCGATATCCTCTAATTGACATTCAACCCGCTTATTGTTCAGATCCGGCGTTGAGGCAAATGGAATTCCATGCCGGCGCGCCATTTTATACAAATCATCGCCGGCTGCTCTCTCCGCTCCCGTGGATTTACTATCCTCGCTGTCCGGCAGAGCCCCTTCACCAAGAACGAGCTTGGTCCGGATTTTACCCAACAGTCGCGGGCCATCCCGACGCAGCTCGGACCGGAACCGCTGAAATGACCATATCGATCGGACGACGATCGCACTGAGGCTGACCCCCGGCTCAACCAGGATTCTTTGTGCAACAATTCTAGAGTAAAGGCTCTTTCGGGTAGGGGCGAATAAGACCAATCGCATCATCCCCAAAACTCCGCAAGAATGCGCTCTTGTTCTAAAATCGCACGTACCAGACCCATGGTTTGTTCCACCGATGCGTTCCGGCGATGCGCGCGGCACCCCCAGTCATTGAGCTTCATGGCCCCATTGAGATACCTGAAATCGCACGATTTTCTGGCATGCACGCAGAACAAGAAGGCAATATCATGTTTCTCGATCCACGTTTCAGACCACGACAGCGATGGATGAGGCTGCAGACAAGCTTTTCTTTGAACTTCGACATGCCTTAGAAGCCGTTCCATAGAATCATGATAGAAACTGTCGGTGGATCGATCTTGTGTGGACAACAACCCCAGGAGCATTCTTCCGGTCTGATGCGCCAATCCACCCTTCGTAAGCACACGGCCACCTGGTAAGGAATCTCGCCAGATGCGTATTTCTTCCGCCGAGGGTCCATCGTCGGAAGGGCTTTCGGTTTGGCCTCGAAATTCGGGTACACATAATCTTGGCCCATCGACAGCTAGAGTGACTCTCTCTAATTCCGGAATCATCGCTGCGGGGAATGCATTGGGGCGATGCTCGAGATGTTCGTTTAACTTGACAATGGTTTTTTGGAGGAACTCGAGCAGCTCAGAAGGCGCGACGCTGTCATCGAGCAAATGCTCGCCCCATTTTAAAACCCCGGCAGTCCACCCGCGAATCAATTTATTCCTTCTCTCCAAAACATGCCTTCATACTGCGACCGTCGAAACCCACCAGCCCTTCGCCGCTCATGTATACCGATTTGCTGTTCATCTTCCCTGAAGGCACACTGATGACCCCATATTTGAAAAGCTTCATGGGCCTCCAGGCATCTTTTTTGAAATTGTAGATCTCCTGCCAATCGAATCCATCTCGACTGATCAATACCGCGGCTGTATTCCGCTTGACCGAAGCGCCCGGCTCGACTGTCGTGAAAGCGATATGGAGCCCATCATCCGTCTGAGCCCCATACCATACGGGCGCTTCGGTGGTACGACCTCGTTCGAGAACCCCGTCTTCACGCGTCATCCTGCAAGCATAATTTTGCTCCAACGGACTATCCGTAATCCAGCAAATATGGGTTTCGGTGAAGTGAAGTCGTACGGTTCTCCATAACTGACTGCCGTCGCCGAACATTTCCATGGTTCTAAAGGCATTCGTCGTCCGCAGGAAGAAGCATTCGCCAGTATTGTCGCCGGTGCATGCCCATAACGCGCCCGGGTCATGAGGGTCCGGATAGACACCGTGGATGTGGCGCACGCTCCCCGGGGGAAACTCATAGGCCACCTCCCAATCATCGAGACCCGGGTTGACGCGCCAGATGCTGACGGATCGTCGCTGAGAGTTCATGAAATATTCGCCGAAGTATGTCCAGCCCTCCTCGTCCTCACAAATACCACCGTGCAGGACACTGTCCCCCTGAATCTCAAAAAGTGGTTTTAGACTTTGATCTTCATCCAGCGCATAGACGCTTGAAGCGCGTATACAGAGCGTTCGTCCTTTTGAGTTCACGAACAGATTGGATTTATCCGCACGCATCGCCCTTGCGGTGGGGCGTGAAAATCCAAAGAAGTCGCGTGGAACTGCAAATGGAAACTTACTCATGCGTTCCCATGTAGACTGGGCACGCCGGCGAATAATCCAACGCCCCCTGGTTCCCCACAACGTGCCGTCGGGTTCCACGTGATGGAGGATTGTAGCTTCAGGATAGTCTTCGAGTTTTTCAAACATGGTTCGCTCGCATATCGGGATCGTATTGGTCCAGGACATGTCGATAAAACTCCCTGGCTTTCGCCTGGACCAAGCCATAATCAGCTTTCTCGTCGATCAGTCCTTCGTTGATGCTTTTTGCTCTTGTGCGGAGGTCGTCATCCCTGATCGCACGCACGATGGCTTGCGCCCATGCCCGTGGATCACCCGGGTCAAGCAGCAGACCATTTTTCCCCGCCTCGATCCACTCGCGCATCGATTCGAGATCACCGACAATGGGAAAACATCCGCAGGCAATCGATTCAAGGAATGTGTTTGGGGTGCCATCGTGTTCAGATGGGGAAACGCTGACCCACGCCCGTCCGTATCCCGCCGCCATTTCTCGCGGGCTCATTCGTGGTAACAAGCGTACATTCGATTCGATTTGCAGGCTCCGAACCCACGCGTGAGCCTCGCTCTCATCTCTCATGCCGACACAAAGAAAAATCGCCTCGGGTTCATCCCGTAATACCAGCGGGATGGACTTGAAGAATGTGTCGTTTCGCACATAGGCGCGAAAGCCTCGGGGGTTGATCACGACAGGAACGTCATAGGGAATTTCGCTCAGGTTTTTCGCCAATTCATCGTCAATACCCGCCGGTATGACCCGTCCGGGGTGAAAAATATCACGCTTGATTCCTCCGCCTCCGGGCAGCACGATGGATGCCGCCTCTCGAAAACCCCATTGGGTTGCCAGACGAACATCGCGTTGACAATCTGTATGGAGACCATCGGCGCGTGCCATCGCTTCCCGCGTGAGCCTCTTCATTCCAGGGGAGGTCGCAGCATGCAGCGTAAAATCATTCCCCCAAACCGAGATGATGAGCGGTGCGTGGATATCGGCGCCTGCAGCGACCATCCCCTCAAAAGGAATGCGGAGCGCATGGACAAGGTCGGGAGAAAGCGATTGAATTATGGACGCCACCCTCGCAGAAGCCTTTTTAACGGTAAATGGCCCCACCCAGTGCCGAACCGCACTGCGGACCCGGATGCCCCTGGCGCCTCCGGGAGCCCTGACGGTTTTCTGTCCCCCCGAGCCCGCTGCCCCACTGAAAGCCACCGGAACGATGTGAAGTGAGTGAATGGACGGATGGTGCTCGCACGGAAAAGTCGATATTAAGTGGGTTTCGTATTCGTCGGATACAAAATGGGACATCCAACCAAGGGCGATAGGACTTCGTCCGTCGGCAATAAACACAATTCGTTTTTTCATGAGCCCCCTGCAAAATCAAGCGCGTCCACGAAGACATCAGCCATCGCGTCGATGTTGAAACTGTCTCGCACCATCTCGTAGGATCGCATACCCATTTTCTCAAGCCGGGCGGGATCATGGAGCGCATCCCGCATCGCAGTCACAAGCGAATCAAGATTTCCAACGGGAACCAGCCAACCGTTCCCGCCTGATACGAGATCATTCTGGGTCCCGTCACCTTCGGCGACGATCACGGGCAAGCCATAGGACATGGCCTCCTGCACGGCCAATCCACCCGTGCCCGGTAGGATAAAGAGGTCCGCATTCGTAAATTGTTCGGCAAGGTCCTGTCCTCGCAAAGCGCCGGTGAAGGTTGTCCCTGGATATATGTCCGCAGCAAATTCACGCAGATCATCCCGCGAGGGACCGTCGCCCACGATGACGAGCTCAGTATTCATACCTGGCGAGGCACAAGCCTGGATGAGCAGATCGAGGCGCTTCCGCTCCTGAAGGCGCCCTACAAAGAGAATCCGGGGTGGGCGCCCACCCCGTTTTGGTCTTACGGGCGCCTGTGGAGGGGCGGAAGATACAGCATTATGTGCCACAAACAATCGTTCCCTGGGAACACCCAGGGCCGCGTATTCATCTGCGCCTGACGTACTGTAAGTGATGAGTGCGTCAAACTGATGCACGAATCTGATCCTGAACCTGGAGCGGAGCTTCTGCAGAGATCCACGACTTGCAGGGGCGCCAAGCCCCCATCCAAGGACCGGCCGACCCTTGTTTTTCATCCATGAGACAGCTCGCGAGCTCGAGAGATAACGGGGATTTGCCTCCATGACGATGGCCGTTGGATCCCATTCCTCCAGCCACTGGAGTAATCCCATCTGCCAGCACAAATATGCGGAGCCGCCAAGCATATGGAGATTCTGCGCCCGCTTGAATCGCGCGATCCCCAACCCCGGCGCTTCCATGATCCCCTCCGAACGCCTCGGTGAGCCAGCGAACAGGCTCAGCCCCTGGGAACATGCGGCGGCCAACCGGTCAAAGAAGGGAACCCGGTAAGCCGGCAGCACCCGTTGTTGAAGTCCTAATTTGCCCTTAAATTCGCGTATCATCATATCCGATCAAGGTCCCGAGCTACTCGGCACAAGTCGGCACCAACTCGCCATTGGGGAATACGGCCTTCCCGATGACCCCTCGTACAAATTCTGCTTGCGATGCAAGGTTGTCTCTCACCTCCGAAGTGGAAACAAGCTTGTTGCCGTTCTGGCTGTATAACTCTAGCAGGTTTTCGATGAATTGGACTTCCTGATCATAGGCCTGACCCTCCCCCGTCTCCCGAAACAGAGCGAACTCGTTGAGGGACATTCCTTGTGCAGACGCGTAATCCGGCGTACATACACCGGGCTGGTTCACATGCGCTGCTTCGTGGACGATCAAGACTGCGATCCATAACACATCCGCCAGGCGCGGCGCGGCAAGATTGTCGCGCATGAAAGAAAAGCTCTCAGGATCGATGCGAATATCACCCCGACCGCCCACACCGGCGACTTGTTCGGGAAGTTCGTTGCTCCGGATCGATACCACATTGTGCATCCTCTCTGGGGCGTTCGTGAGACCTAGTTCGATCCAGGCGAAAGCTTCCCACAAAAGACCCAGGTCCTCTTCGGAGAAACCATAGAAATCAATATCGAACCCATTCACCAATTTAGCTCGCTGTGGCCCTGCCATTTTCCAGGGCCGAAAATGTTGATCATCAGCCGACCAAAAAACGACCGGCTTCCCACCCGCATCTACAACCTGCATCCCACGAGCACGGTCGTCCCAGGGATCATCGAGATACACAAACCGCAGCGGGTCATCCCACGTTGTGGGGACTTCGCCTGGAAATGCTCCCGAGATCCCAGAAGTATCATATGCACTCACGATAGAATATCTAAAATCCGAACCCTCGATCCATAATCGATGTTCCGGGTCCTCAGCGTCCCGATAAAACACCTCGATGTCCGTAGTATCGCCATAGGACGATATACCATTCCACCTGATCTCTATGAATACCCGCCCTCCGCCGTCTTCAATGGCTCTCACCTCGCCATCTGCATGCTGCAGCGTCGAACGGAGTTCATCAAGCAGGGGCCCGTACGTCGTGTTGTTGTTTAATATTTCTGCCGTGATGGGGTGAGCTTCTCCCACCACCGCCCACAGCTCGAGTTCATGTTCCCGGAGAAGAGCAGCAAGGTTGAGCGGTTCACCCTTTTTCGCGATGGTGGGCGTGTTAACCGCCACAGGTGTCGAAGCTGGAGGCGGAAGCGTGGACGCTCCCATATCGTCGACCGAAAGGGATCCCGATCCGGGATCTATAGCTGCACACCCCCCGATCGAAAACATCAGAGAAATACTGATCAAAGCTGGAATTCTATCGTGAATGCGCATGTCTTATTCAGAAGTGGTTTTCCGCCGTCTCAATATCCGTCATGTCCAATATCTATAAGATTTGCGACGGCTTCACGGCGACGGTGCCTTACGCCCACCCGAGCGCAGACAAATAACCTTGCACTGTCCGTTCTATCCCAAATGCATCGACGGCGCGAGCACGTGCAGCGATCCTGAACCGCTCCTGGTCCTGAAAAACTCCAGTCGCTGCCTCGGTTAAGGAGCCAAAGTCCGGATCTTCCAATGTCCAGGGATCCGACCCGTAAGGAACGATACGCCCAGAATCTCCCTGTACCATCTCGGGAAGCGCGCCTGTGGCAAACGCAATGATGGGAAGCCCAACGGCCATAGCTTCGATCACTGAATTTGGACAGGCAGGATGGATATCTGCCGAGAAAAGGGCATGAGCTGAACGACTGAATGAAGGTATTTCTTCGGGGGAAATCACCCCAGCCCAATTCAAAATCAACCCGGTATCACGAGCATATTCCTGGCGGAGCTGCTCGGAGGCTTGCCCAACAATCAACAGTTCAAGCGACAGATTGAGTTTTTTCTGAAGATGCTGCGATAACGACAGAGCGTGGTCGAGCCCCAGTTCATATCCGCCATCCAACCTACCTTCTACGATAAGGAGCCGAACTCTGTCGGTCGGTCGAACCTCGGGCCCTCGCGGGGAAAATTCCTCCAAATCGACGCCGTTATACACGACCGAGTGAGGCACCCGAGTATCACCATAGACGCGCTCCCACCATTCATGTGCGAAAGTGCTCTGGTACACAACACTGGAAGCGATCCTTGAGCGAATGGTAGAGAGCAGCCAGTTCCCCCATTCGGCTCTGAGGTAATGTCGAGTTCCGGTTCGTCGCCGGCGATGAATCCAGTTCATCCCATTCAGGCGCTGGATGATGGGGATCCCTTTCCTTCTTGCCCGAAGTAAATCCGGAAGCTGTTTCGTGCCACCAATGACCAGGACCGCATCATAAGGATCGTCTTTCAGATCGGTCGTAACAGTCGCACCACGCGCCTCAATCGCGCGCCTGAAACGCACCTGAAAGGAAACCATCCCTCCGATGCCAGACACCCTGGGAACGATACAAAGTCGTCGTGATTTTAAATCCATTTTCATCGTGAATTCGTAATTTGAGCACGACGTTTTGGGGTCAATCTCGATCCCCGATGCGTCGTGCCGGGATGCCGGCCCATACTTCTCCGGGAGACGATGATTCGAGCAGCACAGCGTTTGCGCCTAACACGGTGCCGTCCGCCACCCTCATCTCCCCAATCTTGCCAAGCACTTTCGAACCAGCCCCGAGAATAACGTCGTTCCCGACAATGATCTTTTCGAATTTCGAATCATCCGCTGAGATGTGAATATCCGCCCGTCCGAGAACAACTCCCGGATAGATTTTCACCCTGTCGCCGATGACGGAATGACGGTGGATCACGACGCCACAGCCACCATGCACAAGCGTGAAATCCTCTCCGATAACCACCGAGCGAGGGATCTCGATGCCCAGGATCTTAAGCAGGTAGTATGCAATCCAGCCGATGAAAGGAATGCTTCGCGCATAGACCAGTGTTGTAGGAAGATCACGCCGCGCCACGGTGAATTATCCTGTCGAGCCGCGTTCTGAAAAATCTAATAAAGATTCCACGATCCTCTGCGCAGCATGGCCATCTCCGAAAGGGTTTTCAAGGGCAGTGATCTCGCGGTAAATGCGGTGATCATCCAGCAATCGGTGGACTTCCGATACGATTCGATCGGTATCCGTGCCCACAAGTCGAGCCGTCCCCGCCTCAATCGCTTCCGGTCGTTCCGTAACTTCACGAAGCACGAGCACCGGTGTATGGAACGACGGCGCCTCTTCCTGGAGGCCACCCGAATCGGAAAGGATGAGAACCGCTTTCTTCATGAGATTTACCATCGACAAGTAATCGAGCGGCGGGAGCAGGGTCATATTCGGGATGTCAGCCAGCCCCGCGCGGGCGGCATCCTGGACATTGGGATTCAAATGCACGGGAAACACAAGATGTACATCCCGGTCGTAATCAGCGGCAATTGTTCGGAGTGCGGCGAAAATGCGCTCCATGGGTTCTCCGAAATTTTCCCTCCGGTGCGCCGTCACCAGGATGAGCTTCTGATCCTCCGGGATGCCCGCAAGCGGACCCACACTGAAATCGTAAGGGCGTCTCGAAATTTCCGTCAACGCGTCCACAACCGGATTGCCGGTGACCTCGATTTGCTCAGGAGGAATTCCTTCCCGGAGCAAATTGGCCTTTGCCCATTCTGTGGGTGCAAAATGCAGATCAGCGACTGTCGTAACGACCCTTCGATTGATTTCCTCGGGGAATGGCTGCCACTTATCACCCGTTCGCAAACCTGCTTCAATATGACCTACCTTCGTCCGATGGTAGTAAGAGATGATGCCCGCAATCATAACCGTTGTCGTGTCGCCTTGCACCAGTACCCAATCTGGGCGAACATCCATCATGACGGGGTCCAACCCCTTAAAGATCGCTGCACTCAAATCCCCAAGGCTCTGATCGGGACGCATGACATCCAGATCGTAATCTGGTTGGATCTCAAACAGATCCAGCACTTGATCGAGCATTTCGCGATGCTGCGCCGTCGAACAGACCCAACAGCGAACGCCGTCCGTCTCTGATAAGGCGCTAATGACGGGCGCCATTTTCACCGCTTCAGGACGGGTCCCGAGAATCGCTAGGATCTTCATGGGATGGATTGCGCCTTCGCTTCCCCCACACCGAGTGCGAGAAATTGGAATCCTGCCTCGATCCATTGATGCCGGTCCAGCGTTCCGCGAGTGTCCAGGATCGTTCGGCCGGCCATCAAACTCAGGATTGCGGCGGGGTCGATTTCGTCAAACTCCGTGTGATTGACGAGCAAAATCACAGCCAACGCGTCGCGCACCGCGTCCTCTACGGATCCACGTCCCTCGGCTCCCTTGATGCAGGCTTTGGGCACGTACGGCTCAAAATACGATACCTCCGCCCCGGCTTCCACAAGATTCTGGACAACAGCGATCGCCGGGCTCTCTCTCATGTCGTCTACATTAGGTTTGTAACTTAAACCCAGGGCTGCGATCTTAGTCCCTGTGAGGGAGCCTAATGTCCTTGAAAGTAGTTCGACGACATGTGCAGGCTGACCGTCGTTGACATTCCTTGCTTCCTGGATCAATGTGCTGATCTCGGGTGCTGCTTCGACCAGGAACCAGGGGTCGACGCTAATACAATGCCCACCAACTCCCGGACCTGGGCGCAAGATATTGATACGCGGGTGGCGGTTGGCGAGATCAATGGCCTCCCACACATCGACGCCAAATTTTTCTGCCAATCTGGAAAATTCATTGGCGATGGCGATATCCACATCCCGGGAAGTGTTCTCCATCAGCTTAACCATCTCGGCGGTCGTAGAATCGGTGAGAAGGATCTCCCCTCGCGCGAACCGCAGGTAGAGATCTCGACCGGCTTCGGCCGAAGCGTGGTTGACACCCCCAATCACGCGGGCGTTTTCTATCAATTCCTGGAGGATCTTACCTGGCAGCACCCGCTCCGGTGAATAAGCCAGGTAAAAGGCTTCGCCGGCTATCAGACCGGAGCGCTCCAGAATGGGAGCTAAGATGTCGACCGTCGTGCGGGGCGGACAAGTTGACTCGAGGACGACCAGGTTCCCTTCACGCAGGTGGGGCACGATAGACTCAGCGGCTGAGACCACGAAGGTTAGATCTGCGGTCCGTTCCTCGGTAACCGGAGTTGGGACGGCAATAATGAACGCATCTGCTTCCCGTGGAGCTTCCTGAATAGAAAGGTGACCGGAGCCAAAAGCAGTCTGAACCAGGTTTCTCAAACCCGGCTCTTGGATGTGGACCTCGCCGCTTCTTAAGATATCGACCACTCGTTCGTTAACGTCTACGCCCACCACAGCCATACCGTGGGATGCGAAAGTACTCGCCGTGGGCAAACCGATATACCCTAGCCCCAGGACGCACAATTGTTCGAATTGCACTGCATTCCTCCCAGCGGTTTATTATCCCATAATACCTGCTTCAAGCCGAAATGGTAGTATTGGCTCGCGCAAATCATCCCCAGCGAGGGGGCACAAAATTGCCGGTTTCGATAGAATCAAAGAAGGCTGTGAGTTTTCATTGAAAACGATGTTGAGATCATCCCACAACGGGAAGAAACAGGAGCAGAAAGGGTGTCGATGAAAATCGCAATGGGTTCAGACGAGAAGACGCACCTCACCGAGGCGGTGTCGGAATTATTGAATGTCGAACACGATCTTGTTCCGTACGGTCCCCTGAGCGATCAGGATGCCTCCTGGCCGGATGTCGCTCTCGACGTAGCCAAAGCCGTCACACAGGGGGTCGCGGACATGGGAATCTTGTTTTGCTGGACCGGCACAGGCGTGAGCATTGTCGCCAACAAAGTTGCCGGTGTTCGAGCGGCGCTCTGTGCCGATGCAGAAACCGCCCGTGGCGCACGACTCTGGAATGATGCCAACGTGCTCTGCCTATCTATAAGAAGCACATCAGAAACCATCGCAAGAGAAATCATTGAGGCCTGGATGACGACCTCGTACATCCCCAACCCAGAGGATGATGCCTGTCTTGCCATCCTTTGCGAGATTGAGGAGAAATACACCGGGGCTTCATCGTAATCACGCATCATCCTGATGCCCCCATCGAAATATTTTCGCATAAGCTCAGGATATCGTGGAAAGGTGAGCGGATGCTTCCTATGATTCCATCTTTCGCGAGCACACCTGCGGCAGGGTACAATGATGGAGTGATGAATATGAACAGTGGAGCCATTCAATGAAGAGACGCGTGCTCGTCACCGACGGGCTTTCTTCTACCGGGATAGCGCTCCTAAGAGAGCAGGTCGATGTCACCGAGATGGATTCGGCGGAACTGTCTGGCGAGTACGACGCTGTCATCGTCAGAAGTCGAACAAAAATCGACGCTCGGATAATTGAGAGCGGCGGTGCTCGTTTGAGCGTCATTGGTCGCGCCGGAGTCGGCGTGGACAACATCGATCTTCAAGCGGCGAAGGCTGCAGGGGTCATGGTGGTGAATGCGCCCGAGGCCGCCACGGTGGCCGTTGCCGAGCACACCCTGGGCCTGATGCTGGCGCTCGCCCGGAAAATTCCATTTGCCGATGCAACCACTCGAAAAGGCGCATGGCGTAAGAAGGAACTTGTTGGCACACAGCTATACGGGAAGACCCTGGGAATATTCGGTGTGGGACGCATTGGCGCCGCCATTGCGCGTCGTGCTGCCGCTTTCGGGATGGATGTGGTTGGACATGATCCCCATCTCAACTCAGAAGAAGTTGGCCTGAGGGGCGCAATCGCCGTCTCACACGATGATCTGCTCACGAAAGCGGACTACATCAGCCTAAACCTGCCTCTTTCGGAAGATACGTACCACCTCATCGATCAACGCGCTCTTGAGAAGATGAAACAAGATGCACGACTCATTTCGACGTCCCGCGGTGGGATCATCGATGAAGATGCACTGTTATTTGCCCTTGAAACAAGACGGATTGCCGGCGCAGCACTCGATGTGTTTGAGGACGAACCGCCGCAGTCGACTTCGCTCCTCGCGCACCAGGATGTCATCGTGACCCCACATATTGGGGGTCAGACGGTGGAAGCACAAAAACGGATTTCTATCGACATCGCCGAAGAAATCCTGGCTGCGTTAGCAGGTGAACCTCTACGATGGCGCGTGGTATGAGAATTAAGATTTACATTTTGCGAAAAGTATCCCGGTTACGACAGATTTCCTGGATACCGATATGGAGATGTTCATGGGAGACAAGCTAGAAAGGCTGCGCGAGATGTTGGGGGAAGTGGCGGACATTTCACACGCGGTTGCCCTGCTGGAATGGGATCAACAAACCTATATGCCGCCTGGCGGTTCGAAAGACCGCGCGATGCAATTGGCCACGCTCAGCGGTCTCGCCCATTCAAAATTCGTGAGCGATGAAATGGGAAGCGCATTGGATGCGGCCAGCGAGGAGATCGATGGCGCTGATGCAGATTCTGACGAAGCGCGGCTGATTAAGAAAAGCAGACACGAATACGAGAAACAGACCCGTGTTCCCACGGCATGGGTGACGGAATTCTCTCGAGTTGGCGCGCTTGCGCATCCTGAATGGGAGAAAGCCCGCGCAGAATCAAATTTCGTAATCTTCCAACCACATCTCGAAAAGTTGGTCGAACTACGACGGGAATACGTCGACTTCTTCTCTCCCTACGATCACGTGTACGACCCCCTCCTGGACGACTTCGAACCCGGCATGAAAACGAACGAGGTCAAGGCTGTGTTTAACGCCATTCGCCCCAGACAGGTCGAACTCGTGCAGGCCATCAGCGAAAATGGTGCTCCCGTGGACGATTCCATCGTCCGTCAAAATTACGATGTTCAAAAGCAATGGGATTTTGGCGTCGAGGTGATCGCTGCGCTTGGATACGATTTTAAACATGGACGGCAGGATAAATCCGTCCATCCATTCACGACAACCTTCGGGATCGGAGATGTCCGTATCACCACTCGATTGATCCCGGATTTCCTGAATACGTCGCTGTTTGGCTCCATGCATGAAGCGGGTCATGGCATGTATGAACAAGGCATCAACCCGGATCTCGGACGCACCCCGCTTGCGGATGGCGCCTCACTCGCCATACACGAGTCTCAATCTCGTATGTGGGAGAATCTCGTCGGTCGAAGCCGACCTTTCTGGAAGGCATTCTTCCCACGCCTGCAGAGCTACTTCCCCGAGCTGCTCGAGAACGTGGATCTAGAGACTTTCTATCGAGCGATCAACAAGGTCCAGCGCTCCTTCATTCGAGTCGATGCCGATGAAGCCACCTACAATCTTCACATCATGCTGCGATTTGAGCTTGAAATCGCCCTCATGGAAGGCGTCTTATCGGTTGCAGATCTTCCAGAAGCATGGAATTCGAAATTCGAAGAGTTTCTGGGCCTCACGCCGCCAGACGATGCGAAAGGTGTGCTTCAGGATATTCACTGGTCCTTCGGTGGATTTGGCTATTTTTCCACGTATGCGCTCGGAAATCTGGTGGCATCCCAACTGTGGGAGAAGATCGCTTCCGATATCCCGGACATGAACGAGAAGATCGAAGCTGCTGATTTTAAGGATCTGCTCCAATGGCTGCGGGAAAACATCCACCAGCATGGCGCGAAGTACGAGCCAATCGAGCTCCTCGAACGGGTAACCGGGAAAGGTCTTGATTACGAGCCTTATATGAATTACCTTGAGACCAAGTTCAAAGATATCTATCAACTCTAAACGAAAACTTTTTTCGACCAACGAGTTTTCGCCTGCCTTTTTTTGAGGACCGGATGGGGGTTCGAGGGAGGTTAGCGATCTGACGCTTTCGGATATACACAGTCGACTCATGGTCACGATCGTCCTCTTTGCTTTCGTGGCGGGGGTTTGGGGGATTACAGCCCGCTTCCGGGGAAAAGACATAAGCGCTAACTATTGGGGCATCCTCGCAGTCGGTGAGCTCTTGTTCATTGCGCAAGGCGCATTGGGAGCCTATTTATGGCTGAGCGGGGCTCGACCCGGTCGACTGGGCATCCATGTGCTTTACGGTTTTTTGGTAGCCATCACCCTTCCGGGTTATTATTCGATCAGCAAAGGGCGCGATGATGGGACCGCCTCACTCATCTACGGTACCCTGTGTTTTATTATTATTGCGTTAAGTTGGCGGGCGATGACCACGGGTGTGTAACGTCACACATCTAAATTCGAGGTACTCTTGTTTGCGATCGTCTCGCGGGCCGGGATTCCCCCACCGCTGTGGATATCGGAGCCCATCGCCTGCAAGACGGCGGCCAACCTTGCGGACTGGATATCTTCAAATCCGAGCACGAATTCGGTAGGTTGAGATGAGTTTAACTTGACGGAACCCATGATCTCGAATTCAAGCCCAACGCGGATCTGGTACTGTAAAACTTGGATGCTCCTGCTTTTGGCGGTGGCCATTACATCATGCAACTTCCCACTCAACAAGGTTTCCGATCCATCGTTCCTCCCACAGGTCGAACCCACCACTACGCCCTTGCCGATCGTCCCGATATCCCCTGAAAACACACCTGCACAACTACCGTTTACAAATTCCACTCAAGCCGTGATCATCGAACCCGAACAAACTCCAACGTCTTCGCCGGCGCCGCCTTCGGTAGGCGTTTCGTTGGAAGAAATCAGCATATTATCGCCTGGACCAGGATCCCACGTGACCAACCCGATCCAGGTTTCTGGATTTGGTGGACCGAGTCAAACCGACCGTGTTCACGTGGAATTAATCGGTGAAGACGGCCGGGTGATCTCCCGAGGATACACCTACCTCTATGTCCTCCCGGGTAATGCCGGGCAGTTTTACGCGGAGGTTCCTTTCGAGAGCTCTCTCGTGGCCGAGCAAGCCTGGCTCGTTGTGCGCTCGTTTGGAGAGAGGTATGGAGAACTGAGGCACCTCACGACGCAGGAGATCGTCCTCCTCACCACCGGTAACGCTAAGATCTACCCTGCTATTCGCGGTGCAGAGAAGATCTCCATCTTTCGACCGAGAAGCGAGTCCATTGTTGAGGGAGGGCGTGTACTTGTTCAGGGAGCAGGGTGGACGGATCGTGAGGGATCATTCCGGGTCGAGATCAAGGACCGCTCCGGCAACGTATTGGGCTCAGCCTCCGCAAATGTTGAAGCTGGAGCCTCCGGACAGCTCGGTCCCTTCGCTGTGGAAGTGGATTATGAAACACCATTTCCACAGTGGGCGCGGGTAGCCGTCTCCGAATGGAGTGATTCGTATCCGGGTCTTGTACATTACACAAGCGTCGAGGTTTGGCTGCGGCCATAACGCATCCTTGATTATTTTTAATTCTCCTCCAAATGCTGCGGAGCGATGACATCAATCCACAAACGTTCAGCGCTGGGGGCTTCCATCTATTGGCGCCCATGCAACCATGATCCGTCTGATGCTCCGTAGAACGATCCCGATGCTTTCTTAAACCTGTGGAGGCGGGCGAGGAATGCCTCCCGCAAGAATTAAACCACTCGCCGGTTCGAAATCTGCGGGAGGAGACCGCCCGTCGAAGCAACGTCCATACCATTCTTCAGGAGGAACGACGCATTCGACAGGCCCGCTTTTCTTCACATCCGCTCTTGATACGGCGCTATCGCTCCTCGTATCGACGTTAATCGATCCCCCGACCATCCATAGTCAGGCTCGTGGCCTATGTCCGAAGGGTCGCCCTTCGAGTTGGGAAATCGAGGGTCCGTAGCGCCCTTCTGCTAGGAGCGTGGAGATTAAGCTCCGGGCGGAGCAGGGCAGCTTAACCTGGCTTGGTCAACCACACATTTTGGAGGCGTACCCCGTTTTTCAACTTTCCGGCACGAAAATTGGAACTTAGATCACAGGTATCCGGTCCTGACGATGATATAATGCCAGCCGCATAGGGGCAGTCGATGAATACAGAAACCGCAGTAACCAGGGGAGGTTCAAAGCTTTCACGCGCCGTGGCCGGGGTATTTGTGCTCCTCCTGACTGCGATGCTGATCGCCCTTTTGGGTCTATTCGCCTACTTCTTGGGCGCACGTGCGTATTTCTTCGAACAAGCATTTCCCGGTGTGCAAATCCAGGGTGTTGATCTCGGCGGCATGGACCGCAACGAGATTGTGACGGTGCTCCAGGAAAATCTCTCTTACCCGCTCACAGGCACAATCGTGCTTTCAGACGGAGAAAGATTGTGGACCGCCGCTCCGGTGGAGTTGGGGGCTTTCATGGATTTCAACGTCATGGCCGAGCAAGCCATTTCTGTGGGGCGCTCGGGAAATGTGATCGATCGTCTGGGCGCGCAAATCGAATCGTGGTATGGGTCCCATCACCTGCCAGCCGTGATCGTATTCGATCACATTATCGGCAACCACTACCTTTACGGCCTTTCACAAGAAATCGACCAGCCTACCGTGGAGGCGACCATCGCGCTGAAGGGCACGGATGTCGAAACGACCGCGGGGCAGGTGGGCCGTTCTGTGAATATCGCCGCAACTCTAGAAACGCTTGAGGCGCCGATTGCAGCCATGATCGATGCGGAGGTTCCCCTCGTCATCGATGATGCCCCACCGTACGTTTTAGATGCCTCCATCACCGCTGAAAAGACGCGCTCCCTGCTCAGCGAGGCCATCGAATTGACCGCGGATGATTTTGTCGGGTTGAGTCTCAGCCCCAAGGATGTCGCCTCCCTCCTCCGATTTGAGCTCGTCGAGGGAACGCCGGCAGGAACCTATGATATCTCCATGGATCCGGTCGGGCTGAGGGCTCTGTTGGAACCTCTCGGGCCAGATCTTGAGCGAAAGGCAGCCAACGCCCGTTTTATCTTCAATGATGACACCCGGGAATTAGATTTGTTGCAGCCCGCCGTGATTGGTCGCACCTTGATCTTGGATGAAACGATCGATGCCATCAACGAGAGCATCGAGACCGGCGAACATAAATTTGCCCTCGCTTTCAAAATCGATCCCCCGGAGGTGGGGGACGATGCCACGGCCGCTGAACTGGGTATCACGGAGCCTGTGAGCGTGGTCTCCTCTTATTTCAACGGATCGAGCTCGGAACGCATTCAAAATATCCGCACGGCTTCATCCGCGTTTCATGGACTTCTTATTCCCCCGGGTGGGACTCTTTCGATGGCCGAAGTGCTCGGCGACATCAGCCTGGATAATGGCTACGCGGAAGCGCTCATCATCTACGGCGACAAGACCATCAAAGGCGTGGGTGGAGGTGTCTGCCAGGTCAGTACAACCTTGTTCCGCACCGCATTTTTCGGAGGGCTTAAGATTGAAGAACGGCATCCTCATGCCTATCGTGTCGGCTATTATGAGCAGGGACCGGGATCCCCAGGACCAGGCCTTGATGCTACCGTGTTCGTCCCTGTGGTCGATTTTAAATTCACCAATGACACCTCTTCTTGGCTGCTCTCCGAAACTTACATCTATGGGAATCAACTGTTATGGAAGTTTTATTCCACTTCGGATAACCGGGTCGTCGATTGGAGCCGACAGATAAGCAATAAGGTGGATGCCCCAAAGCCGCTCTACAGAGAAAATCCGGATCTTGATAAAGGGGAGCTCAAGAAAATCGACTATGAGGCTGACGGCATGGACGTCGTTGTCGTTCGCGTGGTCACCAGAGATGACACGGTCCTCTATGAAGACATTATAAAAACACACTATCTTCCATGGCAGGAAATCTGGGAGTTTGGTCCGGGCACAGATCTTCCCGACGACATTGAAGTGGAGGATTCCTAATTCCATCGCGTATTTGACAACCTGCCCGTCATCGTCTATCGTTTTGAATCGAAATCCGGACTACGAGGAGATGAACATGATCAGTGAAGACCTGCTGGAAATACTTCGCTGTCCTGCCTGTGTGCGAGAAAATGAAGGCTTACTCACATACTACAAGGAATCCTGGCTCATTTGCCAGGAAGCGGATTGCGGACGTAAATACCCGATCAAAGATGATATCCCCGTCATGCTGATCGAAGAAGGAGATAAGTGGGTCACGGTCACGGTAGAGGACCTTCCCGTCCCGCCACCTGGAGATTAAGCGCCTCGTTAATATGGAGGACCTTCACGCGCTCCTTCGCGGGTTAGATGTCCAGGATGACGAGCAAGTCGAGCGGGTCTATTCTCTTCTCGTCAACTACGCCGAAGCTGCACTCCCGGTGATTAATGAGTTGCTTCATTCAAGCGATTCCGAAAAACGCGCCCTGGCTCTTGGCGCGCTTTCTCATCTCCACCATCCTGCTTCACAGCTGGCAATATTTCGCGGCTTGAGCGATCCTGCCCTCGTCGTCCAATACAGCGCACTTTTAGGGTTGCGCAGACAACCGAACCTCAATGCTATGCCTATGCTAGTCCAATTTCTATGTGAGGAGGATCCTCTTCTCGCACGTCTTGCGACCGATGCGCTGATCGCCCTCGGGGAGGATACAATCCCTGTTTTGGTTGATATTCTGGAGAGAGAGCGCCCTCACGGAAGGATCGAATCCGCGCGTGCCCTCGCAGCGATCGACCACGAAGACGTCATTCCACCACTCCTTAATGCGCTTGGGGATCGGTCTACACTTGTGGATTATTGGGCAAGGGAAGGCCTTCACAGGCACGGGTTGGGCATGGTCTTTTTCTCCCCGGGAGCATAATCACCCTGCGAACACCCAGATGAGCCATGCTGCGATCATCCCCAACCCAAAAAGAAACTTAACCAGGAACGATGCGCCATATCCCAATCCTGTGCCGGCTGTCGCCCGGGCCGCATTCTTGGCGTCCCTGTGACGGTACAATTCCAGTAGAAATATCCCTAACAACAGCCCGGTGAGGAAGCCCAATGGACCCAGGACGATGAGCCCGACAAGACCGAGGGCGAACCCACCAAGCACGCTCCATAAAGATGCACCCCCTTTGCGCGCACCTACACCCGTCACCCATCCTTCAGCTAATCCGCCAAGGATGCCGAGCAGCGTGATCACGGCGAACATCCACGGCCCGATCGTCCCCCATCCCACAATCAAACCATAGGCAAGCGCCCCTCCCCAAACCAGAAGAAGATCGGGAAGGATCGGCACGATGATGCCGATGAGCCCAAGCAGCATCATCAGTCCGACGAGGATCGTTACGATCGTATCCCTCATGCAGCCTCTTCAGTCTGGATAATTTGGACGCCCCCCATCCAGGGGCGCAGCACCTCCGGCACGATGATGCTGCCATCTTCCTGCTGGTAGTTTTCCAGAACGGCGATAACCGTGCGCGGTAAAGCAAGCCCGGAGCCGTTGAGCGTGTGCACAAATTCTGGTTTGGCTTTGGGATCGGGGCGGAAACGAATATTGGACCGCCTCGCCTGGAAGGTCTCACAGTTGCTGCATGAGCTCACTTCCAACCATTCGCCGCAGCCGGGAGCCCATATCTCAATATCATATTTTTTCGCGGCCGTGAAACCCAGATCGCCGGTCACCATTTCTATGACACGATGAGGGATCTCCAGGGCACGACAGACATCCTCTGCGTTCTGGACGATCTGCTCCAACTCATCGTAGGAAGTCTCGGGTGTGGTGAAATGGTACATTTCGACTTTATCAAACTGATGCCCTCGCTTGATCCCGCGCACATCGCGCCCTGCGGAAAATTTCTCCCGCCTGAAACAAGGCGTGTGTGCGACATATTTGATGGGCAGCCTATCGACTTCCAGGATTTCGTCCCGATGCAGGTTCGTGAGCGGGATTTCAGCCGTCCCCACCAACCACAGATCGTCCTCGACATCCTGGTAAATGTTGTCGCGGAATTTCGGTAGTTGACCGGCGCCCCACATGCATATTTCCTTCACGATCGCGGGTGGATAAACCTCCGTGTAACCGTGCTGGGCGGCGTGAAAATCGATCATCCAGTTGATCAAAGCTCGCTGCAAACGATAACCCAGACCATAGAGAACATAGAAGCGACTCCCCGAAAGTTTGACCCCGCGCTCAAAATCGATAATGCCCAACCGAGGACCCAGATCCCAATGAGGAAGGGGCGCAAACCCGAACTCAGCCTCGGTTTTGGGCTTGCCCTCCTCGCGAACAATTTTGTTCTCGCTCTCATCTTCCCCCAACGGCACGCTTGCGTGGGGTAGGTTCGGAACCTGGTACATGAGCACTTCCAGGTTTGCTTCCACATCGCGGAGCTCGGTTTCAAACGTCTTGATGGAGTCATTAACACCGCCCATCCCCTCGATGAGCTCCCCCCGCTTCCCCTCGTCCTTCATCTGGCCAATCTGCTTGGAGGTCACATTGCGCTCGTGGCGAAGATCCTCCAGTTCCTGGAGGAGGTCTCGGCGCCGCTCATCCAGGCGCACGATCTCATCGATGGGTGCGTCGGCGCCCAAGCTGCTGATCGCCTCCTGCACTTCTTTGGGATTTTCCCGAATCAAGCGTATGTCGATCACAGCGCTCCTCCTGCACCTTGAACGCACAGCGCCTCCTCATCACGCAGGACGAGGAGGCGCCCCGTATGTGCCACCTGCTTTCACCGCACTTGCGGCCTCTGATCGCTGTAACGGGCGAACCCGGTCTCCTTACGGCAGTGTACGTGCCCCTGCGGGGACAGACGGGCCATCCATCGGCCGATGAAGTGGAGTATCCCGGCGACCATGCTGCCTCGCACCGTCCGGCAGCTCTCTGGTATGGTTTCTTGAGGGATCTTCTTCACGCTCGTCGTTTTAAGGCTGGTATTACCCACTAATTTTATGAAATCGATTATACAAGCGTATCACGGCGAGTCAAGAAAGGCTCCTTAGACCCACCGGATCAGGGCTATATGCTTGGTCCTCGAGGCTGTCGCCTCGTAGTCGAGCATTTTCATCACCCAGTAATGGGTCTCATCACGGTTGACATTCGCGCTCGGAAAGCATATCCTCTTTCCGTTAGTTGCCATCATCTTGATCATACACCATCAAATTCACAAGAGATCCCCGCAACCCTTTGATCGCGCTGGCATCTAAACAATCTGGAATTATTCTTTACATTTCAGGCGGGGGCTCCTGAAAGGATTTTTCTCATGGATATATTCGATAAATGCTACAACTATACGCTTGCGCGTATGGCACAAGCCTCGGGCCTCTATCCATATTTTCTGGCCATCGAAAACAGCGAGGGTACTGAGGCGATTTTTGACGGTCGAAGAGTCCTCATGCTCGGTTCCAACAACTATCTTGGGCTTACAACAGATCCGCGCGTACGCCAGGCCGCCGTGGACGCGACCAACAAATTCGGCACGAGCTGCACAGGATCGCGACTTCAAAATGGCACGCTTGAGATTCACGTGGAACTCGAACGCCGACTGGCGGATTTCGTCGGTAAAGAAGCCGCGCTCGTTTTTAGCACCGGGTATCAAGTCAACCTGGGCACCATCTCCTGCCTTGTGGGCCGGGGCGACTCCATCATCACGGATAAGGAAGATCATGCCAGCATTATCGATGGCTCGATGCTGGCGCTCGGTGATCTCCGCCGGTTTGCCCATAACGACATGGCGCATCTGGAACGGGTCCTTAAAGGCATCGACGAGAACACCGGTGCGTTGGTCGCAGTGGACGGGCTGTACAGCGTCTTTGGAGATCTCGCCGACCTCCCCGGAATGATCCCCCTCTGCAAGAAATATGGGGCGCGCTTAATGGTGGACGACGCGCATGGTCTGGGTGTCCTGGCGAGAGGGCGGGGGACTTCCGCTCACTTCGGTGTGACCGACGATGTCGATCTCATCATGGGCACCTTCAGCAAGTCGTTCGCATCGTTGGGCGGGTTTATCGCCGCCGGGGAAGACATCATACACTTCATCCAGCACAACGCTCGAGCATTTATCTTCAGTGCGGCCATGCCGGCTTCTAACCTCGCTGCGGCGCTCGCCGCGCTCGACATCATGGAGACCGAACCCGAACGCGTCGATCGCCTCTGGGAGGTCACAGACCGTATGCGCACCGGTCTCAACGAGCTTGGATTTGATACCGGTCACGGCGCTTCGCCCATCATTCCCATCATCATCGGTGAGATGGAACCCACACTGATCGCCTGGAAGAAATTCTTCGAGGCCGGTGTATATACCAACGCGTTCATACCCCCTGGCGTGCCAGAAGGGCGGAGCCTGCTGCGGACCAGCTTGATGGCCACACACACCGACGAACAGATCGACACAGCGCTGAGTATCATGGGGGAAGTCGGTCGGGAGCTTGGACTGATTGACTGACCGCTGTCTGGTCACGGGTGCGACAGGATTCGTCGGGTCGGCACTCTGCCGAACTTTGATCGAAGGGTCCTACACTGTACGCGCGCTCCACCGGAAGACTTCCTCGTTAACCATGTTGGAAGATCTCCCCGTGGAGCTGGCCGTCGGGAACATCCTTGACCCGGAGAGTCTGAAACCGGCCCTCGACGATGTCACCTATGTCTTTCATGCCGCAGCGCAATCTGCTTACTGGCGTGATCCCGACTCTGTCACCCATACCAGTATCAATGGAACTCGAAACGTGCTCAAGGCTGCGCTCGATTCCGGAGCAAAGCGTGTGGTCCTCACCAGCTCGCTCGCGGCGATGGGTGTTCCAGATGATGGTGCACTGCTTACCGAAGCAAATATCTTCAATCTCCCACCCGACAAATTCCGATATGGTTATTCGAAGTATGCAGCCGAGCAGGAGGCGCTTCGCTTCCTTCCTCAGGGGCTGGATGTGGTCATCCTTAATCCGTCCATCGTGCTCGGCGCGGGGGACGTCAACCAGATCGGCGGTTCAATGGTGACCGAAGCGGCCCGAGGTTGGGGATTTTTCTACCCGGTAGGGGGCACCAACTATGTGCATATCGATGACGTTGTTGCCGGACATATCGCCGCGCTCCATCATGGAAAAGCCGGCGAACGTTATATTCTCGGTGGTGAAAATTTCAAACACCGTGAGAGCATAACCATCATCAACGAAGTCGTCGGTCGCAAGCCACCCTGGTTGAAGGTGCCCGTATGGATCACCGAACCTGGGGCTTATCTGGCCGATTGGACTCGCCCGTTCCTCCATCTTCCTTTTGACAGCAACCATCTTCGCATGAGCCGCTACGACGTCTTCTGTGATGCCACCAAGGCGCGCCTCGAACTCGGTGTCTCGGTCACGAAAAACTTCCGTCAGGCGGTGGAAGAGACCTATGAGTGGTATCGATCTCACGGAGTGATCTGACCCCCCTGCGGAGATCTGAGAGCCTATTCAAGATCAAGAGAGAGGATCCCCCATATAAGCGTATCCCGGATACCTGGAGTACCCGGGACACGTATCTTGAAGCTTTCTTACACTTGATTCAGGGGCTAGATATCTAAATTCGCCATCTGCTCATAATACCTCCAGCGTGTGATCACGTCGTCACGTATCGCCTCGAGGAGCCTTCCGGCCCGATCTGGATCCGTCTGACGAAGTACCCTGAAGCGGTTTTGTTTGTACATGAAGGTTTCGATGTCTTCGCTGGGAGCTTTCGAGTCCAACTGGAGTGGATTCTTGCCTTCATCACCCAATCTGGGATCGTACCGATAGAGCGGCCAGAACCCGCTCTTCACAGCATCGTCGTGAAGGTCCGTGGCAATCCCCATGTCGATGCCGTGTGCGATACAGTGGCTGTAGGCGATGATCAGGGAAGGACCTTCATAGCTCTCGGCTTCCTGGAATGCTTTCACCAATTGTGTCATGTTGGCGCCGTAGGCAACTTGTGCCACATAGATGTTGCCGTATGTCATCGCAATCGCACCAAGATCCTTCTTGGGCATGTCCTTTCCTGCGGCAGCAAATTTGGCAACTGCCGCGCGAGGCGTAGCCTTGGAGGCCTGCCCGCCGGTATTGGAGTACACACCGGTGTCCATGAGAAGGACATTGACGTCGCGCCCCTGGGCGAGCACGTGATCCAGCCCGCCGAATCCGATGTCATACCCCCAACCGTCGCCACCCAGGATCCAGACGGTTTTAGGGACGAGGAAGTCCAGCACGCTCAACAACCGCCTGGCTTCATCGCTGCTATCATTTTTGAGATACGTGCGCATCGTTTCCAGCCGCTCACGCTGCACCTCGATGTTCTCCTGCGTGCTCAGATCGGCGGATTTAATTTCCTCTGCAAGTTTGGCCTTGCCGTCTAACTTGACCGCATCCAACATTTCAAGCGCATACTGTGTGAGTTTCTCTACGGTCAGACGCATCCCGAAACCGAACTCGGCGTTATCCTCAAAGAGCGAATTCGACCACGCAGGACCGCGCCCATCGGCTCTAGGAGCATAGGGCGTGGTGGGAAGATTGCCGCCGTAGATCGAAGAACATCCGGTGGCATTGGCGATGATCATGCGATCGCCGAAGAGCTGGGTAAGAAGTTTCACATAGGGTGTCTCGCCACATCCCGCACACGCACCGGAAAACTCGAACATGGTGGGCATGTACTGTGATCCCTTGGTCGTAAAGGGGTTGAAGAGCGAGAGTTCCGGGTCGGGGATTGTGAGGAAATAATCCCACTTGGCGACCTCCATCTCCCGGATCGGCGGCTGCTCCGCCATGTTGATCGCCTTTCTCTCGGTCTTATTCCCGCTTTCGTCCTTCGCATGAGCTGGGCAGATGTGAACGCAGTTTCCGCAACCGGTGCAATCTTCCGGCGCAACCTGCAGTGTGTAGACGTAGCCTTCCAGACCGCGTCCCTTTGCCGGCACCATCTGCCACCCATCGGGGGCGCCCCCGTTCACATGACTGGCCTTGTAAAGCTTCGGCCGGATCGCGGCATGAGGGCAAACGAAAGCACACTGGTTGCATTGGATGCACACTTCTGGATCCCAAACCGGGATCTCGAGGGCGATGTTCCGTTTTTCAAACTTCGTCGTCCCGGTTGGATAGGTGCCATCTTTTGGCAAGAGCGAAACAGGCAGATCATCTCCGCGTCGTGCGATGATTTCGGCCGTCACAGTCTCTATAAATTCAGGCGCTCCATCGGGTACCGGGGAGACCATCTTCTGTTTGCTGGTCGCTTTCTCGGGTACTTCAACCTCGTGAATGCGCTCCTTTGCCAGGTGGGCTGCTTTAATGTTCATATCCACAACGGCTTTACCCTTGTCGCCGTAGGTGTCTTCGACGGCCATCTCGATCATGTCGAGCGCCTGTTCTTTCGGCAGCACACCCGAGATATCAAAGAAAGCCGTCTGCATGATGATATTAATCCGACCTCCGAGCCCCAGGGATTTCGCCAGAGAATAGGCATCGATGATGTAGAATTTCGCCTTCTTCGCAATCAATGCCTCCTGAACAGGTCGGGGAAGCTGATCCCAGACTTCTTCAGCCTGGAATGGGCTGTTCAGCAAGAAGGTGCCGCCCTCCTTCAAGTGTTTCAACATATCGTGGCGTTCGAGGAACGGGAATGCGTGACAGGCCAGAAATTCCGCGCAGTCGATGAGATATGTGCTTCGGATCGGATCTGGGCTGAAGCGCAGGTGCGAGATCGTCATTGAACCTGATTTTTTTGAGTCATACTGGAAATAGCCCTGTGCGTAGAAATCCGTTCCCTTGCCGATAATCTTGATCGAGTTCTTATTCGCGCCCACAGTGCCATCAGCTCCTAGCCCATAAAACATGGCGCGATGGACCTTTTTAGATGTGGAAGAAAAATCATTATCCCAGGGCAGGTTGCTCGCGGTCAGGTCGTCGATGATCCCGACGGTGAAGTGGTTCTTTGGTCTTTCCACTGTGAGATTATCGAGCACGGATTTGGCCATGCCGGGATTGAACTCTTTTGATCCCAAACCGTAACGCCCCCCCACGACATTTGGCCGACTGTTCGCTGGGATCAACCCCTCGGCGACGGCCTCGCTGATGGCATTTTGTACATCAAGGTACATGGGCTCCCCTGAAGCACCTGGTTCCTTGGTTCGATCCAGAACTGCGATCTCCTTTACGGTGTCAGGCAGCGCCTGTACGAATGCTTCGTTCATGAATGGGCGATAGAGGCGCACCTTCACCAATCCGACTTTCTCTCCCTGGTCGTTTAATAATGCCACCACTTCATGCATGGCATCTGCCCCCGAACCCATCATAACGACCACACGTTCGGCATCAGGCGAGCCCACATAATCAAAGAGGTGATACGCACGTCCCACGACCTTGGCGAAGCGATCCATCGCAGCCTGAACGATGTCCGGCGTCTTTACATAGAACGGATTCACCGTCTCGCGGGCGGCGAAGAACACGTCAGGGTTTTGCGCAGTCCCGCGAATGCTCGGGCGATCTGGTGATAGCCCGCGCATCCTGTGCGCAAAGACATCCTCATCATCGATCAGCGCACGCATATCATCGTGCGTGAGTTCCTCGATCTTTTGAATCTCATGCGACGTGCGGAACCCATCGAAAAAGTGAAGGAAGGGCACTCGTGATTTCAAGCTCGATGCCTGTGCGATGAGCGCCATATCCATGACTTCCTGGGGATTGCTTGAAGCGAGCATCCCCCACCCGGTCCCGCGAGCCGCCATCACATCACTGTGATCCCCAAAGATCGACAGCGCTTGCGCAGCAACCGATCGAGCGGCGATATGAAAGACGGCGGGGGTAAGTTCGCCGGCGATCTTATACATATTCGGGATCATGAGCAGCAAACCCTGTGAAGCCGTAAACGTGGTCGTCAGCGACCCGGTCGTCAGCGCCCCATGTACCGCACCTGCGGCGCCTCCCTCTGCCTGCATCTCGACAACAACGGGTACCGTTCCCCAAATATTAGGCTCTCCGCTCACGGACTTCTCGTCAGCGATCTCGCCCATCGGCGAGGACGGCGTGATGGGATAGATGGCGATGACTTCGTTCGTCGCATAAGCCACATGAGCAGCAGCGGCATTGCCATCATAAGGCACGAGTTTCCGTTTCATTTTCGTTGGCATATCTGGCTCCTGACTGGCCTGTATTTTAAGGGAAAACACTCAAATAAGGGCGCGCAATACCCCTCGGGAAAATCCCCATCAAGTCTAGTCATCTTTATGGAGAGTTAGTAGTGTAAAAGAACATCCTAAATTGGATGATGCTTGTCACTATTAGAACTCCGCCTTTTGGAACATGCTACAATGATCTTAACATGGTCCTCCGGAGGCAGCATGACCAACCTTAAAACATCCTACATGGGCATCGACCTCGACAATCCAATTATCGTTGCGGCTTGCACCATCTCCAGTATGAACGATCGCATTAAGGCGGCCGAGAGCGCCGGCGCCGGGGCGATCGTCATCCGATCCCTGTTTGAAGAACAAATCCAATTTGATGCTCTGAGGATGGAAGATAATCTTTCCGTGGGAGCAGACAGCTTCGCGGAAGCTCTCTCATACTTCCCGCAGATGGAAAGTGGCAAAGCCGATGAACACTTGATGTGGATCGAAAAGGCTCGCGCCGAAGTGAAAATGCCGCTCATTGCCAGCTTGAATGCCGTAAGCCCCGAAGGCTGGAGAGATTACGCCAAGCAGTTGGCCTCCACAGGAGTTGATGGGCTTGAACTCAATACCTACGCCGTCGCAGCAAATGCGAAACGCAAGGGCGCCGACATCGAGGATGAGCTTTATGAAATCGTCAAGAATGTGAAGTCCCAGGTTTCAATTCCCGTCGCGGTTAAGTTGAGTCCTTTTTATACATCCGTGTCGAATGTCGCCGCCGAGCTGGCCGCGCTCGGGGCCGATGCGCTCGTCCTTTTCAATCGTTTTCTCCAACCCGACATCGATCCGGAGACAGAGAGTGTCCTGAGCGAAATGGCCTACAGCTCCCCGGACGAGATGAAACTGCCTTTACGATGGGTTGCGCTGCTCCATGGGCGCGTGGCCACGGACCTGGCGCTCAACACCGGTGTCCATTCCGGCAGGGACGCAGTTAAGGCGCTCCTCGCAGGCGCGACCACCATACAGACAGCCTCGGCCTTGCTTGAGAATGGCATTCCCTATCTCTCCACGATGCTGAGAGAGCTCGAAGGATGGATGGCGGAGCACGGCTACGAGAGCGTAGATGATTTCAGGGGGAAGTTGAGCCAAAAAAAGGTTGATGACCCCTATGCATTCGAAAGAGCACAGTACGTCAAGCTTCTCATGGAACAAAAATAAGCTTCTTCATTATAAGGTTTAACCATAAGGTCCCCCTCTAAATTGTGCACCCAAACAGGCCGATGCGCTACCCGATCCCGCTTGGGCAGATTGTCGGAGCGCCCTTCGGTCCGCCGCCGTCAAGATCTCAGTTCTTCCATAACGGGGCTGTCCCAAAAGTGCAGCCCCGTTGCCTTCACAAAGAGTCAAATCTCTGACGGGTCTGGATTATCATTCAACCGGGTTCCCATGACTGAGTCCGTCAGGGGATTTCTCACCCCCCTTCGGGGGATTCATTCAGGACAAGCGTCACTTCGCTCCTTGAGCAATACGGGGGTTGATTCACGTCCGGTTATGCCCCCTCTCCACATTATTTATGGAGAAAAGTCTACATTAACCACAAAGCGAGGGCCTCGAATAGGCACCCTCGCTGCATGATTGAAACGTGTCGCTGCGTCTAAAAAAGATCGATCGTTACAGGGAATATGAGATTCAGGATTAGGCCCATGACGAACAAGCCGCCGGCTAGTTTGTTGTGAAAGAAAGCCGCTGAGACGAACCAAAGCGGCCAGACCGGATAATCGGGTGGGGGTTCGTCAGGCCTGGGCTCGGTGTAGATCTTCAACACGCTCACCAGCCGAGGAATGGCCAAAGCTACGAGAAGCACCCACACA
>CAZMZL010000001.1:0-33642 GCA_964570595.1 uncultured Anaerolineaceae bacterium | reverse complement strand
CAGAGGCCCAGAAAACACCATATCAAGTACGACGACATAGTAGCTCGCCATCAGGGCTTGATTCAACCGCAGCGATGTTTTCTCGCCGATGACGACAGGAAGTGTACGAATCCCCTTCTCCCGATCGACTTCGAGTTTGTCAATATGTTTCCCAATTAAAACCGTGGTTACAACCAGGGCGTAAGGGATCGATGCCAGCCACACGCCTGTGGACGGGAGCTCCCCGGAAGTGACGTAGAAAGTCCCGCCAATCATCAATGGACCCCAGACAATGAAAACACCGAGTTCGCCCAACCCGATGTGCTTGAGCTTGACCGGAGGCGCGACATAGAACACACTGATGAAGAGCCCTGCCAGGGCAAATACTAGGACGGGCCATCCAACAGTAATCACAAAATAAGTGAGGATAAGGGCATCAATGACATTTACCAGCAGGATCGCTCGTCGCAAACCACCCTTCGAAATCAGACCTCCCAGGATCGGGTGGGGCGCATAAAGAGCCCGGGTATATTCATCCGTATCGACGCCCCCCTCGAGATCAAAGTAATCGTTGATCATATTGTTCGATGCGTGCGCCAGAACCAGGCCAACAATTGCGAGCGCAAAGTTCAGCCAGTTCGGGTTCGCCACAAACGCCGCCGCGAGCAACCCGCCGATGAGACCCGAGGTCGCCGTCATCGAAAACACAGCCGCACGTGTGATGATCAACCACTTGCTGACCACATCCATTTCCTTGTCTTGCGACAGGTTGGCTGTGTTGAGGACTTCTTTCCAATTTGAGAACAAACTCATATTCACCTCGCTCTCGAGAACTCTTGATGAAGTCTACCCAGTGAGTGGTTTATTGTAAAGAAACTCAAGGTAATGATTGGGGAATGATCTGCTTCCAGCGCGGTATCCCATGATTCGATGCCGGAAAACACAAAGACGGCATGGAGTGCATCCTCCGCCCAGCGCCTCGAGCACATCAAGCCCTCCGGATGATGGATGGTAGAATTCTTCAAGGTGAGGTAAAGAAGCTGGAAGACGCGTACATCCCCTATGACCTTCCGGCTCATATCCTGATGCGAATACTCGTCACGGGCGCCACAGGTTTTATCGGCTCACACCTATGCAGGAGATTGCACAACTCCGGCTATGATGTGGCGGCCTTTCATCGTCCGACGAGCTCAATGATCCTGCTCCAAGATCTTCCCATAAGATATGTCCAGGGCAATTTGTTCGATCCACCCTCCCTCTCGACTGCCATGGAAGATGTCGATGTTGTCTACCATTGTGCGGCGCATGTCGGCGGATGGAAGAACCCCGAAGAGATGGCAGCGAGTCACATCACAGGTACGAAAAACGTCTTGGCCGCGGCGCATGATTCGAAGGTGAAGCGTGTGATATACACATCTTCCGTCGCAGCGCTCGGTGTGCCTTCTTACAAGCCCGATCAGGAGACGGTCCCTTTAATAACGGAAGAGAACACCTGGAACGTTGACCCAAAGCGGTGGCCCTATGGATATGCCAAACACTGCGCAGAGGAAGAAGTCCGCCGATATACACGGATGGGTCACGATGCCCTAATCCTGAATCCTTCCGCAGTCATCGGCGCCGGGGACAAGAATCTGGTATCGGGCGCCGTTGTCAGGTACATGGCCAGGGGATGGACCCCGCCCGTTCCACCTGGCGGTCTTAACATCGTTCACATCGATGACGTCATCGCGGGGCATATCGCCGCGCTTGAGAGCGGTGTGCGCGGTGAACGCTACATCCTTGGGGGGGAGAATATCTCTATGCGCAGCCTGTTGTACATGATTTCAGATATCGTAGGACAATCGCGGCCTCGCCTGAGCATCTCGGGAAGCATGCTGAGACGCTTAAGCACAATCGCCGATCTTCTCAATCGAACCACTAAGTTCCCCATCCGCGGGCATAGTCTAAGAATGGCTGGTCAATTCTTCTACTATGACACCAGCAAAGCCCGGAAAACCTTCTCGCTTCCAGATCCGCGACCCATCCGCAATGCCATTCAGGAAGCCCATCAGTGGTATGGCGACAATGGCTTCCTCTAGTTATGTGAAGGTAAATATGCGCAGTGCTGCTCCGGGTATGCTCAAATCAATCGTGATACACTAACCCGTGAAATGAGATTTTGAGGATTTCGCTTTGCCCGCAAAGAAAAAAGGCCGACCCGAAGCAGATATGATCTGGGTCTCCGCGCTCAGCGTCGCGGCTGGCGTTGCACGCAAAGCATCCTCAAGTGAACGAGACGTGATACGTGCAGTAGCGGAAGAACTGCGGCGCTTGAAGCTTCGAGGCACCGTGGCGCTCCTTACCCCAGATGGCCAACTCCAGGTTCAAACCCGTTCCGTCAGTCAAACGCTCGAGACCTCCTTGAAAAGGCTAACCGGGTATGAAATTGCCGGGTACACTTTCGACCCCGACGGCGCGGAAGTTTATTCAACAGCACTATCCACCGGAAAGGCCGTCTTCACAGAGGATCGAGCCAGTGTGGTCAAGGAGGTCATGCCCGCAGCGCTGCACCCACTCCTGCCTCGCATCATGAGGTTGTTAGGGGATGACAATGTCATCGTCGCACCCTTAATCTTCGAGGAAGAATCGATCGGAACGATTAACGTATCGGCACAATGGTTGACGGCCGAAGATACCCCATTTGTTGAGGCCCTGGCAGCCCATGTCGCTATCGCACTTGGTCAGGTGAGAAACCGCCGCAAGCTCGAACTCGCACTCGAACAGCAGAAGTTGCGCAGTACGATCGCTGATCTACTCGCAAGAGCCGTGGACATGAACGAGGTCATGGAAGCCGTCCTGCGTACATGTACGGACGTGACCGGCGCCGACTCGGGTACGATCGGGTTGCTTGAGGCGAATAAGAACAGCATTTATTTCCCTTACATCTACGGCAAACCGGAAGAGACCGATTCGCATCCAACCCCCAGAGGGGAGGGCGCGATTTGGACGGCCCTTAATCAACGTTCCCCTCTTCTCATCAATGATTATCCCAACCACCCTGACGCCTCCCAGAGTGCTATCGATGCGGGAATAAAGTCCGTTATCGGCATACCCCTCATCGTGGGCAACGAGACGATTGGCATCATGGGCGTGTTCAACCACTCCGATGAAGTCAAGTTTACACAGGATCATGTGGAGCAAGCCGAAGCCATTACGAGCATGGCCGCGATCGCGATCAAGAAAGCACAGTTGTATGAAATGGCGAACAGGAGCGCCGAGGAGTCAAAAGTCCTGATCCGCACCGCCCGCACAATCTCAGCTTCGCTCGACGCCGACACTGTCCTGCATGAAATCGCCATGCATGCGAACAACTTGCTTGGAGCAGATGGAAGCAGAATACACCTGGCCGACTATGAAAAAGGGGTGATCCACTGTGTGGTTGCCTTAGAACCGAACGCAGAAGCCATTTCCGCCTTCGAATTGAAACTCGGAGAGGGTCTTACGGGTGAAGTGATCCGGACGGGGGAACCGCTGCTCGTCAACAATCCCAAGGAAGACACCCGCAGTATGCAAGTCCCCAATACGCCGGATGATGAACTAGAGTGTCTCGCCATTGTTCCCCTGTCGATTCGGCAGCGCACGATGGGATCCATGACCGTGCGCAGGATGGGCCTTAAGCGGCCTTTTACAATCAGCGATCTGGACCTGCTGATGGCATTTGGGGCGCAAGCGGCCATCTCGATTGAAAATGCACATCTCTACGGTCAAATTGAATCGCAGGCACAGCAATTAGAAGCCGAGGTCATTGAAAGAACTCGTGAACTCGCCTTATCAGAATCTCGCTACCGGGGCCTCGTGGAGTCCGCACTGGCCGGAATCTTCCAAATCGACCTCACAGGAAGGATCACCTACGCTAACCAAACACTCGCCGACATGTCCGAAATTCAACTTGCCGAGATCATCGATCAGCCCTTCGAAAAAATTGGTTTGATGTCTCCAGAGACATTAGGCAAGATGATGGCTCAATTTCAGGCACGCGTGCGAGGCGATCTTCCTCCGCAAGAGGTATTCGAGGTTGAGTTTTTCTCCCGAAGCGGTCGACGGATTCCAGCACTCGTCGGCATCAGCATCATTACGGACACGGAAGGCAATCCACAAGGGATCACAGGGTTTGTCACGGACATATCTGAGAGGATCGAACTCGAAAAAGCGCTCGAAGCCGAGCGCGATCGTCTGAATGCGCTCCTTACAAACATTGGCGACGCCGTCATGGTGACCGATCGGGACGGCCTTATCCAGTTTGTCAACCCGGCGTGGGAATTTCAGACAGGCTACGCTGAAGATGAAGCGCTCGGCCAATCGTTCTCAATTTTAAACAGCGATGAATTCGATAAAATTCGTCATGCCGAGATGATGGCCACCGCCCATGCCGGCAAGACATGGCGAGGGGAAATTACAAATCGCCGTAAAGATGGATCCGTCTATGAAGCCGAGATCTCGCTTACGCCCGTGCTTGGTCCTACTTCAGAAGCGATTGATTTCGTCACTGTGATCCATGATATCAGCGCGCGAAAGGAGATCGACAGGATAAAATCCCAATTCGTGTCGGATGTCTCCCATGAACTGCGCACGCCCCTGACGAATATCCGCCTTTACCTCGATCTTCTGGACAGGATCAGGGATGAAGAAAAAGTTGCCCGTTATCTAAAGACCCTCACACGAGAGAGCGAACGATTATCCAACCTTATCGACGATCTCCTATCTCTGTCATCTCTCGACGTAGACGCTACGCCGATTCGGACGGCGGATGTGGACATCAATACGATTTTGGAATCCCTCGTGATAGATCGAAGATCACTCGCCGCCAGTCAGGGCTTATCGCTCGAACTCGATCTGCACGGCAACATCCCCCCGATCGCCGGCGACAGCCGGCTTATTGGGCAGGTCTTCACAAATTTACTGACCAATGCCATGAATTACACTCCGGAGGGAGGCGTCATCACGTTGCGAACCCGTCTCGATCGCAAAAATGGCGATGACTGGGTAATCGGTGAAGTCGAGGACACCGGCCTGGGCATCCCTCTCCGTGAGCAAGCGGATATCTTCAATCGATTCTACCGGGGCGAAGCCAGCCAATCCACCGGGGCGCCCGGTACGGGCTTGGGTCTCGCGATATGCCAGGAAATCATCACACGTCATGGCGGGAGTATCACGGTCGCAAGCAAAGGGGTCCCCGGAAGAGGATCTTGCTTCTCCGTCTGGCTGCGTGGGCAATTTCCTGACTCGTAATATCCTCATCGTCCTGTTCCCGGAAGACGGTTCGACGTCACCCAACCGGTGAGCGGGTCGAGCCCATGAAGCGACATATGCTCAGCAGTCAGGGCTTTATCCCGCCGCGAAATACCATCTGGCCGTGGATCAAAGGGAATCGGAAATTGCCGCGAGGTTCTTAAGGGCGACGCGCAAGCTCAACATCAGGCAAGCCGGTAACGCGATCCCGTCGAAGTTTTTTCAACCTCGATGCGCGTGGGGAAAGCGTCTTTCAATTCGTCGATATGTGTGATCACGATGATGAGATCGAAGTCGTCCTGGATCGTATTGATTGCGGCCACCAGTTGCTCGCGACCGCGCGCATCCTGAGTGCCAAAACCTTCATCGATGAAGAGACTGCGCAATTGAGCGCCCGCGCGTCGGGCGAGCAGTCGAGAGAGCGCAATTCGAATAGCGAAGTTTATTCGAAAGGCTTCGCCCCCTGAATACATCTCATATGGCCGACTGCCCAATTCGTCTGAAATAATGATATCGAGCGCCTCTCGGACTTCCCCGGACTTCGTCTCACGCTGGGTCTCTATGCGGACGTTCATCCTTCCATCGGTTAAACGGTGAAGCAGCTCTGTGGCTGAGCGTTCGAGCTCTGGAACAACGGTCTCGATAATCATCGCTGGCACGCCCCGTTTACCAAATGCGTCGCGAAGTTCCTCATAGTCCCCTAAATCGCTGGCCTGCTTCTCTCGTTCCTGAAGACACTCTTTATGCTGGCCCGCATAAGATTTCAACGCGCTCATCTTCTGTCTGGCGCCACCCACACGCTCATCCGCCATGCGTTTCTCGACCCTGAGTTTGTCGATGTCGGACTGAGTCAGTGTCGCCGAGCGCAAGCGCTGCTCGGCTATCACCACTGCATTTTCTGATTTCTTCCTGGACTCACTTTCTGCGCTGATTTCCTTCTTCCATCGCTCGATCCGCTCAGCCAGGGCCAACAATCTTTGTTCCGCTTCATCCGCATGAGAGAGTGCGGAACGCAGTTCAACCATCTTCTTTTCAAGCTTGGGTTTCACCTCAAACGCATCGGATAGCTTCTTTTCTTCCAAATTCAGCGCGCCAATTTCCGCCTCAAGCGCTTCGATTCGTTCGCGATTTGTACGGAAGGAATTCCGGCGACTCTCGATATCTCCTTGAAGCTCTGCAATGACCTCGTTCCTGTGATCTTCCGTAAGGGGTTGACCACATGTTGGACAGGAAGGGTCCTCCGTCTCGCTCAAGACCTTCACTCTCATCTTGATGGGTTCGGTCTCCGGTCCGAGTGCGGCATTAATCCCACGCAAGTGCGCGGCCTCTTCGGTGCGCTCAGCCTTTTTCAGGCGCAGATCATCCAACTTCTTCTTTATGGGTTCGAGTGCATCCAGTGCGCTGCCCGTCTCGGTCAACGATGCTTCAAGAACTGGGCGGTTGGCTTGCGGGGCCAGATTTTCCCGTTCTATTTCCACCTCTTTGATCTCTCTTTCGAGGGAGGTTATCCGGCGGGTCGCATCATCAATTTGCCTCTGCCATGCCACCATCTCGGTGCGGACACCCTCGAGGTCGGCCCACACCTTTTCGGCCTCCGATAGCTGCTTGGCAATTTCTCCTGCCTTCGTCTCTGCTTTTTGAAGCTCGGTTTTATGTGCCTCGCTCAGCGCCAGTTCCTTGGCGAGCTCTTCAAGCCTGCCATCCAAACGCTGCAGGTCTGCCCTTATCTCGACGATGATGTCCTTGGCGCGCTGCTCGTATTCTTCCCAGCGCGATAGGGCGAGAATGTTGGAGAGCACTTGTTTCCGTTGTGCCGGTTTTTTGGTTGTGAACTCATCCGCCCGGCCTTGAATGAGCATTGCCGAATTGATAAAAGTCTCGTAATCAAGCCGGATTAATTCATCAATTTTCTTCTGGGTTGAGCGTATCGTGCCTTCCGACAGCGGATGCCATGTCTCACTTGAGGTGTTCCATATTTGAAATTCGAGGAGTGAGGCCCCGCGTTTGCCTGATTTACGTTGGCGCATCACGCGGTAGATCTGACCATCCTGGCTGAAGGAGAAGGACACTCGCATATCCTTGGAGCCCTGCGGAAGCTCTCCATCATGGATTTGATGAACGAGGTCGTCGGGAGAATTGCTGCGTGCCTTCCCCCATATCGCCCACGTCATGGCATCCAGGAGCGATGATTTGCCAGCCCCATTCGGACCCGTCAGACAGGCGATGTGAATCCCTTCAAAGCTTAAGGGTCCCGGATTGCGGTATGCGAGAAAATTAATGGGCTCGATTTCAATCGGTATCATGCATCAGCCAGGGTGTTGAATCAGGGCTAGGCTTTGTCAAGAAGTTCTTGCGCTTTGCCGAGAAGAACATCTATTCTTTCGGGAGCAACCTCTCGTGTCGATAAATATCGCTCGAGCAACTCGATCGGCGTGAGGGTTTCGGGTTCAAGATTCCCCAGCCTGGCCCTCGCATCCGTTTCGATCTCTCTTATGATCGAGAAACTCATCGTTTCCTGGGCAAATTCCTGGATCTCACGCTCACGCAAAGAAGAGATCTGCTCGGATTGCATTTGCACCTTCACGCGGACGACCGTGTCCTTAAGCTCGATTTTCTCCAGTGCCTTTATGACGTGCCGGGTGGGATCGAGCTCAGAGCGCACATCAAGAGAGATCGTGTGAAAGGGGCGAGCGGCGACTTCGATAAAGCTCCACGTGGTATGACCACGCGCCAGCTCCACCCAGCAGAAACCTTTGGCTTCCCTCTCCTCACCGAAATCAATTCTTTCGAGAGAGCCGCTGTACACCACGGGGGGGTAACTGCATGGATGAACATCCTGATGTTTGTGAATATGCCCAAGAGCCACATAATCCCACGCCTCATCTGCCAGGGATGAAACCGAAATCGTTACATCACGACCCAGCATCACGGATCGCTCTGACCCCCACTTCGCTTCGCTTGCGCTAAAATGGCCCGCGAGGACCCGCGGCATGTCGTGTTCCCCGGCTTCTTGTGCCAGGACATTAAGGTTGTCGATCAGGACGCCTTTCAGCGTATGTTCTAACGCCTCGATGGACTTCCCGACGTGCTCGTCCCGCGTAAGAAGACGATTTCGCATCGGGTAGGGCACCCATGCCAAGAAAACTTGTCCCCTTTTCGTCTCGATCACGGCCTTGTCGATCTTATGCCCAACGATCACCCCGGGCACATCGAGAGCCCGAAAGATATCGAGGCTGTTGGCTTTCGCCATCATACCCGGCATGTCGTGGTTCCCAACAAGCAGGAGCGTGGGCATGGAATCTGCTAATCGTTTGATGCGATGGGCAAACTCGCGCTGCTGTGTCGGATCAGGATTCCGACTCTTGAACGCATCACCAGAGAAAACCGCCAGATCGGCGTGGTGATCCAGGGCAAAATCAATGGCCTCATCAAGGCGATCGAGAAAATCGCGCACTCTTGTAGATGTGCCGGTGTCAGGATCGATCCGGCCGTAATTCTCCATGCCGATGTGCACATCGGCAAAGTGAAGCATACGTACGGGAGATTCTGTCATCCATTTACCTCACTGCAGGAGGTGCATCCCGATGTTGTTGAACAACCCTGGGAGAAAAACATCGAAGAGCCAAAATGACCTGCTCAGCCGGGTCGATCCGTTTTCGGCCGCTCCTTACCCAGCAGGCTCAGACACAGATAAATCTCCCCGCGGTGGTGAATTTCCTGTTCGAACACATGCCAAAGGATCCAATCCAACTTGGGCGTACCGTCTCCGGGTACCTGGACGATCCGATCAAAATCATCGATCGGCACCGTATCCAGGTAATTCATCGTATCCTTGTGCACGCTCTCCATCTCGGCCCTTATGGAGTCCAGCGAATTTAAGCGCTCCGCCTCCTCATCAGGCCAGCTTGAAAGGGATCTGCGAACGACGTAATGGATCCAACCGCTTTCAAGATTGATGATGTGTCTGAGAATGTCTCCAATGCTGCGTCCGTAGTTTTCGCTGGGACAAAAGGCAAGATCTTCATCTTGCAGCATGGAAACCGCACGCATCAAATCGCGCCAGACTTTATTCCAATGATCAAAATATTGGGCTGCATTCATGGTGGGCTGTCCTCCCTGGATACCCAGCGGCTGATATTTACGGGCTGAACATATGCCGCCATCCTATCTAATAAGGCGTCGGGGTCGTCATGCAGAACGAACAGTTCGCGATGCTCCTGATATACGAATCCCTCATGTTGTACATGATCGAGAAATGTCATCAGATGGTTAAAGTATCCCTGACAATTAAGGATTCCGACTGGTTTATGATGAAATCCAATCTGTGCCCAGGTCAGGATTTCAAACAATTCCTCCAATGTGCCATAGCCTCCAGGTAACGCAATGAACGCGTCCGACAGCTCCGCCATCCGCGCCTTACGCTCATGGATTGTTCCTACGACCTGCAGATCTCCCAGGTTGTCGTGTGCCAGTTGCGGAGTATTGAACGCCTCCGGGATGATGCCCAGAACGTCCAGGCCGCTTCCGATGGCTTCGTCGGCTAAAGTCCCCATTAGCCCCGTACTGCCGCCACCATATACCAGCCGGGAACTCCTGCCGTTCAGCGCCCGTGCCAACCGTCGCGCCGCATCGAGGTACTCTCCCGGGACACGATCGCTTGAACCACAATAGACGCAGACGGTATCAAACTCTTTCAATGTTCCATCCTTTTTACCCGCATCAGATCACCACTGAAGACTATTCGACATCTCCTTCAAGGGCATGCTTGATTTTTTCCGCCGTCTCATCCAAATCTATGCGCGCTGGTCTCGCATGCACTTGCCCATGCACAAGGAATCCCATACCGTCCCCCATAAAACGGGGGATCACATGAAGGTGCGAATGCATCACATCCTGCCCAGCCGCCGAACCATCCGCCATATGAAGATTAACCCCTTCACAGTCCAAATCGGTGCGTCGAAGGCTGCCGGCCAGTCGTCCGCCGATCTTGAAAAGATGCCCGATGACATCTTCGTCCAAGGCGGATAAATTCGCCGCGTGCTCTATGGGGACGACGAGCAGGTGCCCGGGATTAACCGGCCGGATGTCCATAAATGCGATCACTCTATCGTCCCGATGGACGATGCTCGTTTCGGCTTTTCCGTCGATAATCTGACAGAAGATGCAGTTCGTATCTTTCACCAGGGAAGACCATTCATTCTTCGATTCTCGTGGATGTCAGGGAAGACCACCCGGTATTGCAACTTTGAAGGATTCCATTCTACCATCCCTGCTCGAAGGGTGAAGAACTCTGGGACAAACTACGGGGCATCTTCCAGAGAAAAAGCCTTCGTGGGGATTCACCCCCATGCCCCGGCTGTCATTCATCCCGGCAGGAAACTACAGTGTGTTCTGGCTTCTTCTCATAAAATAGACATTCGTCACCCTTGACGAACACCTTCAGTACACGTGAGAATACCTCACATCAAACCACCTATGGACGGAGCCGACATGCAAACGCACTTTCCCGTACTCATCATGATCGCCAGGCCCGCGGCAGGAAAAAGTGAAATCATACATGCCCTGCACAGTGTTTCTCCGGAGGAACGCTTGAAAAGGTTCCATGTTGGGCCCATGGAAATCCTGGACGATTTCCCCAAGCTCTGGACCTGGTACGAAGAGGATGACCTTCTAGAAAAGACCTTCAAACGGGAGCGCTTGTATACCACATCCGATGGCTATTTCCTCTCTGACGATTTCTGGCATTTGCTCATCCGCATGTTGAACCTTGATTACATGAAGTGGCGGCGCGATTCCGGCGATGATGGTACAGCCATCATCGAATTCGCCCGGGGGGCAGAGCACGGCGGTTATCAAGTCGCGTTGGGACACCTCGACAAAATGCTTCTAAAAAAAGCCGCCGTGCTTTATGTCGACGTTTCCTACGAGGAATCTTGTCGTAAAAATCGTGCCCGATTCAACCCGGAACGACCTGACAGTATCCTCGAACATAGCCTTTCCGACGAGAAAATGGAACGTCTTTACAAGCATTGCGATTGGGAACAACTATCGGCGGATGATGATCATGCCTTGACGATCGGTGGTGTGCATGTACCCTATGCAGTTTTCCCGAACGATGATGATATTACTTCAATAGGCGGAGAACCGCTCGAAGCACGCTTGGAAAAAGTGCTCTCACGTCTTTGGGCTATCTATCAGACGACAGCGGTATAATCGCTAAATAATAGGTACAAGAAAAGGATTACTGACCCAGATGGCTCGAATCCTCCGATTGTTCTCGCTTCTGCTCCTGACATTTACGATCTACATTCCGGTGAGCGCACAGTCGAATCCTGTCGTCCGTGCAGTACTGTTCTATTCGCCCACGTGTCCTCACTGCCACGAGGTCATCAACAACTCACTTCCTGTGATTTCAAATAACTACAACGAAAGTGTGGGGTGGTTCTATTTTCTCGATGGCTCGAGTGATCCAGATTCCGAACTTCCACCCATTGTTGAAATGCGGGGAAACGTTCTCCAGATCCTCTTCGTGAACACACAAACAGAGCTCGGGGGTGAATTGTATCTGGATATGACGGAACAGTTCGACATCGCCCAGGAGCGATTTGGTGTGCCCGCTCTTCTCATCGGCGACACACACCTCGTGGGCTCACTTGAAATCCCGGATCAATTGCCCGGCATCATCGATGAGGCCCTGGAAAATAACGGACTCGATTGGCCAGATCTTCCCGATCTGCAGAAATATATTGCCGGGATGCTTCCATTTCCCAAGACCGATGCATCCGAGGGTGATTCACCTTCCGAGGAAGACCAGGATGCAAAACCCGCCGGGGAGGGAGAGCCGCTGAAACCAACGGCTGATTCCGCCCCGGATCTGGTTTTGGATGAACGATCATTGTCGGTTACAGACAAAGTCATGCAAGATCCAATCGGCAACACGATCTCAATCGTAGTCCTTATCGGAATGGTGCTCAGCATCGTCGGCATCTTTCTTTATGCGGTAACGAGTCCCGATGGCATGGCTGAAAAACCTCTCTCATGGGTCATTCCCGTTTTGGCCGGTATTGGCATGCTTGTGGCCGGCTATCTTGTTTTTATCGAAACCACCGGCGCCGAGGCCATCTGTGGTCCTGTTGGGGATTGCAACACCGTGCAGCAGAGCCCCTATGCCACACTCTTCGGTGTCCTTCCGATTGGGATCCTGGGCTCAATCGGATACGCAGGCATATTGATTGGGTGGCTGCTTGCGAAGGTCACGAGTGGAAAATCTTCCGGGATCACCGTGATCGCCGTATTTGTGATCGCGTTCGTTGGCACACTCTTTTCGATATACCTGACCATACTTGAGCCTTTTGTGATCGGCGCGACATGCGCGTGGTGCCTCACATCGGCAATCATCATCACCACGCTGATGTGGCTATCCGTGCGGCCAGCCGCAACCGCGCTGAAAAAGATGCGGGCGGATTAAGCACACATGCCTGCGGATATCATCGTCGTGCCCGATTCTTGGCTCGGTCCTCTGCTTACTGCAATTGCAGTTGGCTTATACGGCGCGCTGCACAGCCTGCTCGCCACACCGAGAGTAAAGGGTGCGGCTCAGCACACTTTCGGGACCACAGCCGCACGCTATTATCGAATGGTTTACAACCTCCTGGGCGGGCTTACTTTCATCCCCGTTCTGTTCATCGTGGCCCGTTTCCCGGGAAATACGCTCTACCAGATCACAAGGCCATGGTTGTTTTTTTCCATGCTGGGCCAATTTGCTGCTGCAATCCTTCTCGTGGTAGGGATCTGGCAGAATGACGCGCTCCGGTTTCTGGGTCTCCGTCAATGGATCGATCCGGAGAGCGAGAGCGCCGGGAAATTGTCGGTGCAGGGGCTGCACGGGTGGGTCCGACATCCACTATACAGCGCCGGGTTGCTCTTCATCTGGCTCACGCCTGTGATGACAACATCTGTGCTTCTACTAAACTTGAGCATGACGATATATCTTTATGTCGGCAGTGTTTTTGAAGAACAACGGTTGGTGGATGAATTCGGGGATGACTACGTCAAATACCAGCATGAGGTTCCACGCCTGATCCCCCGTCGCCTACGTCGATCAAGCTGATTCAGACTCCCATCGATTCTTCCGGAACAAACCGGTGCATAATGGTGTTCATACTTAATTCTGGCATGCGCCAAAGGGATCATCGATCATCCGCTCAGGATGAAAAATCCACCCTTTTCAACAATCGGACCGGGAATGTGTTCCGCTTGTATAACGCAGAGACCCGTAAGGATGTTGGCGAGATCGAAGGTCTCTTCACCCCCACGAGGGTCTTGAAGACATCACACCGCCGCGAGGCGCTTGGGCAACCACATACGCTGAAGGCCTTTACTCAGCTACAGATCCTGTCGATGGCCAGCCCCTGTTTTCTTGTATAATGACGTGCTTGCCAGCGCACAAAAGCACATGACAACGAGGTGGGTATGCCAAACGAATACGAGCTGTTTCCCGACCTTTCAAACCTGTTCTCGGAAATCCCGCAGGACACCATCCTCAGCCGGACTTTTTATGAAGATGAGCGGCAGAAATACATCCTGTTCGGGTTTGCCGCAGGGCAGGAGCTTTCAGAACATACGGCCTCTCAACCTGCCGTGCTGCACTTCCTGCGGGGCAGTGCGGCCATCATCCTGGGCACGGATGAACATAAGGCGAAACCAGGCACCTGGGTTCGCATGGCTGCAAACCTTTCGCACAGCATCAAAGCCGAGACGGATGTCCTCATGCTGCTTATTCTCTACAAGGCCTGATCCCGGCCAAGGGACCTCTTTGACCGTGCGCCGGGCATATGTGATCGTGCTTTAAGCCACCGCCCACCAGTCTATTCCCTCACGCAGCCCCATACTTGAAAGGTGTTCCCGGATGGCGCCCCGGGCGCCTCGAGATCCCACCGCGGCCAGTACGTAGGTCGGCTCATCCTCATGCACCCATCTCATCAATTCGTCCCGGGCGACGATCGGACAACCGCGCATGGTTCGTCCGATTTTCTTTGGATCGATATCGATGAAGGCTTTCAACCGAACACCGCTTCGCTCGATATGCTTGGATATCCGCCTTCCCATTTGTCCGGATCCCCAGATGACGACGCCGGCGGCGTTTTTCAGCGGTCCAATCGCCAGATAGTACGACTTCGCACGGAGAAAATTCTCAACCGAATAGCGCGAATCGGTCCTGGTTAATCGGTCTGCCCGTTCGCGCCAGTAGAGCAATATTTCCGGCACTTTCGCAAATTTCGCTCCGGCAGTATGCATACGCAGCCACAGATCGTAATCCTCCGCCCACCCGCGTTCTTCATAGCCGCCCACCTTGTCCAGCCAACTTTTTCTCATCATGACAGACGGGTGCGCAAGCGGGCTCTCGATGAAGATTTCCCGCGCAATCGCCTCTGGATCCACGAGACGGTTGAGCCAGGAAATATAGATGTTGTACCCTTCACGGATCGTATCCGCCGGAAAACCTTCCACCAGCGAACCTACTGCAGCGATTTCGGATCTGTTTTCGAGCAGTTCAACCTGTCTTAGAAGACGATGCGGATGCGCCACATCATCCGCATCCATGCGTGCGATGAGCGGCGCCATACAGAGATCCAGCCCATGATTAAGCGCCGCGATGATGCCCGCGTGGGGAAGGCTGGTGATTCGAATGCGTGCATCCTTTTGTGCCCAGTGCTCAAGCCGTGCTCGAGTTTCATCCGAAGAGCCATCATCCACGACGATGATTTCGAAATCTGGATACGTTTGCTCAAGCAGGGACTGCATGGTCTCGTCCAGCGTTTGGGCCGCGTTGAAACACGGCATCAACACTGACACTGTCGGGGCTCGTGTGCTATGATCTGGCATAGTTTGTACTCATCGTGCGAGGTGCTGCATGGACCTGCAAGCTTTTACGTTGGAAAACATATTCGCCTGGCTGATCGACATTCTCCCGCGGCTCGGGGTGGCGCTGTTGATTTTCTTTATTGGCTACCTTTTTTCCCGATGGGCGACAAGGGCTTTAAAGAAAGCCCTCGACCTGCGCAAGGTCGATACCGAGCTTATTGTACTCTTTGCCCTGATGACACGCTGGGGGATCCTCATCCTGGCGCTTTATCTGGCAGCAGAAAGCATTGCACCTGGACGGCTGACGGGGTTTGTGGCTGCGCTGGGGATCGCCGGTTTTGCATTGGGCTTCGCCCTTCAGGATGTGGCCAAGAATTTCATAGCCGGGATCCTGCTGCTGCTGCAGCAGCCGTTTAACATCGGCGAAGTGATCGAAGTTGCGGGTTACAGCGGGACGGTGCTCAATATCACCCTGCGAACCACCGAGATACGAACGCTCGATGGGCGCTTTGTCAGCATCCCAAACGGAGATGTCTTCGTGAATCCACTCATCAATTACAGCAAAGCTCCCCGGCGTCGCGTGGAGATCACAGTCGGGGTTGCGTACGACTCCGACCTGGATCAAGTGACGAAGCTTGCCCTGGATCTTGTGCGTGACATCCCGGGCGTACTCGAGGATCCGCCGCCGTCAATCATATTCACAGGGCTTGGGGATTCGGCCATCGAATTCAGCCTGTACTACTGGGTCGACACGGAGGACGGTGATCTTGGTGCAGCCAAGACGATGGGCATCAAGCGCATCGTGGGATCATTTGAAGACGCAGGGATCGAGATGCCGTATCCCACGCAGACGATCTTGCTGGGTAAGGAATAAAATCGTCAGGGAACGAGATCGAAATTGAAGAAGGAGTTCAGGACCTCACACCGGATCAGAAAATCCTGCGAATTGCAGGGTTTTTCTTTCTCAACTTTGTACAGGCTACTGCTTACCAAGCGATACACCCTTCTCGGCTAAGCGCGGATCGAGCGCGTCCCGCAATCCATCCCCCAGCAAGTTGAAACCCAACACGGTGATCATAATCGCCAGCCCCGGAAAGAATACCAGATGCGGCGCAGTAAAAACTTGATTGCGCTCCGTGCCCAGCATCGAACCCCACTCGGGCGTCGGGGGCTGGGCGCCTAAGCCCAGGAAGGAGAGTGCAGCAGCATCCAGAATCGCCGTCGCAATTCCCAGCGTGCCGACCACAATTAATGGGGTGATCGAGTTAGGGAGAATGGAATGACGCAAGATTCGGGCATTCGATGCCCCAATCGATCGAGCGGAGAGTACGAAGTCCGATTCCTTGACAGAGAGCACGCTGGAACGCATCACCCGGGCATAGGCTGGGATGGATACGATTGCGATCGCCAGCAACGCATTCTGCAAACCGGGCCCAAGTACAGCCACGATTGCGATGGCGAGCAGCAGCGCGGGGAAAGCGAGCAGCACATCCATCACACGCATGATGACGTTATCCGAGCCCCCTCCGATGAAACCAGCGATCATTCCCAGGAACGAGCCTATGATGATCGCAAAACCAACCGTGGTGAATCCGATGAGCAGTGAAAATCTTGAGCCGTAGATAATTCGGCTGAATTGATCGCGAACGTTGCCGTCAATGCCCATGATATGCTGCGGCTGATCCTCCGGGCAACCCAGTAAATGGATGCACGGTGAATCCCTTCGCTTGACATCCTCGATACCGATCAACACCTGTGTCGGATCGTAAGGGGCAAGTACGGGAGCAAAAATTGCTATGAAAACCAATGTGAGAAGGATACCGAAACCCAATAGCGCCGAACGTCGACGTAGAAGACGCCCCAACGCGGTGCGGTAGAAATCCTGTCCCTTGGATGGTTTCTCCATCGACAGTTCGCCGGGGAAAGGCTGTCGGGTTTTTACTTGAGGGTCCGTCATTTATCCAACCTCACGCGCGGATCCAGGAACGTGTAGGAAATGTCCACCAGCATGTTCACAATCACATAGGTAAGTGCGATGACGATCGTGAATGCTTGCACGATGGGGTAGTCTCTTGCAGTAATCGCCTCGTATAGCGCCCTGCCGACACCCGACAATCCAAAAATGGTTTCTGTAAGGACGGCGCCGCCTAACAAAGCGCCCAACTGGAGACCAACGATGGTCACCACCGGCAACAGGGCGTTCCTCATACCGTGTCGCATCACGACGAGCCGTTCCGGCAACCCCTTCCCCCGCGCCGTGCGCATGTAATCTTGTCCCAGCGTCTCTAAGAGTGCCGAACGAGTCATCCGAGCAATGATTGCCATGGGAATGGTGGCCAATGCTACCGCCGGAAGGATGAGATGTTTAAATGTATCACCCAGCACCTTCCAGTCCATCGTGATGATGGAATTGAAGATGTATAAATTCGCAAAAAATTCAAAGAATTTAAATGATGTCGAATTCCCTTCTAACTCCCACCCCCATACTTCATAAAAAGGGACGGCTTTCAGCCCGGCCGTCAACCTCCCCGATGGAGGCAGCCAGAACGGCGTATCCTTTAACAGAATCGCAAAGATAAATGCCAGCATGAGTCCCAGCCAGAATACCGGCATAGAAACCCCGATATTCGCGCCGATCATCGTCGCAACATCAGTTTTTGAGTTGTGTCGTATCGCAGATATGATGCCCAACGGAACACCGACGATCACCGAGATCGACAAAGCCATAAGTGTCAACTCAATGGTTGTCGGGAGCCGTTCAACCAGGATGAGCGTGACCGGCCTTGCGAAGCGGATCGAATCTCCCAGGTCGCCCTGGAGAATCTCCCCCATATAAATCGCAAATTGAACCGGAAGCGGCTTATCCAAACCATGTTCACGGTTGAAGCGCTCGCATGTCTCCGCAGTTGCCTTCTCCCCCAGGATCGCTTTACATGGTTCACCTGGGATCAGGCGTACGAGTATAAAAATCACCAATAAAATACCGAATAAGACAGGGATGGCCGAGATCACCCGACGGAGAATGTATTGTGCCATGCAGTGTCACCTTGATTGTGCATCGATCGATGGAAAGAACGCGGGATGGACTCGATCAAGATCGCCCATCCCGCGTTTTTATTCATGCGGTCAGGATGATGCGGAGGATTTTACTCCTCAACATTCATCAAGCCCCACAGGTAGGAATAGTACTCCCACGCGTTGGTATTACCGGCGTGGAGCGGGCTGGAGGCGTCGACGCCTGCAGAGTAGGAGGCTACAACGTCGTTTGCATCGAACGTGGAGCCGTCATGGAACTTCACGCCTTCGCGCAACGCGCATGTCCACACAGAGGCATCTTCATTGGGCACACACTCTGTCGCCAGCGCGGGCTTTACGTTTGTGCCACCGATTTCGTAGCCGAGCAGTGCTTCTACGACCTGCTCGCAGGCACGCAGCGATTCACCATCGGTCTCATCGGCGCAGAACATGCTGATGGGTTCGGCATTCTGCATCCAGACAAAGGTGTCGCGGCCGCCGGGGTCCATAGCAGCAAAGTACTCGTTGCCGAGTGGACTGGCTTGCCCGCCTACGACGTCAGCCTTGTAGGCGACGCCAGAAGCACCGTGGACGATGGGCACCATGGGGACGAAACCCTTGATGGCATTATTGGCTTCAACGTAATACGGTTTGGCTGTGGCAACATCACCGATTGTCGCAGCTATCGCGAGTTGATCGTAGTAGGCTGCTGATTGCACGCCAAATTGCGGGTTGGCTTCGCTGAAGTGGAAGTCCAGGAAGTTGGTGACATGCGGGTAATCCGCGCCCCAACCGAGCAGGTAGATCCCGTCCAAGCGACCGGCGGTCGATTCCTCGATGAAGGCACCTGATTCCATCACCTCGATGTTGGCGGTGATGCCCAGGTTGTCCGTCAACTGCGCCTGAAGTTCCTCGGCCACACGGCCGGGCTCGGGCAGGTAGCTGCGGAATACGTCGCGGTAGTAGATCGTGGTCTCGAAACCATCCGGAAAGCCGGCGTCGGCCAAGAGAGCCTTTGCGGCTTCAGGATCGAACTCGTACCAGTCCTCACCCGTGCAGCCATTCGGGATGGCGCATGGTGTGAAATGAGAGGCAACCTCGGATCCGGGCGGATAGAAGTTGTCTACGATCCGCTGGCGGTCGATACCCATGGCGATGGCCCTACGAATATCGGCGTTGTCGAAGGGTTCGAAGGTGTTCGTCATGGCGACATAAAGGATGTTCAGCGCCTGGCGTTCGATCAGCTCGAGATCGGGGTTGTCACGAATGACATCGAAGTCGTCCGGGCTGGGGTTGTCGATACCATCAACTGTGCCGGCTTGCAGTTCGAGCAATCGGGCTGCACCCTCGGAGCTCCATCGGAAGACGAGGGTGTCGGCAAATGCGGGCTCGCCCCAGTAATCTGGGTTGCGGACGAAGGTGATGCTTTCACCACGGGTCCAATCATCAACTACATATGGACCTGTTCCGATTGGGTTATCGAGTCCTTCGGTCGTTCGGGTCCCATCACCAGCAGTAGCTTCGAGCCACTCTTCCGGGTAGATACCGAAGACGTTGAAGGCGGCCTTTGGCGGAAATGCTGCATCAGAGCTACAGAGTTCGAATACGACCTCGTACTGGCCTGTGGCTTCGATCTTCTTAAAGAAGCCACCGTAATCGCAGTCCGGTGCTTCGAGGACTGCGCCTTCGAATTCTGCCATGGGTTCTTCCGCCGCGGGCTCTTCCGCCGCAGGTTCTTCAGCCGCAGGTTCCTCGGCGGCTGGCGGTTCTTCTGCTGCACCACCGCAAGCTGCTAGAGCAAGGCTGGCGATCAGCAGTAAGCCAAGTAAAAGAAACAAGTTTCGGCGTTTCACTTTTCTCTCCTCTTATGGTTAGGTTGTGATGTTCGTGATTCAACGAATTCCAATACGGTTGCCTTTTTCGCTCGATACACACCTCCTTTGGTCCATTTTTGCGCACTCTCCCAAGAATACACGAAACCCCCACATCTGGGGGAGTGCATAAAGTTCGCCATCCGACGGCGAATCGCATTATGCATTGTATATCCCCTACTACCAACCGTCAACCATAGTTCATTCCTGGGGCCAATGTCCAGAACCGGGTTGCCATGCGGGGGCGCTGAATCTACAATCTTCCCAATCCGTCTCATATGAGTTCATCATGAAACGCTTTCCCTATGGCAGAACGTTCGTTCTCGGCTTTGGCTTTTTTGGCATCAGCGTCATCTGGCCTCTGTTTAACAGCCTCATACCGCCCATGCTTCAGGACCTGGGTCTGGCAGCCGTCGCGGTGGGGTTCATTCTCACGTGGGATAACATTATCAACATGTTCCTGCAGCCCGTCGTGGGGAGCGCCTCGGACCGATCGTGGACGCGCTTCGGCCGACGAAAACCCTGGCTCCTGCTAGGAGCGCCCATCGCGGCCATCTTCTTCGTCATGGTTCCTTTCGTCCGGGATAACTTCGTCCTCATCGCTGTGGCCATCCTGGGCACGAATATGGGCATGGCGCTCTTCCGCTCTCCTACCGTGGCCTACCTGGGCGATTTGTTCGAACCAAGAGACCGCAGCAAGGCGAACGGCGTGATCAACCTCATGGGCGGGCTGGGCGGCGCGCTGGCTCTCTTCGCAGGAGGGGCGCTTTACAAGATCGGCGTCCCGCTTCCCTTCATCTTCGGCGCAGCCGTCATGCTGCTCGCCATACTCGTTGTATTAATCTTCGTCCGCGAACCTCAACCCGATCTGGCTGAGGCAGCCGATGAGCCTGGTTTGAGGGAGAACTTACGTCGCCTCCTCCAGAGCGGCGAACGGAATGGACTCTACCTGCTCCTAGCAATTTTTTGCTGGTTTGTCGGCTGGAATGCGATGGAAGCTTTCTTCACGATCTACGCCAGAGGCGCCCTCGGCATCGAGGTGGGCAGCGGGACGATGATGCTCACCGCCTTCGCCGCCGCGTTGATCCTTTTTGCGATTCCCAGTGGTCTCATCGCCACGCGTTTCGGAAGAAAACCCACGATCATCGTCGGTCTTTGCGGCATGATGATCGGGCTCTTGCTCGGCCTGCTCGTGCGCGATCCAACCCTCCTGCTCGTTCTCTTGGCCTTCATGGGCATGTTCTGGGCGCTCATCAACATCAACTCGCTGCCCATGGTGTATGACTTTGGGGGCGCAAAAATGATCGGCGCGCTCACCGGGCTGTACTATTTCTCCTCCTCCGCCGCAGCGATCACGGGCCCAATCCTCGCCGGCTGGATGATCGATCTCACAGATCAGCGCGTGATCTGGCTCTTCAGCGCCGTCTTTATGGGTCTGGCGATACTCGCCATGACAAGAATCCGCGATCAACATGGGCCCGTTTTAACGGTGAATGATGCGGCACAAGAGAAGTCTGAAGCACAGCGATGAGGGGGCTCCCGGCACGTGATCACGCCAGGACTTGTGAGAACGATGGATGGGGCAAGAAGGGTCTCTGGGTTTCTTCTAGCTCTTAAGGAACGAAACTTCGCTGTTCTCTGGATCTCTTGAACGGAATTCGCACCTGATCTTGCCGTTTTCCCTGTGCGGTCAATCCCGCCGGACCTCGCCCATGATCTCCAGGAACAGGGGAGAATCAGGAGTTTCCCCGCCATAGTCCGTCCGGTCTTCCAGCGTGATGTGGATATGAAGGAGCCCTGTCCCCGGATTGCGAGCCAGATGGGCAACGATGGCCTCGTCCGCCTGAATGCCGAAGGTCTTCAGCATGCTGCGGATATCGTCTCGACTGGTCTTTCCCATCTCAACTCCCTTCGATTTGGCGATCGACGAATTTTTTTAATTAAGCGATCAGGATCCAGAGAACTATGGCTGAGAGCGCCCCCATGGATGAGGCGAGTAAATTCACCACATCATTGTTTACCCAGGCTACACCTCGCACCCTGCTCGTCGGTGTGCCGCATCTGTGATATGGATGTTGTTCGGTATGGACCTCGCAATTTGGACAAAAGTACATCACCTGGATCGTCGCACCAAGGAGACTGTCCAGGAACATCCCCGACAGCCCCGCCAAACTCCCCACAATGAGCCAGGCAGCGTTCCCCTCCAGCAATGCGCCCGTCAATCCGATGAGACCAGCCCCAACAAAGCCTGCTGCTGAACCCGGAAGCGTCACGCCACCGGATGTTCCGGGAGGCACACGGGCGCCCGACGTGAGCAGCCGTGGCGTGCCGCTTGAAAGCACACCCAGCTCGGTAGCCCATGTATCAGCCGTCACCGCAGCGAGTGCACCGATGATCCCTGCCAACCAGATTTCATCACCCTGGATGCCGTACATAAACGAACAAACTGCCGCGAAACTGCCATTCGCGAAAACCTGGCCGTAATCACGTCGACCTCCTTTTGAGTAACCCGTGGAGAGGGATGTTTTCCGACCTCGACGGTGACGCGTGAGAGCACTGGAGCTGATAAAAAACAGCACCAAAAGGATCGCTGGTGTCAAACCTCCCCACCCGAACGTAAGTGTTCCGACGATGACGGTGGCAAGAACCCCCGAGGGCGAGAGCGCTCTGGAACCATAGGCCGCAAGAGCGATCAATACGGCAATCGTTAAACCAACGATGATTTGTATCATCTTCGCCTGAATTAATTGTGCATAACCCCGCTATGCCCTGTGGATAACTCGGCTTCAACTGTGGATATCTTTTCTGTCGTCATGTTGCAGTGAGTAAATGAATGGTCGCTCCGGCAAAAAGACCCCCGACAAGAATTGCAGCAGACCATACCACATAGGCGAGAGGTCTTTGGTCTTCCCCCCGGTAAAGCCACATACCACCGACCAGGTCTACGAACCAGCAAAAACCTGCGACCATGGGGAGAAGGAGCAGTCGACCAGGTGGTCCAAACGTGTCGGGGATCCCGCTCGGCGCAAAACCGAAAGGCACATCAAACGGTAGACCAGGGACGATCATGGCAATGTAGCCTAAAATAATGAGGGGGAGCAAGGCGCCGGCGAGAATAAGAAAGCGCGCCCAGGTGTCAGACCACAACTGAGAAAACACGAAGTTCGAACGGCGCGAAATCTCTGGAACCGTTTCTAGAGAACCCATCCTTGCCGCGGATTGAAAAGCCAGTTCGAATGCATCCGGATCTCGTGGCGAGATGGCCAACAACCTGTTTTCTAAGGTCACCAGCAGCATCGATCCGCCAAGCTCTGCTGTAAAAAACTCCACCCGCCCAATCGCAGCAAATTCTTCCCGCCCGACGATGCACCCAGGCCACCAGAAGCCAATCCCGGGCCGTAGTGACACTCCATTAGAGCCTGCTCTTCCGATGCTCTGTACCGATGCGAGCGGAACCTGCTCAAATGCCAATCCCCACTTGAGATAAAAACCATCACGGTCGATTCGGTATGCTGCCGAAAGCAATCCATACCACCGATAAAGAATCAACATCAATAGCGGAAAACAGACGAGAGGGATGATGACCCAGAGCACCATGAAGGGCGACAGGGCGGCCGTGAGCAACTGGAACAAACTCAGGAAGATGAGGCCCGAGATGATAAGAATAGCCATCGAGGCGAGTACAGAACCGCGAGTACGTGGAGGAGACGAGTCCATAAGTTAAGTATAAGATGGCTCGGCCTTCAACGACAGGTCCGTCAATTTTTCAATCACCGATTGCAAACGTTGAAATTGTTTCCGAGCAGAAACCGAGCTGGTATTCGATCGGATTGCTCGGGATTATGCTTCGTAAACCGGCTCCGTCCAGGCGCGATATTCTGAGTGCTGGCATCGCACAACTTGATCATACAATTGGCGGAGTTGGATTGTAGCCGGTCCCATTTGACCATCTCCGATCGGGCGATGGTCGACCTTGGTCACCGCCACAATTTGAGCCGCCGTGCCCGTCATGAAGAGTTCGTCCGCCAGGTAGACCTCCGTGCGGTCGATCCGTCTCTCAACGACCGTGAACCCAAGCCTATCTCTTGCTAGTTCAATAACCGTTTTTCTCGTGATGCCTTCCAGGATGTTTTCTGTGACCGGTGGAGTGTAAATTATTTCATCTCGGACGATGAACACATTCATGGCGCTTCCCTCGGAAAGATGCCCATCATTCGTCAGCACGAGCGCTTCGTCAAAACCAGAAAGCACGGCGTCCGTTTTGATTAATGCCGAATTGATGTACGCGCCGCTAATTTTCCCTCTGGCGGGGATCGCGTTATCATCGATGCGTCGCCAGGATGAAAATGTGACATGCGCACCTTCATCATGTTGTACATATTTACTGAAAGGCACAGCGAACATCGTGATCTCATCATCAAGATCGTGCAGCCGCACACCAATGATTTCGTCAGCTTTGTAAATCAAGGGGCGGATGTAGCAATCTTCCCGAAAATTCTCCCGTCGAAGCAGCTCCATCAGCACCTGTGTGAGGCTGTCGGGCGTATGATCCAGATTTGCCGCTAACAACTTGGCGGAGTTTAGAAGACGCTTGAAGTGATCGCGTGGACGAAAAACGAATAGCTGCTCCTCATCCGAGTTCCAATAACCCCGAAGCCCCCCGAACGCCGCCGTTCCATAATTAAGCGCATGGGTGGCCACCCCGACTCTGGCTTCTGAGTAAGGCACGATCTTCCCTTGAAAGTACGCAAATCTCGGTAGGTCCACTTTGAAATACCTCCTCATGTCATGCCATTCCGGCAAGTATTCGTTTCCGGTCTATCGAATCATTATAGACCGCACGTCTGGACGCTTACAAGCAATCTGCCAAACGCGCGGTCTATGATATGCCTACGCAACTTCTACTTCGGTGGCCGTTTTTCCTTTGACTCTTCCGAATTCATCCTTCTGTCTGGAATGGGGTTCACCATTGGATAGGTGCGTCCTCCATTATGCTTCCCGGAATTCGCCCTCGACGACATCTTCCTCGCTATCGTCGCTTGTGCTCTCTGACGTCGGTCCAGCAGTTTCATCTGGGCCGCCGCCCTCTTGGGCATAAAGCTGCTGGCTGAGCGCATAACTCGCCTGCTGGACTTCTTCGGTCAAGCGTTTGATCTCATCAACATTATCGCCTTCCATCGCTTCCCGGAGCGTCACAATTTTCTCTTCGATTTGCGTTCGGTCTCCCGCCGGCACTTTATCCCCAAGCTCACGCAAGGCTTTCTCGGCGCCATAGGCAAGCGAATCGCCCTGGTTCTTGGCTTCAGCGAGATCGCGTCTTTTCTTATCCTCGGCTTCATGACCTTTTGCTTCATCCACCATGCGTTCGACGTCATTGCTGTCCAGATTCGTCGAAGCCGTAATCGTGACCTTTTGCTCCTTGCCAGTCGCCTTATCCTGCGCCTTTACATTGATGATGCCATTTGCATCGATATCAAATGTGACCTCGATTTGAGGGATGCCGCGCGGCGCCGGCGGTATGCCGTCCAGGCGGAAGCGACCGAGGGTCATGTTGTCCGCGGCCATCGGCCGCTCACCCTGAAGAACATGGATATCCACAGCGGTTTGACGGTCATCTGCGGTGGAGAAAATCTCCGCTTTTTCAATCGGGATGGTCGTGTTGCGCTCAATGAGCACCGTCATGACGCCCCCGAGGGTCTCAACACCAAGAGAGAGTGGGGTGACATCGAGAAGAAGCACATCCTTCACTTCGCCAGCCAGCACACCGCCCTGGATTGCAGCGCCGACGGCAACGACCTCATCAGGGTTCACGCCCTTATGGGGTTCCTTCCCCGTCATGGTTCGAACCAGTTCCTGTACCATCGGCATCCGTGTCGCTCCACCCACAAGCACAACCTCGTCGACATCGGCCGATTTCATGTTGGCATCTTTGAGCACGGCTTCGAAAGGTCCCTTGATGCGGTCCACGAGATCGTCCGTCAACTGTTCGAACTTGGCACGCGTCAGCTTCATCACCAGGTGCCTGGGACCTGACGCATCCGCCGTGACAAACGGAAGGTTGATCTCGGTTTCGGAAACAGAGGAAAGTTCGATCTTGGCCTTCTCGGCAGCCTCCCGAAGACGCTGCAGGGCCTGGCGATCCTCGCGTAGATCTACGCCATATTCCGATTTGAACTCGTCAGCAATCCAGTTCAAGATCCTTTGATCCCAATCGTCGCCACCCAGATGCGTGTCGCCGTTGGTTGCCTTCACTTCAACGACGCCTTCACCGACTTCGAGCAGACTGACATCAAACGTGCCGCCGCCGAGGTCGAATACAAGAATGGTCTCGTTCTCTGATTTGTCGAGCCCGTAAGCAAGTGCTGCGGCCGTCGGTTCGTTGATGATGCGCATCACTTCCAAACCAGCGATCTTTCCGGCATCCTTCGTCGCCTGACGCTGGGAATCGTTGAAGTACGCCGGAACCGTGATAACGGCCTTGGTCACGCTTTCTCCAAGATAGGCTTCAGCGTCCTTCTTTAGCTTTCCGAGCACCATCGCCGAGATCTCTTGCGGCGTGTACTCTTTATCGGTCATGGGGATTTTTACCCGCACATCCGAACTCGGTCCCTCTACGACATTATAAGAGACCATACCTCGTTCGGTCTCTACTTCATCGTAACGACGACCCATAAAGCGCTTTATCGAGTACACCGTGTTTTCGGAGTTCACGACCGCCTGGCGTTTCGCAGTCTGACCTACCAGGCGCTCTCCGCTTTTCGTAAATGCAACGACCGATGGGCATAAACGCCCGCCTTCTGAGGTCGAGATCACGGTCGGATCTCCACCTTCCATAACAGCGACAACGCTGTTGGTCGTTCCTAAGTCAATTCCAATAATTTTGGCCATTTATCCATACCTCACTGTTTGTTTTGAAAACCTAGCTCATCTTATGACAAGTACACAAGAATATTATTAACAAATAATCATAAAAGTATCAGCTCTGCGCTCATCAGCAGGCATCTTGAAATCTTACCATCGAATATTACCAAAATTCCATAAGAAATGCGGGGCATCCTCATCCTGCAGCGCGGTTTTTTCCAATCAACGGAGCTCTTTCACGGTAAACTTTGTTGCGTGATATGTGCTCGATCCTGTAATGTAAGATCCGGGAGGAGGTCATCGTCTTATGAAAGGAGAGGTGCACGAATGAGCCAATTAGTCGATTTCAGAAAGCAGAAAGACGAGTTCTTCATGGCCGACCAGCACAGCCCTTTGGAGCCTGACCAGAAGCAGCGCTTCGACGGGTTGAAGTATTTCCCTGAGAATCCATCCTTAAGCCTGGAATTGGAAGTGACGCGCTTCAAAGATCAAGATGTGATCCAGATGCAGACCACGACGGGAGATATCCAGACGTACAATCGCTTCGGGCGGGTGAAATTTGAGGTTGAAGGGGAACCGGCCGAACTGACGATTTTTGAGAACGAGCACGGATATTTTCTTCCTTTTGCCGACGCACTCGCTGGAGATGAAACGTATGGCGCCGGGCGCTACCTGGAGCCCTCCCCCTTGCCCGGAGGGAAAATTCACATCGATTTCAATCTCGCCTACAATCCCTATTGTGCCTACAACGAACGCTGGTCATGCCCGATCACACCGGCAGAAAATCGATTACGGGTACCCATCCGCGCGGGCGAGATGATCTTCGATGATCATAGTTAACTGCTGAATATCCCTCCTTCTCCCTGACGGACTGGATCCAACGAAACACGAATCGATCACCTCGTTATTAATGCGAGGGAACTTCATCGTTCGTGCCACCAATCGCCTCCCTCTATATTAAAGACGGCCGCCACCCCGCCCCGAGCCATAATAGGTGCGGAGCCACTTAACGACGCCCGTACTTCAAGCCTGGGCTCTCTACAGTGGTCACATTCAAGTTCTTTGAAGGCTTATTTTGGCATTGAGATAAACTGGAGCAATTGAACTTAGGTTACTTAAGCACACAAACGGCAGGGATGTGCTGCGGTGTGTAATCATGCATCAACGCCGCTGTCGGACCCATTGCTAAGACAATGTGCCCATGGGTGTGGGAGCGGGATGGGGCACTTACAATTCGCGGCGACGCATCGATCATTTCTTAACCCCCCAACCCAGCAGGTAGAGGGGTGGGGGTGAGGGAGACGTTGATCACGAGAGTTCAATCCAGAAGGTGGACCTGTAAAGTTGGGTGCTTTTCAGACCCTGTCGGGGGAGACGGAAGGCACGCGCCTTGGAACTCGATCTCGAATCTCTTCAATGATCTCCAACGCATGCGTCTCGCTGTTCGAAAGCACAAACCCGGAACTCAATGACCCTTCTGGTCCACGCCATAATATCTTGATAATGGGTCTTCCGGCTGACCACCTCCCAGCATGCCAGGCGCCAATCTGAAAACCGAGGATCCTTTCGAATGGTATAACGAGCGGCTGCATCATCAAGTACCGGGAGAAGTAGAAGGCGTCCTCGTCGCACCAGAACTCACCAAAGCCTCGGGCGAAGAAGCCCTCCCTTCGATCCCTCTTCCACCACTTCTCATCGATCTCGGTTCCGAGATAGTGCCCTCGTCGCTTTTCCATCATCCACCCGTCCTTCCGACATCCCCGCAATCCCCTTCAAAGAACATCGTATCAGGGTCACCGTCGAGGGATCTGACTTCAGTCTGATTTCGCGTTGACGGATGCTGGTAATCATCCCGGTTGACTCGAGAGGGGGGGGTGCTGCTGATTCTCCTCAAGTGTGTCCAATGAAATATGCCGATTCCAGGGTGATATTCTCAAGACCTTCCATCGACACCTGCTGACGCGCTTTCCTGATTCGCTCGCTGCAATCGATGACGAATGGCGTCGTCCACCAGGGTTAAAGGCGTCTTCCGTCAAGGCGAAAGGTTCAGGTAGACTTCACGCCAGCTATCAGTTCACCAATTCATCCGCTAATATGTATGAGATTGTGAGTATCTGGCCCTCGTGTGTCATCATTGGATTGGTTTGGATTGCGCTTTTTTTATCTATCAATGATTTTCTCGTATCCGCTAAAGTGACCGCAACCAGGAATCACCTGCCTGTGGAGCATCCGGGAACTGCGCCACCAGGTCGAGCGAGTCGAAAAAGTCCGGTTCCCCAACAACCCAGACCACTGCGAGGGATAGCATGCGCCCTGACTTGATTCGATCGATCATCATCCTTCCGGGGACGGCATTGGTGTTCATCCCATCCCTGCTGCTCTGGATTTCATCGAAGCTACCCGCTTATTCGGGGCCTGCACATCTTAGCCGTACCCTGTTTTTGGTTGGCGTCCTATTCCTCTTGGCCGGTGTCGTACTCGCAATCTGGACTGTCCATCTCCAGTTTAGCCTGGGTAAAGGAACGCCAGCGCCCTGGGATCCGACTGTCAAATTGGTCATCCAGGGGCCCTATCGTCACTCCCGCAATCCCATGATCACGGGGGCTTTCTTCGTTTTGATCGGCGAAGCGCTGCTATTTCAATCCTGGCTCATCGCGGGTTGGTTTGTCCTGTTTTGGTTGGGCAATTTAATTTACATCCCATTCGTTGAGGAGGTGCAATTAGAAAAACGATTCGGTGATTCTTATTTATATTACAAATCTCAAGTCCCGCGCTGGATTCCGAGATTGAGACCCCCTGAGAACGGTTAGCACTTCACTCATCTGCTGCCTCGTGGTTCTCCGTTCCATCATTTCTGTTTATCGCGAGTTCGCGCATATACGCATACGGCTGACGACAAAGGAGTCGTAGTAGAACAACTCACATGTCTACACAATTCGCCAACCCCTTCCCTCGAAACCTCCTGATTTGCGGCGCAATGTACCCGATAGAACCCTCACCCCAACCCCTCTCCCTCTTTCAGGGAGAGGGAAATTGAACGCCTAAACAAGATGGGAGGCAGCGGGCTGGAAACCCGCCCGGAGGGGGAACTTCCCGAATCATTGGGCTTGAGAAAAACCTTCAACTGTTTCGCTCGAGGTTTTTCGTGTGTCGGTCGGATGATGAGATTCAAGGATCGACCGAGCTGCGACGATGTCATTTTTCCACAGTTTATGGGAGAGAACCTGGCAAAAGAGCCGTCATCGAGTGAGTTCAACCATGGCTCTCGCATAGATCGATATCGCCCGATACACATCCTCCAGGACAATGTACTCGTTGGGTTGATGTTCCACGCGGGGCGCTCCCGGGAAGTCCGGGCCGAAGGCGACGCAGTTCTCCATCGTTCTCGCATAGGTGGCGCCCCCCGACGAGATGGGCTCGCTCTCCACATCGCCGGTCTCATCCTGATACACCCGCATGAGTGTCTCAATTAATGGATGATCCTTTCGAAGATAAAGCGGCCCCCACCAATCCCTTTCCTTGTAGGTGAAATGATATTTCTCGGCAGCGTTCAACACTTGATCGACGATCCTATCCTTCTCGATCGTGACCGGGATGCGAAGATCGATCGACAGCACTTCCTCGTTCTCGAGTTTGATCTTGCCCACATTGCACTTTAACTTGCCGGAGGGTTCATCTTCGATGACCCCGAACAACCCGGCGCCAAAAGGATCTTCCCCGATTAAATCGACCACGAAGCGCACGGCATTAGACTCTCTGCCCAGCGCGTCCAACGCAAGGCAAAGCCGGGTGATCGCATTGACCCCATCCTCCGTAGACATGGCATGGGCAGCTCTACCGAGCACCTTGATGTCTTTCGTTCTTCTCTCATATGGAAAACCGAGCGTGTCCAGTTGAACGGCGAGAGCTTCGGCGTCATCACCCGTATAGAAGATGTGATCGGGTACGGCGTTGAATGATGAGCCGCCCTCGATTTTTAAGTCGCTCGTATTCGGGCAGGTGAGGGTAAATTGAAGCAACCCTTTTTCCGCATAAATGAGAGGGAACTCGGCGTCCGGGGTAAATCCTAGTCCAGCTCGTTCTTCTCTTTGATTGTACAATTTCATGCAGCGCCAGAGCGATTCCTCGTCGGTTCCAAAGATAAACCGAAGTCGTTTCTCGAAAATTACGCCCGCGTCCATGAGCGCCTTGGCGGCAAACAGCGTGGCCATTGTGGGCCCCTTATCGTCCTTCGCACCACGACCGAAGAGCTTGCCGTCACGCCTGACCGGTTCGTAAGGCCCCGTCTCCCACAAATCCAGGTCCCCCGGGGGCACGACATCGATATGACCTAAAATGGCGACCAGTTCATCACCCCGACCGATCTCCGCATACCCATAGTAACCATCGGGACCATACCTCACCCGAAAACCGAGGTCCTCGGCGATCTTCAAAGTCAATCGGAGGGCATCATCGATAGGTTTGCCGAAAGGGGGTCCATCTTCACTCTCCACCAGCACGCTTGGGATTCGAATGAGCGCGCTCAGCGCCTCTATGAAGGGGTTGTGCTGTTGATCGATGTGTTCGGAAAAATCCATGGAAACCTCATGCAGTCTCATCAAGCTCTCATTTTAACTTAAACTCAATCTCACATTTGTGTTGTAGGGTGAGAAGTGAATTTCGAGGGTCGGACCCGATACCAAGACGCCGTGACAGCACACCCCTTTTACATTGGCGTTCCGTGCTCAAGCCTTCCAGATCTGTTCAACTACGGACGACCTGCCCGATCATCGGCGCGGAAGAACGGATTATGCCTGAACCGAAAAACTCAAACCGATCTACCCGTGGATATCCGGAAATCTATGAAAAGATCATACCCATCGCGCTCGTGGTGCTCGTTGGCGCGATCGTCTTTTTACTCATCATCATCGCCATCGTAGTGCTGGGTATTTTCCAGGGGAGCTCGTAGTTCATCGGTTCATCTGATCCGGGATTATTGGGCTTCAATTCAATTTTTAAGGAGAAAAAATGACCCCCCTCAACACCCTGGTTCCTTTATCCTCCGGTATCATCAGCTTTATCTTCGCCGCCGTAATCTTCAAACGGTACTCCGACCGGGGAGGAGCGCACCTTCTGCTATGGGGGATCGGTATGGTCTTTTACGGCATCGGCGGCTTCTCCGAGGCGTATTACGGCGCATTGGGATGGAACGATACAATCTTTCGCATGTGGTATTTATTTGGCGCCATCCTGGTCGCCGCCTGGCTTGGACAGGGGACTGTGTACCTGCTCGCGAGACGAAGATGGGCGAACGTCGCCATGGCGATTCTTCTTGGTTTGTCGCTATTCGCCGCGTTTCGAGTATTTTCCGCCGAACTCGACCCGTCGCTTCTAACCACGAGCGTGCATACTGGCAGCGAGCTCAGCGGTCATGCCATCATCACTCCCGGCATCCGCACCCTCACGCCGATATTCAACCTGTATGGAACGATAGCCCTCGTCGGCGGCGCCGTCTACTCGGCGTTTATCTTCTGGCGAAAGCGCATTCTGCTTCACCGTACGATCGGTAATATCATGATCGCCGTCGGTGCGCTTGCGCCGGCATTCGGGGGCGCATTCAGCCGGTTTGGCATCCCCGGAGCACTTTACATCGGCGAGCTCTTTGGCGCCGTCTTGATGTTTGCTGGATTCATCCGTGCGACGACGCCGATGAAGAACGAACAGCCGGATGTGGTTCCCACACCCGCGACGGATTGACCGAACGAAGTATCCGGGATACCTATGGTATCCCGGATACTTCACTAGATCTTGTCGCGCATCTCCTCACCTTTAACCAGCTTGTCCCCGACACGTTGTTCCACGATCCTGTAACCGCGCCATCCATCCAACCCTTTTCGCAGATCACCTACCAGGATCGCAGCATGATAGCGCACACCCTTGCTGTCCCGTTCGATGTACTCGAGACGGGTTTCTACTGAAAGATCCCGGATGACGTGCAGCGCGTCCTCGATCCAGATCGGAGAATCTTTTTCTGTAACCTTTCCGACGAGGACATGCAGCAGTCCATCTTGATATTTCTCGGCGATCGAGTTTAGATTAACTTTTTCCACCTTGCCAGAAGGCGACGTCTTCCTGACGGTAGTCGTCACGCCATCCTGTTTTAGATCATCAGTCATATTCCACGCTCCAGTCTCCTAAGGATGTCCATTTCAATTATAACGAATGGCCCCGCCCGTCCATCCGTGGGTCAGCCCATTTACCTGACGGCTACCTGCCTGTCACTATCCTGGTTCAACCGCCCCCTGTAGTTAATCATCCCCAGGAGAAGCAGCGTCTGTACGAATGCAGGGAAGATACTGGAGAACTGCTCAAAATAGAACACAAATAGATTGACCACCGTCAAAGAAAGTAGCAGCCCGAGTACGGCCAGGAAGATTCCCAAGCGTTCTCTTCTGAGAATCAACAAACCCGCAGCCAGAACGAGCATTACCCCTACCAGCCCATCCAAGATCACTCGGACGAGGAACCAGAATAACCCATTCACAGATGCGATCCGGGCTTGCAGCACGACCTCCGTAATCGTCTCGCTCATTCGGGTGGGATCCAGGACCGACAACGAAAGTTGAAGCAAATCGTACAACGCGAAGGCGCCGAGCGCGATCAATCCACCGACGAGACCCGCTTTCAACCTAGAAAGCGTAAGCCGTTCTTGCTCAATCTTTCCCCACCATGCCACCAGTCGTTCCGACAAACCCGGATCTTCAGGTGCCAGGGTGAGCGTATCTGAATTTAAGAATTCGAGCAG